>CAVOAA010000019.1:0-25560 GCA_963693555.1 Dehalococcoidia bacterium | reverse complement strand
CCAGGCCGGCGTGCAATTCGCCGTTACTCATCTTTCGTCCCGTATGCGCCTGGGAACAGCGGGGGCCTCCCTGGCAGAACAAGCAGAACAAATAGTGTAGGAACTCCGACGAAAAGAGCCTAGATGAGGGCCGCCGTCTGCTCCGCTTAGCCACCTTTAAAGCAGATTGCAGCGGGTTTAAAACCCGAGCCTACGAGGTAGACCATCCATGCTGGCCGGGTGCCTGGATTGTTATTCGACCTTGTTTATAGGCCGTGGTAGAATTCTTCGTAATCCAGATAAAGATTATTAGGACTGGTGGCCTGATATGAAAAAGGTGATGAGCGAAACTAACGGGGCGGTCTTCAGCCTGCCCTGGTATGTGGCCAAAGACGAGGGTCTCTTCGCGGAAGAAGGCATTGAGATGGAGTTCGTCCATGCCCACGCCGTGATCCCCGAGCACAACACCGACAATCACGAGGACGTAGACCCGATCCTGGGCCATATACCCTTCGAAGAGCAGCAGGTGACCATCTACCGGGCTTGAGAAGAGGGTCAGGTCCGTCGGGCCTACGAGAGCAAACTGGGCGCCAAGATCATTGGTCTGCGCTCATCTGTCGCCAACCAGGCACTGCTGGTGAGGGCTGATTCCCCGCACTACTATCCAGGCTCGTTGGGTAATGAACCCATCGCCGTCCAGTTCCACGCCGGCTCCCATTACACAGCTTTGCGCCTGCTGGAAGGTTATCTGCCGGCCGAGAAGATCAAGCTGCTGCACTACGGCAGCCCGGAGAACCGACTGGAGGCCCTCTTGAGTGGAGAGGTCTCGGCGGCCATGCTCATGGAGCCGTACATCTCTCTGGCTGAAAAGAACGGCTGCCGGTCGGTCTGCGAAGGCCACTATCTGGGGGCCGAGAACGCCAGCGATAACATGGACGAGGCGACCTTCACCGCCATCAACAGGGCTGTGGCCAAGGCAGTAGACCTGATTAACGCGGACAAGAAACGGTTCATCCATTACCTGCTGGACGACCCGAAGTTCGCGCCTGTCCTCAAGAAGTGGGGCCCTCTGTCGGCCGACGACTTCATCCTGTCTCGGTTGCGCTACACCCACCCCACGCCCTACACCGACGACCAGGTCGAAGACACCTACAACTGGATGGTGCGCTGGGGACTACTCAATGCCTCGGTCTGCGCTACGGATTACGTGGACAACCGAGACGTGGAGCCCGTCGCCGCCGACGACTAACCGCGAACCAAGTTCAATCTTACGAATCAGATTGGCCTCGAAATAATTCGGGGCCGATCTTTTGCTTTTCACGTCTGCTGAGCCGCCTGGCTCGTTAGGAATCAAGTACAATTGGTGCGATCCAGCCAAGGAGGATTCTGCCATGCCCTTCAGCATCAGACGCCAATCTGGGGTGGCCGTCGTCGAGATACACGGGGTCATCGGTAATCACGTCAAGATTCCGGAATTCTCGCGGTTGATCGAGTCCGTTGGCAGCAACAAACGCCTAAAGGCCCTGTTATTAGACATCGACTCTCCGGGCGGGTCGGCCACCGGCTCTGAAGTCCTCCACCGGTCCATCCAGCGGGTTGCGGAAGAAAAACCGGTCTACGCCTACGTGCGAGGCATGGCAGCTTCGGGCGGGTACTACCTGGCCTGTGCCGCCAGCAAGGTCTACTCGCTGCCCACGGCGTTGGTCGGGTCGATCGGCGTTATCTACCTCAGGCCGGTGTTGGAGCAATTGTTGTCCAAGGTCGGCGTTGATTTCTCCGTGTACAAGAGCGGGGAATTCAAGGACATGACCGGGTTCTGGCGGGGCCCCACTGACCGTGAATCGGACAAGTTCCAGGAACTGATCGACGAGATATTCGACAACTTCGTAGCCGTGGTGGTGCAGGGCCGCTCGCTGGAAGAATCGGCGGTCCGGGAGATAGCCACCGGCGAGGTCATGACCGCCCAACGCGGCATCGGGCTGGGGATGGTCGACGAGATCGGCGATTTCAAAGATGCCCTGGATGCTCTGGCGTTGGCCGCGGGTTGCAAGCCCAATCCCAAGTGGATACGGCCCGGCCGCAGCCTCGGCCAACGCTTGTTTGCACGCACGGGAATGGGCCAACAGAATGCCGGAAATATCCTTGCGGAAAGCTTACAGCGGCTGATGACCGGGGGAATATACTACCTCGAGCCGGGATACATCGCAGGGGATTACCCCGGCACAGCTAGATAACCAACTAAGTCTGGCTGGAGCGGGGTAATGGGTATGCGGGGTAATGGCCGAGCCACCGTTTCGGCAATAGTTATAGTGCTGCTCGCTGCGTTTTTAGCTGCCTGCGGCGGCAACGGCCTCCAAGAAAGAGCAGTCCTCACGGCTCCCCACACTGAGACGCCCCTCACCACTCAGACAGCCCCCGCTACTGAGATAGCCTCGAACATTGAGACTCCCCCCGCAAATGCGTCATCTTTTGAAGGGCTGCTGAGCACGATTCCCGACACGCCGGACACCCGCATGTCCGTAACTATCAACGACTACGCGGCAGTCCGGGAGATATTTGGGATCCAATTACCTGGGCCGGAGGCTGACGAGTCTGCTCTCACGGAGTACATCATTGCCCTTTTAGGACCGGCCAACATGACTTATGTGTCTCAAGGTCCGTTTATCACCGGCATAAGCGGCGAGGCCATGGGCGACTCAAAGCGGGAGTACCTGGCGTTCGACGGCAGAAACGTTGACCAAAGCGTGGAAGCCGGTACACCACCGTTCATCCTGGAAGTCGCCCGTGGCCGCTTCGACCCGGCCGCAACCGCCCAGGCGCTGGATGCTTGCGCCGAGTGCCCGCCGCCGGACATCGTGACTCACAACGACGTCTCTTTTTACTCTTGGGGCGAGGACGGTAAGGGCGGCCTCAAGGAAAGAAACATGCCGCCTGCTTTCGATCATCTGGGCCGTAGAGGCCGCATCGCAGTCTCCAACGAATACGTTTACCGGACCGTAGAGACACCTGGTATGAACGCGTTGATCGATTCCAGTGCCGGGAAGAGGCAGTCCCTAGCTGACGTGGAAGACTTCCGTCTTTTGGCGCAAGCCATGTCGGACCTAGACACCTATTCTGCGTTCTTCAGCGACCAGACCCATAAGATCGACGCCACTTCGCCGGCTATCCTAGATGATCTGATTGCCGAGCTAGGCGGTCCTACCCTGCTACTTCCCTACCTCGCTTACGCCCTTGGAACCGGACGTGACGACACCGGGCCGTATTTGGCTTTGGCCCTGGTGCAGAGGGGTGGAATAGCAGCGGAAGAGAATAAGCTGCGTTTGGACCGGCGCTTCTCGGATAACCTGGATTCGCAGGCTTGGGTGGAGGGGATAGACGAATACATCTCTGGGCTGCAGGGAAGGGTTTTGTCGGCGAAGATTCGGGGAGATGGCCCAGCGTCCAGGTGGAAAGGGCTAACTTTCACCATCGTGCCTTTCCTCACCCACGAGTAACAGCCGCTTAAGCTATTAACCCACTAGCCGCTTGGCTTCCTGCCAGAGTTCTTCCCTCTGGTCTAGAGGGAGGGCTTCAAAGTCCTGGCCTCGCTCGGCTGCCAGCTTCTCCATGCCCAGATACCGCTTGCCGAAGCGCTGGTTGGCCTGCCGCAGCACGTCCTCGGCATGGACGCCGTTCCAGCGGGTCAGGTTGACCATTGTGAACAACAGGTCGCCCAATTCATGGGCTTTTTCTTCCGGCGTGGCGGCCGCTTTGAACTCGGCAACTTCTTCTACCAGCTTATCCAGCACCCCTGAGATGTCATCCCACTCGAACCCCGCCTTACCCACGCGGTCCTGCATCAACTGGGCATAAGCCAGGGCTGGAAGGTCGGCTGGGATTCCCTGAACGGGCGACTTTGTCTCGCCCTTGTCCTTGCGTTCTTCGGCCTTGATCTTCTCCCAGTTCTGCTCCACTTCACGGGCGTCCTTGGCCTGCCCGTCGGCGAACACGTGGGGGTGGCGGCGGACCAGCTTGCTGTTGATTTTGTGCAGAACTTCTTCCAGCTGGAAATCGCCGGCCTCGCGTGCGATATCGGCGTGAAATGCGATCTGCACCAACAGGTCTCCCAGTTCCTCGGACAAAACGCCCGGGTCGCCCTGGTCGATGGCTTCGATGACCTCGTAAGACTCCTCCAGCAGATGGCGCTTCAGGGAGTCGTGGGTCTGCTCCCGGTCCCAGGGGCAGCCACCAGGGGCTCTCAGGCGGGCGACGATATCCACCAGAGTCTGGAAAGTGCCTAGTTCTTGGTCGGAGAATGAATCCTTTTGTGACGGCATAGACGAATTATAGATTGGGCGCCGGTTGCTCCACAAGCTGGCCGGTGCTAACTTAGTAATACTTGCCCGGCAGGATATTTGAGCCTGACCAGAGGGCAAACTGGAGAATAAATGGGCCGTGTAGGCTGGGTCCCTTGGGCACTCTTCATCGTCGCCATACCCCTGTTCTTGATCACCGCCAGCGTAACCTGGGCGTTCAATAGCCCCGGGCTATACAATGACGGCTTTGAGAAGTACTCCATCTCCCGAATATCCGGCATCACCGACGCCGACCTGCGCCAGGTTGGGGCCGACATCCGAGGCTACATAAACTCGGGAGACGAGTTGCTGGACGTCAGAACAAAGATAATGGGCGAGGAACGGGACCTGTTCAACGACCGGGAAATAGCACACATGAAAGACGTTAAGAAGCTTGTGCGGGGCGTTTATCTGCTGGCCTTGGTCTCAGCGATCTATCTGGCGGTCATGATTGCGATCGGGTTCGCTGTGCGCCGGATGCGGTTCGTGTCTGATCTATCCAGACGCCTCGCCTTGGGCGGAGGGCTGACACTGGGGTTGCTGGTGGCGTTCGGAGTCGTGGCCCTGGTCGGTTTCGACAGCGTCTTCCTAAAATTCCACCAACTGAGTTTCGCCAACGACTTCTGGCAGTTGGACCCGCGCACGGATTACCTGGTGCGTATCTTCCCGCAGGACTTTTGGTTTGACGCGACCTTGTGGGTGGCGGTCCGGGCCATAGTCGGGGCGTCGGTCCTGACGGTGGCCGGCAGCTCTTTCCTGGTGTACCGGCGTTATTCCGGCTGGCAGCAGGACCTGAACGACATGGAGAGGGCGTGAAACCAAGGCCATAGGGTAAGATACTGGCAGAAACTACGCCGGACTCGATCGAGCCGGGCTGAACCACGAATAAAAAAACAGGGGCAAGTGTGACTTGCCCCTGTTTCATGCGAGTTCCAGTTTTTCGGCGCTTATGGGCCGCAGCCACACCCGCCGCCACAGCATCCACCACCGCCCAACGGAGGCAGAGGACCCATGGAAGTGGGCATCTCACTGACGCCGCCCTTGGATACGGACGCGAAGACCGATATCGCGCGTTTGGCAGGCTGTTCGCAGTTGGGGCAGTCGGCTCCCGTGGAGCTCATGGACTGAAGTTTCTCGAACCTGTGGCTGCATGTGGGGCAGCTATACTCGTATAGAGGCATGGTTGCGACCTCCCAAGTCGATTACGGCGCCCACCAGAAGGGCTTGAAATGAATTTAACCGAAGCAAATATGACCCGTCAAGAGCAACATCATCGTTAGACAAGGACAAGACCCGGGTATTGGGCAGAAACGCCGGCGTCTGCAGACACTGGATTCATGGCGGGCCTACCGGGATTTTCGCTTTCTCTGGGTCGGTAACTTCTTCGCCAACACCGCCCAATGGCTACAGCTTTTATCCGTGGGTTGGCTGGTGCGGGACCTCACCGATTCTTTTGCGTCATCCGGGCTGTTGGTGGTTACCGTGGGTGGGATGACCACCCTACCCACATTGATCGTGGGACCCTGGGCGGGCGTGCTCGGCGACCGGGTAGATCGCCGAAAGCTGGTCATGGCCGTGCAATCGTTCATGGCCGTAGCTGCCATCACCTTCGCCGTGGTGGTGCATTCCGGTCATGTGGAGTGGTGGCACGCCTATATTTACGTGGTGGTATCCGGCGTCTGCTGGTCCACAACGCTGACCATGCGCCAGACGCTGGTGGCCAACACCGTGCCCAGAGAGGCGCTGGTCAACGCCTACGCGTCGAACACCCTGACCATCACCGGCACCAGGATGATCGGCCCGTTCATCGGCGGGATCCTCATCACGACGGTTGGGTTCTCCTGGAATTTCGCCATCGAAGCCGGCCTCTATGCGGCCACAGTGCTCGCGTTCCTGCCCATGAAAACCCCGTACACCATGCCGCGCAAAGCTGATTCCAGCGGCTCTCCCTTGGCCAATTTCATGGAGGGGCTCCGTTACGTCCGAAAAGAGGAGCGGGTGATCTGGAACCTGCTCTTGCTGGGCCTCATACCCAACGTTCTGCTCCATCCGGTCTGGTTCATGCTGCCGGTGTTCACCGTTGAAGTCCTGCACCAGAGTGCCGACGTTGGTGGGATACTATTGGCGGTCACCGGGCTAGGCGGACTAATATCGGCCTTGACCATCGCTTCGCTGGGGTTCGGAAGCAACCGGGGGCTCATCTGTCTGTGGGCAATACTGCTTTCTTCCCTATCCATAATCATTTTCGGCTACTCTAGTTGGTTGGTACCGGCCATGATATTGATCGGGTTGATGTCGCTAGGCCAGGCCACCTTCCGGACATCTTCCAGCACTTTGATCCAGTCGTTGGTGCCCGACCATCTGCGGAGCCGCATCACCAGCCTGCATCTGTACAGCCAGGGGTTCGTATTCATGTCCAGCCTGGCAGTGGGGTTGTTGGTAGACCTCACAACCGTAGTGGTGGCGCTGACCGTGGTCGGTACGGCAGGACTTATCTTGGGCGCGGTGTCCTACGCGATTCTACCCAGGGTTAGGCAGGCTCGTTAGTGAGGAGTAATCTAGGGTAGTGATCTCCGCTATCAAAGCCAGCGACAACTATAAATGGTGGGTGTTCAGCACCATCGCCATCGGAACATTCCTATCGGTTGTGGATCACGGCAGCGTTCTGGTGGCATTGCCCAGCATCGAACGCCATTTCGGGACCGACCTGCCCACCGTCCAGTGGATCGTGGTGGGCTATGCGCTGGCGATCAGCGTATTGATTCTGCCAATGGGCCGGTTGGGCGACATCATCGGCCGCAAGAAAGTGTACATCGGCGGAATGGTCATCTTCGTCATAGCCGCTGCTTTGGCCGGGGCTTCGCCAAACCTGGGTTCGTTGATCGCCACCAAGATATTCCAGGGTGTAGGCTCGGCCATGGTGCAGAGTGCGGGCATCGCCATGGTGATCACGTCATTCCCTGGCAGCGAGCGCGGCAAGGCTCTGGGCACCCACCTGAGCGTGGTTGGCGCCGGGGCGATCGCTGGGCCGGCCATCGGCGGGCTGCTGGTCAGCGCCTTTGATTGGCGCTCTGTTTTTTTCGCCAACGTGCCCATCGGCGTCATAACCATCGTGGTTTCGATGCTGATATTGCCCTTGGCCAAGCCGGAGCCGCCGGCCGAGGGTGCGATACGGCAGAGGTTCGACTGGGGCGGCGCGATACTGTCCGGTCTGGCCTTGTTGGGGTTCCTGCTGGTAGTGGGGAACGGCGACCGGTTGGGTTGGACTTCCGGTGCGATATTCTCGGGGGCGATCGCCACAGTCATCGCGGGCGTATTGTTCGTGTGGTGGGAACTGCGGTTCCCCACGCCGATGCTGGACATGCGTTTCTTCAAGAGTAAATTAGTGAGCTTTGGCGTGGCCGCCGGCTGGTTCTCGTTCCTTGGCAGTTCAGCATCCAGGTTCATGATGCCCTTTTACTTGCAGCGGGTGCTGGAGTTGTCGCCCAGGGAAGTGGGCTTGCTGCTGATTCCGCCCGCCATGTGCATGGTGGTGCTCGGCCCCATCAGCGGCCGGTTGTCAGACCAATTCGGCTGGCGCGTGCTGACCGTGGGCGGGCTTACCATCAGCATGGTTGCCTGGGTCATCATGGCCATATCCCTCACGGCATTCTCGCCCAAACTGATGATCGTAATATTGCTGATGGCCCAGAGCACTGGGACGGCCATGTTCAATTCGCCTAACAACAGCTCGATCTTGAGCGCCGTTGACCGGGCGCAGTACGGAGTGGTCTCGGCCCTGACCCAATTGGTCCGGAATTCAGCCAACGTAACCAGCATCGCAATCGCCACCACCGTGGTTGTGGCCACCATGGGCGCAAAGGGCGTGGAGCCTAGTTTGGACTCTGTCAGTCCCGACGTCGCGGACGCCTTTGTGGCCGGGCTCAAGTGGGCCTTCTGGATGTTGGCGGGGGTTTTATTGGTGGGAATCATCCTGTCTTTCCTGAAGGGAGAACGCCGCAAGCCGCAAGCCGAACCCCAACCCGAATCCTTAACAGCAGACTCTGCTTCTGATTGATTCGAGGGGCCGTTTCCTAGTCGTATACCCTAGTCGTCAGTCAGCTTGACACCCCTAATCATGAGTGTCAGACTTACTTTTCATTCGTGATAGCTGGCGTTACGCCTGATGCGGCCCGCTCGTCTATCCAGTAACACAGAAGAGACGGAGGAATTCTTATGGCAGGCGTCAATATCGAGATTCGCGAGAACGCTGGTCTACGCGTAACCGGCCCCATCACCATCACCGACAAAGACGGCAAGAACTACAGCATTCCCGAGGGCGAATGGGTCACGTTCTGCCGCTGTGGCAAGTCTGAAACCAAGCCTTTCTGCGACTCCGCCCACCGCGACGCCGGTTTCGAAGCCGAGTCAGCAGCTCACTAAGCCTTTCCAGACGAGATTTCCAGCTGATCTTTTGATCCGGTCAGCCGGTCCATTCTGAGATTAATCAGTAACGGAGAAAATTCAATGGCAGATAACAACATCGAGGTCCGCGAGAACGGTCCCCTGAGGTTCACCGGCCCCATCACCATCACCGACAAAGACGGCAAGAATTACAGCATCCCCGAGGGCGAATGGGTCAGCTTCTGCCGCTGTGGCAAGTCCGAGAAAAAGCCTTTCTGCGACTCCGCCCACCGCGGCGCCGGTTTCGAGGCTGAGTCCTCAGCCCACTAGACCGAACCGCAAAAATAGGCGATAAAAAAACGGGCGATCAGTTAAATCTGATCGCCCGTTTTTCTTTGCCCGATAATCGTCTTACTAATCAGCGCGGTAGACACGGCGTATGCCCCGCACCGCCTTCAGCCGGTCCTCTGCCAGACGGTCCGCCGCTTTGGCAGTGGGAATCTCCTCGTTCTTGGAGATGGCGATCACGCGGTCCATGATCTCGTAGATGCGCTCGGTCTTTTCCCTGGCCCGGTCCGAGTTGTATCCCCGGCCGATCTCGGCTTCGGCGTTGATGATGCCGCCGCTGTTCAAGATGTAGTCGGGGCCATAGACGATGCCCAACCGGTGCAGACTCTCGCCGTCGCTGTCGGTCAACAATTGGTTGTTGGCCCCACCGGCAACGACCTTGCACTTCAACCTGGGGATCGTGTCCGGGTTGATGACGCCGCCGAGGGCGCAGGGTGCGAAAATGTCGCAGTCGACATCGTATATCTCGTCGGGCTTGACCACGGTTAGGCCCAGGGCTCGGGCGCGGTCCAGAGCGTCGTCAAAAACGTCGGTCACCACCAGCTTCGCGTCCTCTTTCATAAGGTGGTGGGCCGTGTGGGTCGCCACCTTGCCAAACCCCTGGATCGCGATGGTCTTGCCGGTCAGAGACTCCTGGCCCCAGGCCTCTTTGGCGCAAGCCTTCATGCCCATGTACACGCCCAGCCCAGTCATGATAGAGGTATCGCCGCTGCCCCCGGAGGTGATGGGCAGGCCGACCACGTAGTCGGTTTCTTGCTTGATGTATTCCATGTCACGGCCGGTGCTGCCGACGTCGGTAGTCGTTAGGTAGCGGCCCCGCAAAGTATCCACGAACCGCCCATAGGCCCGGACGAGAGCCTCGGTCTTGTCGGTGTGCGAATCGGCTATTATCACGCCCTTGCCGCCGCCCAGGGGCAGGTCGGCCGCCGCTGCCTTATAGGTCATGGCCCGGGACAGACGCAGGGCGTCCATCAGCGCCTCTTCCTCTGATTTATAAGGCCAGATGCGGGTCCCGCCGCAGGCCGGTCCCAAGGTTGTGTCGTGGATGGCGATGATGGCCTTTAGCCCTGACCCCGCGTCCGAGACAAACACCACCTGCTCGTGGCCTTCAGACCCCATCTGCTCAAGTATCTTCACCTTCAACCCCCTTATTATTGGATCGATCGGTCTCGCCGGTAAACCCGGCAGAGACACTCCGTCTACCTATTGTGATGCACGACGATTTAATGGGGATTCCGCGCCTGCATTTGCGCTTAATTCCCACTCTTTAATTATAGCCCAACGCCGCTCCAATTCCCTGCCGTAATCCATATTTTTGTCTCCGGTTCTCAGGTGCTACAATCCAGGTCGAACATTTACCCTTTAGCTACCGGAGGAAACAGATGGCCCAGCAGTATTCCGCGCCGCCGGCGATGACCATTGACGAGAGCAAGTCCTACTCGGCGACGTTCAAGACCAATCACGGCGAAATTAAAATTGACCTGTTCGCGTCCAAGGCGCCGGTGACGGTGAACAACTTCGTCTTCCTGGCCCGAGACGGCTTCTACAACGGTGTGATTTTTCACCGGGTGATTCCGAACTTCATGATTCAAGGGGGAGACCCGACCGGTACGGGAAGGGGAGGGCCAGGCTACCAATTCCAAGATGAGTTCGACTCGTCTCTGGTGTTCGACCGTGAAGGTATATTGGCGATGGCCAATGCTGGTCCTGGGACCAACGGAAGCCAGTTCTTCGTAACGTGCGCCCCAACCCCCCATCTGAATAACGCCCACACCATCTTCGGAACAGTGACCGGCGGTCTAGATGTGGTACAAGCCATCGTCAGTGTGCCCCAGGACGCCGGCAACAAGCCGAACGACGACGTGACTATCGAGACCATTGAGATTCAGGAGTCTTAGCCAAAAAGACGACTTTAAGCGAGCCTAGTTCCCGCTTAAAACAATCGCGAAGATGCGAAACGGCGCTCTATTCCACTGTAGTGGGCTGGGGCGCCGTTTTCTTCATGGGCCGTTTGGCCATGATGAAACATGCGGCGCCGGCCAGGTTGGCCACCACCATCACGAGAAAGGCATCGGTATAGGTACCTTGAACATCGCGCATCCAGCCGACCAATGGGGCTGCGATCAGCAACAATAGGTTCATTGGGACGGTTGAGAGTCCCAATATCTTCCCAAAGGACGCCGAACCGAAGTAATCGCCCCGGATGGCCACGGTCAGTGGGTTGCGCCCACCGAAGCCTGCGCCAAACAAGATTGCAAAGAAATAGAAGGACTGCAGGGAATCTGCAAGCACCAATGCCACCACGCCCGCAGCCTGTAGGGTGGTGAAGAAAGCGAGAGCAAACCTGATGGGAATCTTGCCGCCAAGATAACCCCCGACCAGTTGGAACCCCATGGCCACCGCCGTGTAGACGGAAACCACGAAAGCTGCATCTTGTATATCGTATCCCTTGTCGACCATCAGCAATCCGAGGTGGGCCATGATGGCCAGAATCACCATTGAAGTGAAACCATGACCGAATGCGATGAGCCAGAACGCCGGAGTCCGAAGCGCTTCAGAGGCCGTAAAGTCGTCTTCGACTTGAGCTGGCGCAGCAGCCCCGGCAGCGATCATAGCAGGCCCCGCTGGAACTGGTTTGTCTCCGTCAGGCAGCAGCCCAATGTCCTGAGGTTGGTTTCGGATCAACCTTGAGACCGGCCCCGCGACGACGACCATGAATATACCCAA
Source organism: Dehalococcoidia bacterium (assembly GCA_963693555.1). Lineage (GTDB taxonomy): Bacteria > Chloroflexota > Dehalococcoidia > Lucifugimonadales > UBA3495 > UBA9611. Next base: position 13,789 of record CAVOAA010000019.1, on the reverse strand, counting down.
GATGATCGCGGTCTCCCGCCAACCCAGCCGGTCTGGGGCGATGGACCAGGCGATCAGAGGCACCAGTATCAATGCGCCCGCCCGGCTGCCCATGTTGGACCAGCCCAGCGCCATGGCCCTCCGGCGGTGGAACCACCGGTTGAGCATGGTCATCAGGGGGATCCAGCTACCAAGTCCTTGGCCCACCGCCATCAGCACATAGGCCAGATAGAACATCCACAGGTTCTGTACGAAGCCGAAGAAGATGAACGCCCCACCCAGGATCGTCAGGCCGACGAACACCATCCGGCGGGTGCCCACTTTGTCGGTTAGATAGCCTTCCAGAGGCCCCATCAACCCGCCTTCCACTCTGGTGAAGGTGAGTGCGAAGCCCAATTGCGTCCGGTTCCAGCCGAATTCGCGTTCCAAGGCAATGGCCCAAACACTCATGGCGTGGAACAACGGAACGGTGGAGATGACCATCACGAACCCGCTGACCCCTACCAGCCACCAGCCATAGAAGACGTTGCCGAACCGGCCGGGTCGACGGGGTGCGGATGTAGGCGGGGAGGAAATAAGCTGCAGTCTCCAAGGGCGGCCGGTCTAGCCTAGCCACGCTCAGGGAAGCGTATCATAAGACGATATATTTAACTAAGGTCATTATCTGCAAAAAGGACTACTTAGCTTCGCGGCCCAGCGCCACCCAGACCTGGTAGACCCTATTCTTGGCCAGGCCGGTGGTCTCGGCTACCTGAGCCACGGCGTCTTTGGCCCGGACCCCGTCCTGCTTTAGTTCCACCAGCTGCCGGCGCAGTTCATCGTCGGTGCCGCCCTGATCTTCGTCTGCCTCGATGTCCTCAGCCGGACGACCCTGGATGACGATCACCACCTCTCCTCTTGGCGAACTGAAATGCTCCAACGCCTGGGCGGCCGTGCCTCGAAACACCTCTTCGTACAGCTTGGTCAACTCGCGGCACACGGCCAGCGGCCGGTCGGCAAACACGGCTTCCAGGTCGGTCAATGTGGCGCGCAGGCGGTGGGGGGCCTCGAAGATCACCAGGGGCGCGGCTGACGACAAAACCTGACGCAGACCGGTTTGCCGGTCCTTCTTGCGCCTGGGCAGAAACCCCAAAAATTGAAATGCGTCGCCGGGAAATCCAGACAGGGCCAGGGCCGCCGTAACGGCCGATGGGCCGGGGACGACCTCGACCTTGAATCCGGACTGAGATGCCGCCACGACCAGTTCGCTTCCAGGGTCGCTGATCCCTGGCATCCCGGCGTCAGTGACCAACGCAACGTCACCTTCGGCCAACTCCGCCAAAACGCCGTCCAACTTGTCACGCCAATTATGCTGATGGAAGCTGGTGGTACGGGGATGGATGCCAAGGTGACTCAATAATCTCCGGGTCACGCGGGTGTCCTCAGCGGCCACCAGGGATACTTCGGACAGGATGCGCGCCGCCCGGGGTGTCAGGTCCTCGAGGTTGCCGATCGGCGTCCCTACTATATATAAGGTGGGCAAGAGGTCTTTTTCGCTCCGTTCATCTAGGGCCAGCGCCTCTTATTATATGGTAGCGGCATATGGTAGTGGCCCTTGCCGGATGGATGCTCCCAAAGTAAGCTCTGATAGGCGATCCGAGGCGGACAGCATCCCAGACGCTCCAACCTTATTTACCCATCACCCCAGGAGGGACCATGGCAAAGCTCACCGGAGCCCATCTCTTTATCAGGTGTCTCAAGCTTGAGGGCATCGAGAAAGTGTTCACCATTGTCGGTGACACCATCTTGCCCCTGGTAGACGCCGCAGAAGACGAAGGCATCCAATTCATCGATACCAGACATGAAGGAGCCGCCCTGCACATGGCCGACGGCTACGCCCGGATCACTGGCCGCCCGGCAGTGGGGATTTTCACCGGCGGCCCCGGCTTCTCCAACGCCATATCTGCCCTTCCGGCAATATATACATCAGAATCCCCGGTGATCTTCATCGCGGGCGCCGCTGCCCTGCCGGAACAGGGGCAGACCGCCTTCCAAGAGATCGACCAGATCGGCATGACCACCCCAGTGACCAAGGGCTCTTGGCAGATCCATGACAAGACCCGCATCCCTGAGATGGTGGCCACGGCATTCCGCACCGCCACCACCGGACGGCCCGGCCCGGTGCACTTGACACTGCCCATCGACCTCCAAGAAGTGGAGATATCAGAAGACGATCTGCCCCGGTACATGCCCCAGGAGTACCGCCCAACCGGACGGCCCCAGGGTGACCCCACTCTCATCGAACAGGCCGCCTCTCTATTGAAGGGCGCCAAGAAGCCGGTGATCATCGCCGGCAACCCGGCCCGATATTCCGTTGACCCCGCCCAACTCCAAGAGTTGGCCGAGTCTACCGGCATCCCCGTGTTCACCGTGGAGCAGGCTCGCGGCTTACTCGATGACGAGCATCCCCTGTGCTTCGGGTATGCCGACGGCGCACTGAACCCGACGGCCCGACGATTCCGCGAGGCCGACGTCGTGTTGCTCCTGGGCAAACGCCTAGACCACCGGTACCGCTACGGCGGCGCGTTCTCCGACTCGGCAAAGATCATCCAAGCCGACCCTTCGGCTGCGGAGATCGGCCGCAACCGGGGCGTGGCCGTGGGTATAGAAGGTGACCTGGGCGCAGTGGTGGAACAGATCACCGCCGCCTGCAAGGCATCAGCCAGCGCTGGAGAGAACATATCCGGCTGGGTCGACCAGCTGAATAAGGACGCGGCAGCCTGGGACGCAGAGCTGCGCGGCCACGCCGACGGCCAGGAACCCATGCACCCGCTAGATGTTTACACCAACTTAGAGCAACATATAGATGAAGACACAGTCTTAGTGATGGACGGCGGCGATTACGTTCAATGGGGCCGGTCGTTCTTGAAGGCCCGGAAACCGGGCCGGTTCCAGCGCCTGGGGCCGTTGAGTCATCTGGGCGCGGCAGTGCCCTACGCCATGGCCGCCAAATTGGCCTACCCGGAGAGCAAGGTATTGGCGTTCTCCGGAGACGGGGCGTTCGGGTTCTATTCCATGGAGTACGACACCGCCATCCGGCACAACATCAACATAACCACCGTGTTGGGCAACGACCACACGTGGGGCATCGACAAGACGTTCCAGGTGGCCTACTACAACCGCGCGGTCGGGACAGATCTTCGGCCCATCCGCTATGACAAAGTGGTGGAGGCCATCGGCGGATATACCGAGCATGTCGACAAAGCAGCCGACGTCGGTCCGGCGGTGGGAAGAGCACTGGCATCTAACCGTCCTGCACTGGTCGATGTTGCGATTCGTTCCGGAGCCAGTCCACTTGCTGATGCGATGATCGCACGGCGGACGGGCGGGTAGTCGAATTTATGACGACATTCGTAGCAACCAAGCCAAAAGATTAACTAAATTCGTTTCAGATATGACGACGCTCGCAAATATCACAATTCCATTTGAAGTCTATTCGAATACAGAATACTTTATTGGCTTGGAAATAGGGTTGACAAATAAATAGGCCCCCGCTAGTGTGAGGGTTAAGGCTAAAACCCGAGCCCAGCGATATACTTTTTTGGGAGGGACATCCATGTTAAAGATCGGCCATGAGGTCGTTAGGCCTGGAATGTACGCAGGTGACGCTGAAGTCACGATATCAGTTCCTGAGGAACTGGAAACCGTACCAGGTATCCCGTTGAACCACCGCGAAGTGGATTGGTACGCTCGCGAGTATCCTCTGGAAACCCAGAACATCAATGAGAGGGCTTCCCGTGATTGGGCCAATGCTATCCGCGACACTCACGTAGAGATGCGTGAGATTCGCAAAGAGCATGACAATCTGAACCGGCCGTTAATCATGGCCGCCCGCTTGACCGCCGACCAAGAGCCGACGTCTGAGGCCACTGGTGACGATGTCACCGAGGTCATCAAGGCCAAGGCCCGCGAGCTTGGTTACATCGAAGTAGGCTTCACCGCCTACGACCACCGGTACACCTACCAATCGAAGAAGGACTGGGTACAATTCCCCCACGCCCTCTGCTTGGCCTACGAGCAGGACTTCGAGCCCACGCAGACGATTCCCAGCGTTGACGCCGAGATCGTTCACTCCAGCACCTACCGCACCGAAGGCGCAGCGGGTCTGGAAATGGCCAAGTTCATCCAGGGTCTGGGCTACCGCGCCCAGGTCCACAGCCCGAACGACAACACTGGCCCCTACATCCCCATGTTTGTAGCAGCCGGTCTTGGTTCCTTGGGCGCTTGCGGTTACCTGCTGACCCCCCACGTGGGATCACGCTGCCGCATCATGATCATCACCACCGACGCCAACGTAACCCATGACGAACCCGTTGACTACGGCATTCATGCCTTCTGTCAGGTCTGTCAGGTCTGCGTAAACCGTTGCCCTGGCCGCGCCCTGATGCGCGACAAGGTCTGGTGGAGAGGTATCGAGAAGCACAAGCTCTACTTCAAGCGCTGCCGCCCAGTCATGGCCCGCTACTTGGGCTGCGGCATCTGCATGAAGGTCTGCCCCATCCAGAAGTACGGCATGTCCACGGTCATGACGCACTACGCTGAGACGGGTCAGGTCCTCGGCAAGGGCACCCACGACCTCGAAGGTTACGAGATCGAGGGCAAGGGCTACTTCGGACCGGGCGAACTGCCCGTGTTCGAGCGCGAATTCTTCAACTCCATGCCTTCCGGTGATACGGAAAACTGGGCATTCGAGACCCTGAAGAAGCAGGCTGCCGAGGCCGGTGGCGCTGTCACCGACGAGATGATGGTCGAATTCAAGGCAAGCCTTGAGCTCGGTTTGAGTCAGAGCCGCGACAATCTCGGAATGATGGAGATGGAAGACTACATTTAGTCAACCAGACCCACCATAGCGTAGCTAACAAAAAAGAGGCCGGTCCCGATTCGTCGGGACCGGCCTCTTTTTATTCTGCCAGAGCAGACTTGACCAGAACTTACATCAGTTCTGTTTTGCCGCTACCCGCCTCCATATCGCCGGCAGCAACCTTAGCCACGAATTCCTCGATCACATGCGCCGGGACGGCCATCCCGACTTCCAGACCAGCCATCATGGTGCTCATACCGATTAACCGGCCTTGATGGTCGACCAATGGGCCGCCCGAGTGGCCAGGCCGGAGGGAGAGGTCAACGGCGACCCAGTACCTGTCCGATCCCGGGGCTTCGGGAAGGTCCGGGCCGGCGCCGATCACTATCCCCGCGACCGCTGCCCCGGCAACGCCCCCAGGATGACCCATCGCCATAACCCACTGGCCACTCCGGAGGTTTTTGGAACCTCCCACCTCGATGGGACTTAGCTCCGGTAGCTTGCCTTCAACCGGGTCGATCCTCACCAAGGCGACGTCGATGTCATCGTCCTTGGCCAGCAACTGGCCGGCCGTCACCGATCCGTCCGGCAAGGTGATCTGTAAGCCGCCTGCGCCGGGCCGCCGAACCGCAACGACGTGGGCGTTGGTCACGACCAGACCATCAACGGCCATGACCACTCCGGAGCCGGTGCCACTGCTTTCGACAGTCACCCGCACCAGGCTCCTACGGACCCGGTCGGCAAGTTCGCTTAAATCAGAATTCAAACTTGGTAATAGACCTGTCATCATCGCCGCCCTACGGATGGGAGACGGGCGAGACGGTCAGGTCGACCAACTGCCCACCTCGGATGATTCGGACGGCAAGGGGTTTTCCGATCCGCTCCCCATCCAGGCCATTGAACAGGTCGTCCATGTGCCGCACCGGAGATTCACCCAAGGTGACTATCGTGTCTCCCAGGAATAGGCCGCCTTGCTCGGCGGCACTGCCCGGCTCTACCGATACAAGTAGCAGCCCGGTCTCCTGTTCCAACTCTTTGGCCAACGCGTCGGGTAGGCGGGTCGGCTGTGCGCCCACGCCAAGGTAGGCCCGCCGGACGCTGCCATGCTCCTTCAGGTCGAGGACCACTCGTTCGAGGGTTGGCGTTGGCAGGGTGATCGAGCTGCCCCGCACCAGAGCTGAACTATTAAGCCCGACGAACCGGCCCTGAACATCGACCAGCGGGCCGCCAGAGAAGCCAGGGTACATCACGGTGTCGGTCTGGATATAACGGTCGACGGGCCCGCCGGCGGGGGTGCGCCAGGCCTTGCCCAGGACTGAGATTATCCCCATGGTGGCGCGGACACTCGCCCCAGGCCGCCCCAGCGCCAATGCCAGATGGCCGACACGCAGACTATCTGGATCAGCCCAGGTTGGCACGCTGGAGCCTCGTTTGGGCGTTCGCAGCAGGGCCAGGTCGGTGCTCGGGTCCCGGCCAAGAAGCTCCGCTGGCACGGACTCGCCGTCCTGGAATCCGACGTTTATATTCTCGTCCCGCTCCAATGCATGATGGGACGTCACGATCAGCCCTTCAGCATCCCAGATGATTCCGGTGGCCGGTAAACGGTCTCGCCCCTCCACTCGGACCAAGCCATCGGACGCCGCAGAAACGGCGTCGGCCAATGCTTCTGAGAGATCAGGCAATACTGTTGACATGTTCTACTCCTGGTAACGGCCCGCCGCGGTTGCCGCTGGCTGGCCGGTTGAGATTCGCGGTTGTTAAACCGCATATAAACAGACTATCAACGGGGAAAGCGCCCGACATCCCACATCCGGCTAGGTCGGAACCCGGAAATATGGGCAGGATTAAATACTAGGTTAGAGCGGTAGGTTAGATGGGAAGGCTAGATGGGTAGGAGCCCGAGCCGGGTGGCCAGGGCTACGGCTTCGGTGCGCGATTGGGCGTTTAGCTTGCCCATGATGGAATTCACATGGAATTTCACAGTGTGCTCGCTCACGTCCAGGCGAGCGGCCACGCCCTTGTTGGGCAGGCCATCGGCCAGTAGCCGCAGGACTTCGTTCTCGCGGGGCGTCAGAGGCGATGCGAGTCCATTGTTCGGAGTGGCCTCAGCGGAGCCGTGGGCCAGTGAGGGGTCGGTTATCTGCAGTCCGTGGCTAAGCGCGAACAACGCCGCGTCCAGAGCTTCGGGTGAAATGCCCCTGCTTACGAGGGCTTTTGCGCCCGCAGACCGGGCTTGGGCAGCTTGCTGCTCGGTTGCCGCCAACGCCAGCACGGGCGGAGAGCTTTCAGGAATCAGTCCCAGGTTACGCACGGCGGAAGCCGTCTCCCAGGAAACATCCCAGACAATCACATCAGGACTAAAAACGTCCAGATCCGGGAGCGAATCTTCGCTGCCAGACTCCTGTCCGACCACCGTCATGCCCGGCTGCAGGCCCAACTCAACCGCCAGGCCAGCCCGGGAAAGGCGGTCCAGGGAGACCACCAAAACGCGCAGCTCTGTCATCGCCGGGAGTCATTCTCCAAGAAGATTTTCTTTGCGATCAAAATTCCAACCTCGCTCTATCCATTATAGACCGCGTCATTTCCGAGGCATCCCAGGCAAAGAAAAAAGGGCCGTCCCGATTAATCGGGACGGCCCTTGATCTACAGCTAGGTTGAGATGGACTAGAGTTGGTCCGAGCTCATCTCTGACTTCGGGATGCCGTCGCTGGCGGGTTGGTCCTGTTTCAGGGCTTCCGCCAAGCGCTCCACTTCCTTCATGTAGGTGTCGCGGTCGTCTTTGTAGCCTCTGAGGTCAAAGACCACATGCTCTGCGGCCAGGTTCCTGGCGAACCGGGCTTTCGGCTCGTTAAGGGTATCGTCAGTTGCCCCCAAGAACAGACACCATTGCTCCGAGCTGAGCTGCATCTGTTTGGCGGCGGTGATGTCGTTCAGCAACGTCTCGACCTCCAGAGAGGCCAGTGACCCCAGTATCACCATCTTGTCGTAGTTCCGAAGCCAGCGCTCGATCTCTTCCTGGTCAGAGGCGCTGTGCCGGTCGACCAGTGCATTGCCGCGTACCTCTTGAGAGAACACCCAGCAACGCACTCCCAATTCTCGCAGGTCGTCCCGTAGCGTCTTTGCGATCTCCTGGTCATCGTCGGTGCAGGAGATGAAAACCTCTCGCAAACTGGTGTTATCGGAATTGGCCGCTGCCAGGAAACCGGTGGCGGCTGACGGTAGGCCCGCGCCCATCAGGAAAGATTCCGGGATGTTTCCCTTGGAGCGGAACAAAGTGTCCAAGCCGATGGTGCTCGGGCAGTCGTGCCGGACTTGATCAAGGCCTATAGCGCCGCTCATGTCGCAGTCTTGGAACACCGAATACCCGAAGAGGCTGCCGGTCATATCGGTGCCCGTCAGGTCGACACTCCAAAATTGAGTCTGGAAGAAGTCGGCATTGGTGCATTTCGCATTGGTCATGTCAGCCCGGACGAGCGATGCTCCCGCAAAGCTGGCTCCGGTCAGGTCGGCGTCGGTCAGGTTCGCGCCAGACAGGTTTGCCCGTGACAGGTTGGCGTTGACCAACTTCGCGCCCGTCAGGTTCGCTTCGGACAAGACAGCCCGGTCCAGGTCGGCACCGGAAAGGTCTGCGCCGCGCAAGTCAGCGCCACGCAGATTGGCACCGTTCAGCCGGGTCCGGGTCATGTTGGTCTCTCTGAGGTTGGCGTGGTAGAGGTGACAGGGGTTCATGAAGCAGCCGGACAGATTTGCCCGCTGCAAGACCGCGCCCATCAGATCGGAATCCCGGACATCCGCGCCGCTGATGTCGACTTGAGGCGCTCGAACGTAGCTCATATAGGCCGCGTTCAAGTCGAGGTTGTCGTCGGGGTTAGCTTCTCGCCAACGGGCCACGTGGTCGCGTCCCCGTTTGACGAGTTGAACATGCTCCATATTTGCCATGGTTTTTGCTCCAGACCAGATTAAAATTGGGCCAAGATAGGCCCGGTGACCGGCGCGTTGGACTAACCGCCGGTTTTGATGATTGCTCTTTTGTGGGTGCCATCGCCGATCTTCTTGTCGCCGTCATAGGCCTCAACTTTAAAGGTGAGGCGGTTGCGGTCGATCTCGGTCAGCTCTGCGTGGGCGATGATGGTCGCGCCGATGTCCGCAGCCGCCAGATGGCGTATGTTGACTTCGATTCCCACCGAGAGTTCGCCTTCTTCGAGGCTGTCACCGACCACTTCAGAGGACGCCTGTTCCATGAGTTGAATCATGGCGGGGGTGCTAAACTTGCTCACATGGGGCGCCACGTTGTGCTCGCACACGAACGTCTGTTTCTGGGCCTTCATGCCTGGGCTGATACTGGGGCTAGCCATGCTCTGCCCTCCAATATAATCGTCAGGTAGAAACCTGTAGATCGAGTCTAAAAGTGAACTCTTCGCGCCCGCAGCCAGCTTAGCCTTGGGACGCACGCCCACACATGATAGCAGATAGTCTGCCAGGCGCAATCCACGCCTTGGTTTGAGGCGATGACCGGCCCGGTTTTAACCCATTCCCACAACCCCTATAATATTAGAAGTCATTCACAGAACCTCGCGCGAAGTTATTCAGAACCCTTTCAGAACGATCCCGGAGATCAGGATACCCGCACATGCCCACCAAACGAGATTTTCTTTCCGTCACCGACATCACGCCCGAAGAAACCCGGACCCTGCTGGACCGGGCCCGCAGCAGCAAGTCCGATTCCAAGATCCATGCGGGGAACGACGGCTCAAAACCCCTGGCTGGGAAATCGGTCGCCATACTGTTCGACAAGCCGTCCCTCCGGACAAAAGTAAGCTTCCAGGTGGGCATCCAGGAACTTGGCGGCTATTCGGTCTTTCTGGGCCAACAGGAGGTTGGTCTGGGCAGCCGGGAGCCGGTCTCAGACATCGCCAAGGTGCTCTCCGGGTATGTGGACTGCATCGTGGCCCGGATCTCCGACCACGAGTTATTGGTAGAACTGGCGAAATACGCTACGGTACCGGTGGTGAACGCCCTCTCCGACCAGGAACACCCCTGCCAGATCATGGCCGACCTGCTCACGATCTACGAGCACAAGAATACCCTGGACGGCCTGAGCTTGGCCTACATCGGCGACGGCAATAACGTTGCCCGGAGTTTGTGCCTGGCGTTGCCTGCAGTGGGCATTGATTTCACCAGCGCCTCCCCTCAAGGGTATAATCTTGATGAAGAGTCGGTTGAAATAGCCCGCGCCCGCGCCAACGGTGCTTCAGTGCAGGTCCGGACGCTGGTTGACCCGGCGGAAGCGGTGGCCGGCGCTGACATCGTCTATACCGATGTCTGGGCCAGCATGGGCCAAGAGGCGGAGACCGACCTCCGGCAGTCTGCTTTCTCGGGCTATACCGTGGATTCCGCTCTCATGGAAAAGGCAAAAGCCGGCGCACTGTTCATGCACGATATGCCGGCACATTACGGCGAAGAGGTCCCGCCCGGTATGTTGGACCACAGGCAGTCCGTGGCGTTCCCTCAGGCACACAACCGCCTGCACGCCCAAAAAACGATCCTGGAATTTTTGCTAACCGGGAACTGAGCCCCTGATTAACAGGACTCTGGCCCCGAACAGACTTGGTTTGGTGTTGATTTGGCAATCCCTATAGTCGCAATCATAGGCCGGCCTAACGTCGGCAAATCCTCGCTCTTCAACCGCATAGTTGGCCGCAGACAGGCCATCGTCAGCGATGTTGCCGGGACCACCCGCGACCGCCTCATGGCCGACGCTTGGTGGGACGACTTCCATTTCATCCTGCTGGACACTGGCGGCCTGGAAGCCCATCCGGAAGGCGTGATCAGGCAGTTGGTCCAGGAGCAGGCGGAGATGGCGGTAGCCGACGCTGACGTAATCATATTGATGACCGACGTGGTCGACGGCATGACTCCATCCGACATAGAAGCCGCCGAGTTGCTGCGCGCCACCAAAAAACCGGTGGTGCTCGCCGTCAACAAGGTCGATAACGACACCCGCGAGTTCGGCGCACCCGAGTTTTATGGTTTGGGCATGGGCGACCCGGAGCCAATCAGCGCCTTTCATAACTACGGTATCCACCGGCTCATGGAGCGGGTAACCGCCGACATGGTGGCAGACCCGTCTGGGCCGGAGGAAGAGCGTGAGCAGATGGACGATATGGCGCCGACCTACGAGCGGGGCGCGCTCAACCTGGCCATCGTCGGTCGTACCAATGTGGGCAAATCCAGCCTGCTGAACGCGATATTGGGTCAGGAGCGGTCCATCGTCAGCGATGTCGCCGGCACCACCAGGGACGCCCTGGACACCCAGATAACCTACAACGGACACGACGTCGTGGTCGTCGACACCGCCGGTATACGCAGGCCCGGCATGGTGTCCAAGGGAATCGAGAAATACAGCGTGATCCGGGCCGTCGGCGCGGTTAACCGCAGCGACATAACCCTGCTGGTTACTGACGCTTCCGAGCTGGCCACCGCGCAAGACGCGCACATCGCCGGTCTGGCCTGGGATATCTGCCGTGGGCTGATCGTGGTGATCAACAAATGGGACCTGTTCGCCGATGAAGGCGTTGGCGCCCGCTACCGTGCCGCAGCCACCATCCGGGACCGGCTCCACTTCATGCCCTATGTGCCGATCGTCTTCGCATCCGCGCTGGAAGGCGAGGGCATCAAAACCCTGATGGACACCGCCCAAGACCTCTGGACAGAACGGATGCGCTTGGTGCGCTCACGAGACCTACAGTTCATGCTGGCCGACGCCCTGGCAGACCACCAACCGCCGGTGGTCAGGAAGCACCGTGGACAGCGGGTCCAGATAAACCGGATCCAGCAGGTTGGGATAAATCCGCCCACCTTCCTTTTCACGGTCAACAACCCTCAACTGGTACACTACACGTACCAGCGCTATCTCGAAAACAAGATACGTGACACCTTCGGGTTCGACCGCACCCACCTGAAATTGGTGTTCAAGACTCGTGCTTAGGCCTGACTGCAATCCGGCAACCCTTTTAGCACCATGAACAGACGGCCCACATCAATCATCATCCAGGCGGTGGCCATCCCAATCATCATCGCGGGTGTGGTTTTCGCCATGTTGGCCATGGACGGCCAGTCCCAGGAGGCGCAATACAGCGTCGTCATGCCGCTGGCCTACCTGCTGGGCTCCATATCCTGGGGATATATGCTGCTGCAGTGGAAGATGGGTGTGGACGTCCGTGAGTACGGCAGTGGGCGCACCGGCATGTCCAACGTGCTTCGCACCGGGGGAGTGAAATCGGCCGCCGTAGTCTTGACCCTGGACATCGCCAAAGGCGTGATTGCAGTGGTCGTTGCGCGGGTCGTGATCGGCACCACCGCTGCCGAAGTCGCCGCTGGGCTGATCGTTCTCGTGGGCCACAACTGGCCGGTCTTCCTGCAGTTCAAGGGAGGCCGCGGCATCCTGACAGCGCTGGGAGGCCTGGCGCTGATGGTCCCGGTAGCGGCCGTGATCGCGACGATCACGTTCTTAACCGTCATTGCCGTTAGCCGGTACATCTCCTTGGGCTCGGTCATTGGTGTCATAATCGGAGCGTTGGCCATCTTGGCCCTGGCGTTGGCCGATGTGAACTCTGATACGTACATGGTCTACGGCTTCATCGCCTGCGCCATGATCGTCTGGCAGCACCGCGACAACATCCAGCGTATCCGTGATGGCAACGAACGCCGGTTGGGCCAAGCCGCCTCCAAAGTCGAATAATCCCCTCACTCCTGCGCCTCGACTCGCCTCTTTTTTCCCAATAAACTAGATATATAATGCTGCCCACAAATTCGAAGCTTCTTCTAGCGGGTCTTTCTTGAGCCACAAAGCAGCCATCATCGGGGCGACCACCTGGGGAACCACTCTGGGCATCCTATTGGCCCAGAACGGCGTCCCGGTATCCATGTTGGTCCGTGACGACACCGAAGCCCAAACCCTGTCCTCACAGCGGCGCAACGCCAGGTTCCTCCCCGATGCTCCCTTCCCTGATCGCATAACCGTGACCGGCCTGCCCGAGTCCGCTCTGGAACAATGCGACCTGGTTGTGATCGCGGTGCCATCACACCGTCTCCGGGAAAACGTTCAGCGGATCAAACCTCACCTCCAGGCCGGGGCAATCGTCCTGAGCGCCACCAAAGGGCTTGAACTGCCCTCAGCACGGCGGATGAGCCAGGTGCTGGAAGACGAACTGCCGCCCGATCTTCATTCGGGTATCTGCGTATTGTCCGGTCCCAACCTGGCCAAAGAGATAGTTGAAGGCAAACCAGCGTCGACGGTCATCGCAGGGCGCAACCCGGACTCAGCCCAAATCGCCCAGAACGCGCTCATGTCCGCCAGCTTCCGGGTCTATACCAGTCCCGACGTGCTGGGAGTTGAGCTGGCCGGCGCACTGAAGAACATCGTGGCGCTGGGTGCGGGTATCGGCGACGGCATGGACGCCGGAGAGAACGCCAAAGCTGCGTTCATCACGCGTGGTCTGGCTGAGATGACCCGGCTGGGCATCGCCGCCGGAGCCGACCCACTGACCTTTGCCGGCCTGGCAGGGCTGGGAGATGTGGTCGCCACCTGCTCCAGCCGCCTCAGCCGCAACCGGTTCGTGGGCGAAGAGCTGGCCAAAGGCCGTTCCTGGCCAGAGATACGCGATTCCATGGACAACGTAGCTGAAGGCGTGAACGCCACCCAGGCTGCCTTGGTCTTAGCTAAAGAACTGGGCGTGGAGATGCCCATCGCGGAGATGGCCTCACGGGTGCTGTTCGACGGGCTGTCGCCCCAAAAAGCCATGGCCGAGTTGATGGCCCGGCCCGCCCGCTCAGAGTGGTAAGCCTAATCGTCGCACCTGTCGCGACGGGGGATTTAAACGGCCGGACTATCTGATCTGCCCCGGACCCAACTCCGGCATCTTCTCCAGCAACCAGGCCGCCGCCACCCTCCGGTGACATGGCTCTCCC
>CAVOAA010000018.1:0-25884 GCA_963693555.1 Dehalococcoidia bacterium | reverse complement strand
GCTCAGACCTTAGCTCAACGCAAACGCTACAACCGCCTGCTCCGGGAGTCCCAGAACACCGCCATTTCCACCTGATCTCTCCTTTACCAAAGTGTCCCACTTTTGCTGGTTGCCAACAGAGCCGCACGGCACCGTCCCCAGCGACACCCGGCCTTTTAGCATCTCCCCGATCCAAATCTGAAACTTGCCTCCGTCCCGGACCGTCAATACAATTCACGTCTACGAGTTGGACCGCTGGACGTTATACACGACGTCAGCGCACCGGGAGGGGCAATATGGCAGAAGAGTTGGGCCGGATACAACGGCCCGCGGCGAGTCAATACGACGGACGGCGAAAGCTGCTGCTGGTGCCCTTGATCTACGGGCCCCAGGCAGACGACCCAGCGGGCGCCGAAGTGCTCAAGAATTACTGGGACCAGATGCAGACGCAGGTGGACGCGCTGGAAGGGGCTTTGGGCGGCTTACAGCACGTCTACCACGAGAGCCTGACAGTTGGCGGGTCGGAAGGCCTGGAACAACTGGGCGCCGCCGACCAACGCAGCCACGCCTTCATCACCAGCAAGACCGAGAAAGGCGCCGTGCTGGAAGCCACCGAAGACATGGACGCCCTATTGGAGACCCTGGACCTACAGCGGTGCATGATGATTCCCCTGGCCAGCGCCAGCGTGGGTTCCCGGTTACAGGAATGGCATGCCGACAGCAACCGTAAGCGTTACGAGTACATCGCCGACCAGATAGACAACACCCTGGGGGAGAACGAGACCGGACTGCTGCTGATCAGCGAGCGGCACCAGGTGCAGTTTCCCACCGACGTCGAAGTCTTCTACGTGTCGCCGCCGGCCCTGGACGAATACCGCCGCTGGTTCCAGAACTGGATGGACCAACAACAAGCCTCAGGCACAGCCGCAGGCGCGGACGGCGGACTGGATGAAGGGCTGGAGGGAGATTCGGAAGAGGATGCCGCGGATGACAGACGGGTCGAAGATGGCGACGCCTAGGTCCTTCAGGACGGCTTGCCGATGCGGGAGTCAATCCAAACATCTAACACCCGGGCGGTTCGTTTGCATAGCATAAATAGTTATGTAAGCTTTCGCTCAACTAAAAGCACTGGCATATATCGAATTATCGGTTTCTATACATATTTATAAATGTCCATAGGCTCAGCGGGATATGAAATCGATTAATGTCAATAAATATGGCGTCCGAATTACGATTATTTAGAGAATTGTGCTGGACTGAGCGCCACTTTCGACCCGGTCGTTATTGTCAACCTGGCTCAACGGCAATCGTCCCGAGGAACCTTTCGTTTGTGGAAGGGGGGACCGGCAATCGTCCCGAGGAACCTTTCGTTCGTGAAGGGTGGGACATGCGAAAAAGATTTCAAAAGTAGAAGGGAGAAGATCATGAGACTAGCAGCACCTATCAAAATCGGCGTACCGGCCTTGATCATCTTGGCCATCGCGGCCGTGATTGCATTCATGGCCCTGGGTTCCAATGGAGTAACCAGCGGCGTAACCGCCGGATAGGGCGAAAGCTCCTCGCTCCGCGGCACCGTCAGCTGGATCAAGAAAGACGCCAGCGGCGTTGTATTGGCGGCTGGCGCCAAGTCCAACACCATCAACGCTTCAGATGGTTTGGATGAGGTCCTTGCCCGTGTCATCGGCACCGCGGCCACTACCACTGACGGTCCGTTCGACACCATCGCCGCTATCTGCAACACGGAAGACCCCTCGGACGGTACACTTGCAGCCGACCTTTGTGACAACCTGGACATCGAAGCTGGCTCACCGGGTGGCACAAAATTCGCCAACGGCGTTGGCGCTGTTGCGGAGATTTCAGAAACAGGAAATGGCACCATCATCCTGACTTTTGAGGCCGACGGTGCTTCGGTCACGATCACCCAGATCGTCCTGAACAAAGCTGCCGCCTTCGACAACACCGGCACCGGCGGAGTCGCGATCGTTGATGCCGACATCCTGGCCTACCAGGACGTCGCTGACGTTGCGTTGGCCGACACGGACACCGTCCAGTACACCTGGACACTCGACTTCGACTAGTCGAAAAGGTAATTCGGCAAACCGGGAGGAGCCCTCTGACCTCGATTGGTTTTTAGGGCTCCACCCTCAAACCATCGCCACATGCATGTAGATAACTTTCAGATGGACACGGGCGCAGACGCGCTGATGTGCTCATCTGAAATGAACGACTATTAACTGTGAAAACCAATCTCTTCATCGTGCTCGGTGTGATGACCGTTGGCATCGTTGTTGGCCTGGCAGTCCTGTTCGCGATTGACCCCGGTGGTGATGCAGGACCTTCAGAAGCAGCCAATGATTCCAATGACTCGATCATCGTAGCCCCGCCTGCGAAAACGGCCGGTGGATCATCGGTCCCTGATTCAGACGCAACAGAAAAATCCATCCAGGATTCCTCTTCTGTGAAGGATTCGGCTGTCTTGTCGGTCTCAGAGTCCGCCAGTGATTCACCAACGGAAGTGCCCGCGGCCGTGATCTCCTCCAAAGATGGAGAAGGGTTCGGCCTTTCTAATAGCGTGGAATTTGTGGTTAGAGACAAGAACGGCAACATCAAAGACCAGGGCCAATCAAAGTAAAAAGTAATACGACTCGCTCAAGGGAATGCTTGAAGCGAAAACAATGATAATAATTCGGAACAGACATCAAAATCAGCGTTGCGGCAGAGGGGTAACTCTATGGCCGCTGTGCTGATTCCTAACTTCCTAAAGGTCTGGCCCTTCGCGTTGGGTATTGCCCTCGCGGCGCTAGTCGTTGGCGTAACAGCCATCGTTTACGCAGAAGCCAAACCCCCTGTGGGCGTTTCCGATACTTTCGGATCGTTGTCTGACTCGGTCCAGGCAGCAAGTGACCTCGACGGCGGCACCGACACATTTGGTACTCTGTCAGATTCAACGCAGGCAGCGATGTCCCGTCCTGCTGGGACTGACATTTTTGGCACCCTCTCGGACGCCGATGTCGAGATCGGCTTCCCCACCACCGACACTTTCGGTACATTGATCGAATCTATCGGCGCCGCGGTAACCGCCACAGCGGGGACTGACACATTTGGGACCCTGGTGGACAGCGCTACACCCGGGTTGACCTCAACCGATACATTCGGAACTCTTTCCGACCCAGATGCCGAGATCGGCTTCCCCACCACCGATACATTTGGCACATTGATCGACGCGGTCCAGGCGGCAAGCGTCCTCGACGGCGGGACCGACACCTTTGGAACCCTCTCAGAATTAACTCAGGCTTTCATAGATAGGCCAGCCGGTACAGACACCTTTGGCACATTGTCTGACAGCTTCGCCTTCGGACTGCCTACATCCGATACTTTCGGCACTTTGTCAGATTCAACAGGGGCGGCCACCTCAGCCTCAGCAGGCCCGGATATATTCGGCACGCTGTCTGACAGCACCACATTTGGGCTAGCGCTATCGGATGTTTTTGGAACCCTTTCCGATGGCTTCGCGATCGGCTTTCCAACCTCTGACACTTTCGGAACTCTGTCGGAAGGAGCTTCAGCCGCAGCCTCGGTGTCGGCTGGAACGGACACCTTCGGGACTCTGATTGAAAGCGTTACGGCCGGCCTAGCGATGGCGGACATCTTTGGAACTTTGTCCGATAGTTCCACCATGGGTTTTCCAACCTCTGACACCTTCGGCACGTTATCAGAGAGCATCCTAGCCAGTGCATCCGTCGGCGCTTCTGACACGTTCGGAACTCTGTCAGAAAGCACAGCACTGGGCTTGCCTACCGGCGATGTATTCGGGACTCTAGTTGAATCTGCGTTGCTAATGCTCGCCAGCTCAGACACGTTTGGGACGTTATCAGACAGTGCAGGCGCCAGCGGTTCCGTCGGCATATCCGACACATTCGGCACGTTGTCAGAAGCCACTGCACTGGGCTTTCCGACAGGCGACGCGTTCGGAACCCTCGTAGAGAACGCCTTATTGGCACTCGCCAGCTCAGACGTTTTTGGTACGTTGTCGGACAGCGTTTCGTCAGTGGCCGCGAGTACAGATAGCGTCTCAGATATCTTTGGCACATTGTCAGAAGCGATCGCAGCCGCCGTTTCGGCTTCAGCGGGACCCGACATCTTTGGAACTCTGTCGGATAGCGCCTCCCCGCTTTTGGCAAGTTCCGACGCATTCGGCACGTTGTCTGACCTTTCTTTGATTGGTCTGCCTGCCTCCGACACGTTCGGGACATTGCTTGACAGTGTTCAGGCCCGGTCGGGATATAGCCCAGCCGATACCTTCGGTGCTCTGACAGAAAGCACAGCGTTCGGTCTTCCTACTGGTGACGCTTTTGGCACCCTAGCTGAGAATGCCTTACTGGCGCTTGCCAGTTCAGACGTTTTTGGCACTTTGTCGGACAGTGCGATCGGCCTGTTTGCCGCATCCAGGAGCGTCCCAGACACCTTCGGGACGTTGGCAGAAAGCACGGCGCTAGGTGTTCCAGCCAACGACGCCTTTGGAACTTTAGCTGAAACCGCCCTCCTCATGCTTGCCAGTTCCGATGTTTTCGGAACACTGCTGGAGAGCGTCCAGAGCAAGATTGGATACGGATTGTCCGATACCTTCGGAGGCCTTGCGGAAAGCACCGTCCTCGGCCTGCCTGCGGGTGATACTTTCGGAACCCTGGCCGACAGCGCAGCGATCTCATTTGCCAATGCAGACATCTTTAGTGGCTTGCTGGACAATATTTCAACCGGTATAACTTCGGCAGACGCCTTTGGAACCGTGTCCGATAGTTCATTATTTGCCCTGCCCTCAAATGATGCGTTTGGGAGCCTCGCTGATAGCATCGCCGCCGCCGCCGGAAAGTCGGCGGGTCCAGAAACTGCCGGCATCAGCGCAACTGGATCACCAAGCGCACTTCTGATTGGTCTTGGCTCAGGGTGGAGCCTGTTCTCCATCCCCATCTACGCCTCGAACAACAAGTTCTACGCCACCACGACTGGTTTGGGCACCAGTGCTCAAGATGGCATCGTCGATCCGGCCAAAGTCACCGTCGCCTACACGTATAACGCCGCGACCAACGCTTGGGTCCAGATAGTGACGGGCACTACGGTCTTCCCCCTGGAAGGAATCCTGATCAATTCCTCCGAAGCCCACGTCGCCAGGGTTTCTATCAGCACCATCAATACCACACCTGCCACCAAGTCCCTCTCCAGTGGCTGGAACTTGGTGGGTACCGCATCATTGTTGACCGCGACGACGATGCCGGCCGACGAGGCCCTGATCAGCGCGTTCGTTACATCATCCGGCCAGGTGGGTTACAACCAAGTGGTGAGTCCGTCCATCAACGCCACCACCTTCGCCTGGACCCGGGGCGACACGTCCGGCATACCAACATTGAACCGCTGGAAGGGTTACTGGGTATTCATGGAAAACGCTGATACCCTGGCGGGCTTCAGTAGTACCCCGTTTTAGGTTCTGGGTGACCGCCGCTTAGACCATTCCGCACGGACAGGTCTCAATCGGGGTACACTCCAAACTATGAGACCGCCGGTTTACATCTCCGTCTTGGCCGTTGGAGTCCTGCTTGCACTGGTCACCGGGGCATCTATGGTCCTGGCTAGCCCCCCTACCCAACCTGTTTTTCCTGCGGCGTTTCATGGAACGCTTACCGTGGCCGGCAACGACGCTGCCGTCGGGTCCATAGTTTGTGGCCGGATCGATGGCGTCGATAAAGGCTGTATCACCATCACCGTCGCTGGCCAATACGGCGGGTCTGGCGCAGGCGACCCTAAGCTAGTTATCACCGCCAGCTTGGCCGATGTCGGGAAGACCATCACTCTTTTTGTTACCCCTCCTGGTACTGTTGGCGCTCTGGCCGACCAGACCATCATCTACACGCCCGGCGAGACGAAAGAAAGCAACGTCAGCCTGCCAACCATGCCGGCCACCGTTACCCCCACGCAAGCCCCCGCAGTTACGGAAGCACCAACGACTGTGCCTCCCACAGAGGTTGCTACGGAAGTCCCCACAGAAGTCCCCACCTCGGTGCCAACCGGCGGTAGTGGCGGAACAGGTACAGGCGGCGGCACGGGCACGGGTACAAGCACCGGCACAGGCAGTACCACTGGCTCCACCACGGCAACAGAGCAAGCAGCGTTGGACGAACTCTCGTCCGAGATCGGAAACCTTGCCGCCCAGAACCCGGTGGCCGCAACCGCCGCCATTGCGGACCTGTCCGGAGGAACCGCAGCCGAGAAGGAAGCGGCAGCAAGTATCATCGCGGACTTGGCCGCTTCCACCGACCCGGCGGCCAAGGAAGCGGCATCGGCGATCATCAGTAACCTAGCCAGCGGAACAGGGCTGCAACAACAGGCCGCGGCAAGCATCATCAGCAACCTCGCGTCCGCGACCGATCAGGCTTCAAAAGGCGCGGCAGCCAGCATCATAAGTAATCTCGTGTCATCTACGGACGAGACTCAGAAGGGTGCGGCAGCCAAGATCATCAGCAGCCTGGTGTCATCCACCGACAATACTCAGAAGGGTGCGGCGGCAAGCATCATCGGGACCATGGCGGCTTCCACAGATGCGTCGCAGAAGGGCGCGGCCACCAACCTCATCGGTACCCTCGCATAATCCACTGATACGGCTGAGAAAGGCGCGGCCAGCAGCATCATCGGAGTCCTCGCATCATCAACCAGCGCGGCGGAGAAGGGCGCGGCCACGGCCATCATCACAAACCTGGTCATCTCAACCCAATCGAACCAGAAAAATGCGGCCACCACTATCATCGCGACCCTGGCGACATCCACCGACAATACTCAGCAAGACGCGGCCGCCAGCATCGGGAAATCGGCGGCAGCGAACACCGCAGTCGTAGCGGCGATCACAGCCATGTTCAACGAGGTTGCGACCAGCTCCGTGGCGCTGGCCAACCTGAAGATCGCTCACCAGATCATCGTCAAAGAGAACCCGCCGAAGCCAGGCGAGAAGGGCTACCAAAAAACCGGTTCTCCGGCGCCCATCGAAGATATCTTGACCCGTTTTGCCAACGAGATTCCTGACGCGCACATCGAGGTTATCGATGTTGATGAATTGCCGGCCGATATACCCACGTTGCCCGAGGGTCTTGTAACACTCTCTATGTTCACCCTCACGCCGGAGAACTTCGAGACCGAGGACATGATCACAAACCACGTGACGTTCTTCGTAGAGAAGACCTGGCTCGACGAAAATGAGATCCATCCGTGGTCCGTCCAATTCAACCGGTACGACCCGGACAATGGGCGTTGGGTCCCGCTTCTTGGCAAGCTCATCCGAGAGGATGAAGAATTTATCTTCTATACCGTTGCCCCACCCAAGTTTTCGCTCTGGGCGATCACTGGGGCCAAAGAGGTCCCTCCGGAGCGGTTCCAGGCCAGCAGCCTGTCCATCAGCCCGGCCCAAGCAGCCGCAGGCGAGGAGGTCCTGGTCGAGGCGTTTATCACTAACATCACGACCGAACCGGCCGAGTACAACGCTGTGCTCTGGCTGGATGGAGAAGTGCATGCCAGTAGCAGCGTAAGCATCGGACGGCTATCCACCGCAGTAGTGTCATTTACGACCAGTTTAGAAGAGGGCACCTACGCCATACGGATCGACAAGCTGTTGGCCGAACTTGCTGTCGGACCAGTGGCGGCTCCAGGACCGACGCCGGAACCGGCAACGGATGGGACGCCAGCACCAACACTCCCCGCACCAACGCCTCTCCCCGGATCAACCCTCGTCCCGGAGGCCACACCGTCTCCGTCATCGTTCGACATCCCGGTCGGCGGGTTCACGGGCGTATTGATCGCCGGGATCATTGTGGGCGCCGTCGCACTTTTGGCAGTCGCCGTGGCCATCTCTAGGAATTAGTAGCGGCAAAACCCGGAAGTATGCGTAGCTCGTTCAGTTACAATAACGGCGGATAAAGGACGAAAAAATGGCAAGCGAAACTGAACCGATGACTACTCAAAACACCGGACCGCAAAAGTCTAAACTGGCTTCGGCCATCCTCCCGATAATAATGGGATTCGTGCTGGCAATAGTGGTGGTTGGCACGGTGGCTATCTCTCTTCTATTCGGCCGGGTTAGTGACCTCAAGACTGAGAATAGGTTTCTTGCGACGACCATCGAAAACGGCATCGTGTCGTTGCAGCAATCAGCATTGCAGCAACGCACCATCAGCTACTGGTTGGCCTATCCCGGCCCCCAAACTCTGGTTCTTAGTACCCCTGCAGAAGGGGGCATTGCCCAGGCATTGCTTAAGCCGGCTGAAGAAGGCCGGAGTGCCATTCTGCTAGTGGCGGGATTGGGCGAGCTGCCACCTTCCTCCACCTACGACATTTGGCTTAGCAGAGAAGGCCGGACCATACACGCAGAGGAGTTTGCCCTCGATGCCACCGGCTGGAGCACATCTACCATCTACTTCGATGAGCCCTTGTCGGCATTTGAGAATGTCGAACTGACGCTGAGAGTAGGGCAAAACACCGGGATCAGAGCCGGTTCCGGCCCCACTGTCCTGGAAGGCAGCATCCGCTAAAGCAGAAGCCCTGTTAGACCGCCGCTACGGCTGTGACCTCGATCAGCTGCTCCGGGCGGCCCAATATCATATGCATGGATACCCCGGTGGCAGAGGGGAACCGGTCGCCGAAGTATTTGCGCCGCACCTCTCCCACCTTCCGGTAGTCCATCATTCCGTTGGGGGCGACCCATTCTATGGTGTTCACGATATCGTCCATGGAATAGCCTCCCTCGTCCATGATCCGGGCGATGTTGCTGTAGGCCTGTTCTGTCTGAGCGACGATGTCATAGCCGCCGACCGTGGCTCCGGTGGAATGGTCCACCGACGATTGCCCGGATATCTGGAGCAACCGCCCCTTCTTGACCCCGGCGCTTTGGGTTAGACCACCGTAGCTCTTCTCCCATTCGGGCACCCGGATCTCCTCCCTGGTGCCGCCCTTCACCGCCACGACCTCGGTCTCCACATGGCCTTGAGGCCGCAGAAGCCGGTTGACCGGTATGTTGGTCGAGGCCGGAAATCGGTCGCCAAAGAACCCACGGCGCACATCAGCGGTATTCGGGTACTGAAGCAGGCATTGGGGCGAGATGTAGTCCAAGGTCTTAATCACGTCATCCGGTCCGGCCCCGGCGCCAGCCAACACTTCGCCGATGATCCCATAGGTCAGTTCCACCTGCTGGGAGGTGTTCTGAGGGTAATTGGACTGGCCGTTCACGTCCTCGCTGCCGACGAATCCGGAGGTCCAGATGATGTTTTCCACCTCAACACCCGGCACGTATGTCAGTTGGCCATAGCGGTCCCACCCAGGGTTGATGGGTTTCTTTTCGCCCCTCATCGCAACCATGCTCACTTCAATAAAGGCGTCGGGACGCAGCAGCCGCTCGATGCAGATGCCCGTGGCGCCCACCGGGCTGCCCTTCAGGTACTCTTGCCGTATGGCGCCGGTTTCGCGGTACAGCGGTAGAGCCGTGGCATCGATGTAGTCCACCGTTTGGACCACATTCTCGAAGCCCATGCCGGCCGCCTCCAGCACCACCGCCAGCTTTTCGTAGATCACCCTGGTCTGGTCCAGCAGGTTTCCCTTGCAGACAACCTTGCCCGATTCCGGGTCATACTCACTGGCGGTCTGACCGGACAGGTACAAGATGCCCGAGTTCTCGGCCCCCATGCAGAATGTGTATCGGTTCAAGTCTAGCCAGGGGAACTTTGCTGGATCGACTTCGATGATGTTCTTGCTCATGTACACTCCGGTCCGTTTCGTCGGGTGCCTTAGGGATTCTAGCGTGCTAACTGATCGCGCCGTTTTTCAACAGGCGGGCGAACTCATCGTCCGGCACCTGTAGCAATTCCTGTATCACCTTCTGGTTGTGCTCGCCGAAAAGAGGCGCACTGCGGGCTATCCCCGGCCTGCCTCCATCCACCGTCCAGGAGAATGCTCCCAGGGGACGTTGGCCGACCTCCGGGTGCTCCGGCGACTGGACAAACCCCCTGGCAACCATGTGTGGATCGGCCAACACCTGGGCCGAGTCCAACACCGGTCCAGCAGGCACTCCGGCAGCCTGCAGCTTCTCGACTACTTCTGGGACATCCAGGACTGACGTCCACTCCTGGATCAACGGCTCCAGATCATCTTGGTTTTTAAGCCGCGCCTCAGGGGAAGAGAACCGTGGGTCGGCAGCCCAGCCAAGGTTCCCGGCCGCTTGGGATAAGGCTAGAAATTGGGCATCGTCCTCTACCGAGATCGCCACCCAATTCTCATCTCCCCGGCAGCGGAACACGTTGTGGGGCGCCTTTTCTCTGTGGCGGTTGCCCACCCGCTCCGGCTCGGTGCCGTCCAGGGTATACTCCATCACCGCCTCCGGCAGCAGGCCGCCTAGGGCCTCGGTCATCGCCACTTCTATGTGCTGCCCCTCTCCAGTGTTCGCCCGGTGGTAGATGGCTTCCAGCAGGGCCAGCACGCAATAACAGCCGCTGAAAGCGTCAGGGAACAGCCCGCCCATGATGCGCGGGTGGGAGCCTTTGTGCCCGGTTACCGAGGCCAATCCGCTGAACAGATTGATAACGCTGTGAAAGCCGACCAGGTCTTTCATGGGGCCGGTACGGCCGAAAGCTCCCAATGACAGGTAGATGACGTCGGGCCGCAGGCTTTTAACGTCCTCGTAGCCAAGGCCCATGCGTTCCATGGTGCCGCTGGAATAGTTCTCCACCACCACGTCGCTCACAGAGATGATCTGCTTGGCCAGCGCCACGCCATCAGGGTCTCTCAGGTTCAGCGTGCAACTCAGCTTGCTGGAGTTGACCATGTTGAACCCGCCGCTACGGTTCACGCCCGGCTCAGCCTCGGCAAACGGCGGCCAGACCCTGGTCGTAAGCCTCTGCTCAGTCTCGA
Organism: Dehalococcoidia bacterium; assembly: GCA_963693555.1. Taxonomy (GTDB): domain Bacteria; phylum Chloroflexota; class Dehalococcoidia; order Lucifugimonadales; family UBA3495; genus UBA9611. The sequence goes on along the minus strand of CAVOAA010000018.1, from coordinate 14,970 downwards.
TGAGAATGACTTCAGCCCCCAGCCAGGCCAGCATTTGGGCGGTGTAGGGGACGGCGATTATCTGGCCGAAGTCAGCGATTCGGACTCCCTCTAATGGCAACGCGGTCATCGTGTCCCCACCCCCGGATTTGTGAGTTGGTCTACTGTATAGCCCAGCCATTCTTGAAGGACCTCTGAGGTGTGCTCACCAAGCGCTGGGGCCGGTCTGAACAACTCCCAAGGGGTACGTTCCATCCGGACGGGATACCCCGGCAGCTTGAATGTCTGTCCGCCGGGCCCTTCCATGTCTCTCATGAACCCGCGTTCTTTCACGTGGGCCGAATCCACCATCTGTCCTACTGTGTAAGCAGGAAAGCAGGGTATACCCCGGTCCTGTGCCAGCTGGGCAATCTCGGCGCCGGTGTGGGCCATGGTCCATTCCAGCAGCAACGGCTCCAGAGCGTCCCAGTTCCGGGCCCGTTCGACCCCTGAGGAGAAAACCTCAAGCTCGGCCCAGTCCGGGTTGTCGGCCAGGTCCATCAGGTTACGCCAATGGGCTTCCATCACGGCCATGACGACCACATAGCCGTCCTTGCAGGGCAGATAGGCATTGGGCATGACGCCAAATATCTCCGGCCGGCGCGCTTTGGCTTCATGATAAGAAGCGTGGGCCAACTCGAAGGGCATCACCGCAGCCACGGCTTCCTGCATGCTCAGGTCGATCTCGCAACCCGTTCCTTGTATCGTCCTGGAGAGTAGAGCGGCGACACAAGCGACAGCCCCTTGGACCCCCGCCAGATACCCGGCCATGTTGGTGTTGGAACGTAGCGGCGGCTCCAGATCAGGGTCTCCGACCATGTCCGGGATGCCCGGAGTAGCGTAGGCCATGCCGCCGGCGCTGATGGCTATCAGGTCATCACCCAGGTAGCCGCTGTTGGGTCCAGTAAGACCGAAGGGCGTGATGGCCGTGACGATCAATTTTGGGTTGGCTTCGGCAAGCTGCTCCCGCCGAAGGCCCAACCGTTCAATCTCCGAGCTGTTGTGGCCCAGCACCAGGAAGTCTGCTGCATTGACCAGGTCTTGGAACGCCGCGCGGCCACCGGGCGATTCGATATCCAGTGACACGCCGCGTTTGTTGGAGTTCAGATAGAGGAATAGCCCGCTCCAATCGGGGTCGGGCACGCCGCTGGGAAATGGGCCGTTCTTGCGGTGCCGGTCTCCGCCCAGGGGTTCTACTTTTACGACATCTGCCCCAGCGTCGCCCAACAGCCGGGCGCAAAAAGAACCTGCAACCTGGTCAGTAAACTCCACGACCTTTAGCCCGACGAGTGCCCCTTGCTGCAGCATTCCCTAACTGCTTGCCTTTAGAGGGAACCGGATCAGCGCGTTGGCTGGGTCCACCACTTTTTCGCCCCGCTGGTTCTCCATCCACAGGTCACATTCGACCATCCCGCCCTCTTCGGTAGATGACACATCCGTGACCAGACCGTGGCAGGTAAGGGTATCGCCGGGATAGGCCATCACGCGGTTGCGGAAGGCCAACTTACGCAGGAAAGCTCCTGGGCCAGCCCAGTCCTGCACATGCTGAGTCAAGAAGCCGCCCATCATCTGGCCATCTACGAAAGGCGCTTCAAAGCCAAGTTCACGGGCGTAGTCGGCATCGTAGTGCAGGCGAATAAAATCCCAGGTCGCCGCACCGTAGGCCATCATGCGGGCCATGCCAATCTCTTTGACCAAGGGCGTGATTTCGTCGCCGGCCTGGATGTCATTAAAATTTCGCGCCTCAGTAACCATGTTATTTACCCTCGCCGGAGGCTTCCGGCCTGTAGAACATGGTCTCCGTGTTACGGGCCAGCAATTCTTCCCGCTGGTTGTAGAAAGTCGTCTCGATCACCTGGAAGATGATCGAGCCCGTGCGCCCGGTCTTCTCATAGACATCTTTGACCGTCCAATGGGCGGTGATCACATCGTCCGGATGGATCGGCTGGAAGAACTCGTACTCGTTGCCAGCCCGCAGGCCCTCCAGCTCACGGACAGGTCCCCGGCCCAGAAGGTCGCCCCGGTCGTCCATGTCACTGTCCACGTACTGCCAGGTGTCGCAGATCAAAGTGGGCGGGGCCATGACGTCGCGCAGGCCGTTGGCTTCCGCAAACTCGCGGTCGGAATAGAGGGGGTTGAAATCGCCGATCGCCAACGCATACTGACGGAGTGAAGAACGGCCCATCTCGTCGGGGGCTTTGAGCACGATCTCCTGCCCGACAGTCTCTTTTAATTTCTCCAGCAAACTTGCCATGTCAGCTCCTGGTTACTCGCCGGTGTAGACGGGCGGGCGCTTCTCACGGAATGACGCCAAAGACTCGATGTGGTCTTTGCTGGTTAGTGTCAGCACCTCGACTTGCGCTGCCTCAGCCAAGTGGTCATCCAACGTCTGAGTAAGACCGCGGTACATCATGCCCTTGACCATACGGTTGGGGATGGGCGCCTTGCTGGCGATCTTTCGTGCCAACTCCATGGTGGTCTCTTCCAGCTTGTCAGCGGTCACCAGGTGGGCCAAAACGCCGCACTCCTTGGCCTCTTCCGCCTCCAGCCAATCGCCGGTATACAGAAGCTCCAGAGCCTTACTGATGCCCATGGCCCGGTTGTACAGCCAGGTCGCCCCGGTATTGGAGACCAGACCCATCTGAAGGAAGGCGTTCATGAACCGCGAGTTCTCGCAGCCAACTCTGATGTCGCAGGCCAACACCCAGTCAAAGCCGTCTCCGATAGCCAGGCCATTCACCATGGCGATGGTCGGTATGTCCAGGTTGTGGAGCTTGGAGGTGACGCCCTGGGGCATGGCGCGGATGAACTGGTACGTCTCGTAGGAGTCTTTGTGCCCCAGCAACTGGTCGCCGCCCCGGCTTTCGTCTTTGATATCGGCGGAGGCGCAAAACGCGCGGCCGGCCCCGGTGATGATCAACACCCGGAGGCTGGTATCCGCAGCCACGTCTTCCAGGGCGTGGTTCAGCTCCGCGAACATCTCTTCATTAAGCGCGTTGAGACGCTCCGGGCGATTCAGAGTCAGCCGGGCGATGTGGTCCGCCTTGTCCAGCAAAATAGTGTTATAGGCCACGCCGGTTACCTCCAGACGGTTACTAGAAGTGTTAGAAGCCGAGCCATGATTCTGGTGCCACTGCAATCGACTGTCAAGTTAGTCCTGACGTGGGCCATTCGGCGAACCCCAAAAGCTCGCCACGCACGGCATAGCCCCTCTACCATACGAAACCATACGAAGCCATACAACAAAATTAACCAACAACAAAAAGCCCCCCTTTATGAAAGGGGGGTTGGGGGGATTTAGCCGGAAAGACGGTGGGGGCGCATCAAAAACCCTAGTCAGCGGCAAATACTGCCAGGTCTTCTTGGTCGATCATCGCGGCGTCACGGCAGCGGCGCATGATCCGAAAGATGGTGCGCACGGTGACGGAGAAGCGCTCCGCGGCATCCTCAACCGTCAGGTCGTCTTGCTGCATGGCAGACCATATCTTGAAGTCCCGCGCCAAGCGCCGGTTGCGCTGGAACCAGGCCGGGTCATCATATTTGCACTGGGGCAGCGGGCAGTCGAGGCAAGCTTCTGAAACTTCACAACCCGTATCTTCGTAATGGTAAAATTCGGGCACGGCATCGAGAACGGGGCTGGAAGTGATTGGCCAGTCTAAAGCGGTCATGTCCTTTCTCCAAAACAGATGTTCTAATATTGCCTGTTTAGTTTAGAACACACGTTCTGAACATGTCAATACTTTTCCGAACAGATTTTCTGATTTCCCAAATGCCACGCACGATTAAGCCTGGAAATTAGATCAAACCACGTATCACCCGGAGGTGGCCCAGTGCCCGAAACATCACCCGAAACACAAGCGGAAGAACCAAAAATCATCACCGAATACGAAACCATGATGTACAAAAGGCGAGGCAAGGTCGCCTACATCATGTTCAACCGGCCCCAGGCCCTGAACGCGGTCAACGACCAGTTCGAAGAGGACCTGCACGCAGCCCTGCTGGAGTTCGATTTGGACGACGACGCCTGGGTGGCCATCGTCCACGGTGCGGGGCGGAGTTTCTGCGCTGGCGCTGACATCAAGCAGCGGTTCGTGGCCATGACTCCGGAGCAGAGCGCACGCAGGGAGCGGGGGCCAAACCCAGAGGGTTACATGGGCCGGGCCATCAACTGGAAACCCATTATCGCCGCAGTCCATGGGTACGCCCTAGGCGCAGGGATCGTCATCGCCGCCGAGTCCGACATGATCGTCGCCTCGGAGGACGCCAGGTTCGGCATCACCGAGACAAGACGAGGACTGCCCGGCGGCCGCATCTGGGCCAAGGTCAACGCCTTCATGCCCTCAAAGATAGTCTCGGAGATGGTCATCACGGGGGAGCATATCGACGCTGCAGAACTGTACCGGCTGGGATTGGTCAACCGTCTGGTGCCGACCGGAGAGCACATCAGCGCCGCCGAGGAATTGGCGGAGAAGGTCCTGACGTCGCCGCCATTGGCCACCAGAGCCGCGGTGAAACTGACGCGTCGTCAGTGGGTACAGACCGGGGCCGATGCCGACATGCAGATGCTACCCCTGAAGCTACACCTGACCGAGGACTTCAAAGAGGCCAGCCAATCGTTTGTGGAAAAAAGAGCGCCGCAATACCACGCCCGCTAGCCGGCACAGCCGGGTTTTCATGTCGCATGACTTGCGCATGCACTTCGACGGAGATTAGAACGTCCCCGCTGATGCAGTCTTCTTAATCTGCGGCTAAGAAGACTGCATCAGCGGGGACGCCACGGCCAGGGTTGGTCGCGGACGGTGGACAGAGACGGTGGGACTTTTCCGCCAAGAACGGTGCCGTTGCTGAGTCTGGCTTCCACTTTTAGATGGCGGAACCAGAGGAACTTGGCCTGGCGTATCTGCAGGCTGCAGACATACGGGGCAAGGGTTCCTTCCACCAGTACTTGGACCCCTTCTGTAGGGACCTCACGGAAACGGGAGGCCTTCCGGTGTCCCAGGTAGGTGTTGACCGAGATCTCGGCAGCAGAGCCGGCTCAATGGTCGAAGCATTGGAGATCAAATACGGCCAGTCCGCCCCGGCTCTGGACGTGTTCGAGGGCCTCAGGGGTGAAATGGACCGCTATCTCTGCCGAGTGAACGGGTCCTTCACCGACCGGTTGACCATACCTAAGTCTTTGGACGTTAAGCCCAGGAGGCACGACGTCCCAACACGAGACCGTTCTCCAATTCCAACTCCGCCTTCAGGTTACGGAAGAACAAGAATTTCTTACTGTCAATGGTCATGGAAGTGGTGTGTTGAGCCAGGCCGGGCAACATGAACAAATCCACACCGTCTTGTTCTATCTTCTCGTAAGGTGAGATGTCACGGCGGGCCAATCTGGTATCGACCGATACCTCAGTGGTGTTACCGCCTCAAGACGTGAACGAGAGCAGGTCCACGGCCGCTTGGCCGCCCTTGCTCTGGATATGTTGTATCGCCTCGGGTGTCAGGTTGATCTGCATGGGTTACCTCTCTGACCGGAAGCCCTCTTCCGGCATGTCGGTTCAGCGGAGATACCTGATCAGGGTCTCGCTTGTTACCTATGATGCGCTAAACCAGGATGAGGTTCAATCCCTGCCGATTACTTCAGCTTCAGTATCAGGCTATTTCGCGCGTCTACGCTGGCCGGATGGACCGTCCCCCCGTTTTCGACCCTGACCGCCATCTCCCGGGACAAGAATTCCAGCAGAGCCAGATCAAGGCTCTCCAAAGCCATCTCGTGTAGTCTCGCCTGGTAGGAGTAGACGGCCGCTTTCTGCGGGTCGAGCTTGTCCGCCAAGAACACAAGCTTGCCCAGATCGTCCAGCGAAGCATGAGCGGTGGAGTGCCAACGGACCGCCTCATAGAGGCCATGGTCGGTGAGGTCTTCTTCTCTGCGAAGCAGTTCGGCGCCCACTGGCCCGTGGAGCAGCAGCGGGAAGTCCCGGTCAACATCGGTAACCGGCACGCCTAGGTCGGCAGACATCCTCAGAAGTTCTTCGCCAGGGACGGCCCGGCAAACGTCATGGGCCAATGCGCCAAGCTCGGCGCGGTCGGCGGGGATGTGGTGTGGGACGGCCAATTCCAGCGCGACGTCGCGCACGCGGTAGATGTGGGCCTGTAGACCGTCGGGCAAGCCCTCCAGGCGTTCCTGGAGACTTTGAAGTAACTCAGTCACAGCAGAGTTTCGAGAGTCGGGACCTTAGCCCATCGCTCCCAGTTTCTTGCCGCCAAGCAGGTGCATGTGGGGGTGGACGATCTCCTGTCCGGAGTCCTCGCCCTGGTTCAGCACCAGCCGGTATCCGCTGAGGGTAACGCCCTCGCGCCGGGCGATCTCTTCGGCCACGACGAACATGTGGCCCATGATTGGGACCTGTCCGGGACCAACATACGCCAGCGAGGCGATATGCATGTTCGGGATGATCAGCATATGCACCGGCGCCTTGGGGTTGATGTCCTTGATGGCAAATACCCGGTCATCCCGGTAGACCGGGGCGGAGTGCATCGGGTCCTGGGCCATATTGCAGAAGATACATTCAGTACTAGTGGTCATGCCTTGTTCGACTCCGTGGCGTGGTTTTCGATAAAAGTGGTCATGCCTTGTTCGTTTCTGGGGCGTGGTTTTCGATAAAAGTGGTCATGCCTTGTTCGTTTCTGGAGCGTCAAATATTAATAAGGCTACTTGTCGTCCAGGTGCTGGAGCGCAATCTCTTTGTGATGATTGGCGTCGCCGTAGGTCAGCTCGTGGACCTTGGCCCGGCGGGTGTACAACTGCAGGTCGTGCTCTTTGGTAAAGCCGATGGCGCCGTGGCACTGGTGAGCGGTTCCACATACACGGCGGTATGCAGGCCCGATCCAGGCTTTGGCCATCGCTACTTCCCTTTGAGCAGATAGACCCTCTGACAGCCGCCACACAGCCTGATAAGCGATGTTCTTGGAGCCTTCGACGTCGGTGGCCATTCGTGCGCAGTGGTGCTGCACGGCCTGGAAAGTTCCGATGGCCCGTCCGAACTGGGTGCGGCCCTTGGCGTACTCGACCGTCATGTCCAAAACTGCCTCAGCCCCGCCCAGCATCTCGATGCACTGGGCCGCCGTGGCCCTCAGTATGCTCCGCTCGACGATGGGCCAAGCCTCGCCAACAGCCCCAATAACCGAGTCCGCGGAAACGCTGACCTTATCCAGGTTGACCTCAAACACGCGTTCGTTGCCAACCGACTGCATCGGTGTGATCGTCAGGCCATTGGCGCCTGAAGGCACCAGAAAAAGGGATATGCCATCGGCCGGGTCCTCGCCTGTCGATGTGCGGGCCGCAACGATGATCACGTCGGCCGCAACAGCGTCGGGCACAAATAACTTCGTGCCACTGATCTCGAAACTGTCTCCCTGTTGGCTGGCGGTAGCCTCGATACCCCAGGGCTCATAGGTCGCGCTGGTCTCAGGTACAGCTAAAGTCATGATGATGGTGCCGGCACAGATGCGGCTGATCAGCTCGTCTTTCTGGGCGTCGGAGCCGCCGTCCATGACTGTCATGCCGCCCAGGACCACGGTGGAGAAGAAAGGCGATGGAGCCAGGGAACGACCGATCTCTTCCAGCAGCACTCCCAGGTCCCCAAAGTTGCCTCCGGTGCCGCCGTACTGCTCGGGGAATGCCACGCCGGTCCAACCGAGGTTGATCATCTGCCGCCAGAGCTCATCCGTGAACCCACGCGGGTCTTCTTCCATCTCCCGGACCAAGGTCAGCGGGCACTCCCGGGACAAAAAATCCTGGGCGCTGGTCTTCAACATCTGCTGTATCTCGGATAGGCCCAGGTCCATGGTGTTCCTCCGAATCAAATACCAGCGAATCTACTACTGGTCAGCTTGAGCGCGGCTAGTATAGCCCATCGTCTAGTGCGTGGGTAGGGTTCGTTCTAGAATCTAGAATCGAAAGCCTAGGCCTTGGACGGCTCCACCTCGACCACGATCTCGACCGGTGTGTTACGGGCAACGATTATCTCCATGTCTTCGGAACCGTCGTTGACCGGTTGGTGGACGGCCTCGGCAGGAACGTAGATGAAGTCGCCAGGGCCGATGGCCAATTCGAAATCCAAATTATCCCCGATCACGAAACGGCCGTTACCCTTAACCACATAGATGGCCGACTCGCAGTTCACGTGGTAGTGGGGGCTGGAGGCGCAATGGGGCGGGATGGTGGCAATGGCCAGGTGAATACCTGTGGAACCGGTCAGCGCTTCAGAAACGCCGGCCAGCCGAGTCATGGCCCCGGACTTAATCTCCACTTCCAAGTCGTCTGGGTGTACTACTTTTATCTCAGGCATATCGGTCTCCATTCGTTAGTGGCTAGAGGCTGCGGACCATCTTGTCCAATTGGCTGATGGCCTTCTGGATGTTCTCTTGAGAGTTGGCGTAAGAGAGGCGGACGTACCCCTCGCCATACACGCCGAAGGCGCTGCCGGACAGCAATGCAACCCCGGCCTCGTTCATCGCCTTGGTCTCAAATTCTATGCTGCTTAGGCCCGTGCCTTTGATGCTGGGAAAGGCGTAGAACGCGCCTTCGGGCTCGGGGCAGTTGATCCCGGGGATGCTGCGCAGTCCATCGGCGATCAGCCGACGTCGAACGCCAAACTCTGCGACCATCGCTTCAACCTCGTCCCGAGGTCCTTCCAGAGCCGCCACCGCCGCCTTCTGCGTGAACGACGCCGCGCAGGAAACACTGTTCACGGCCAGCTTGACGATGTGGGGGACCAATTCCTCGGGCAGGATGCCGTAGCCCATGCGCCATCCGGTCATGGCGTAGCTCTTGGAGAAACCATCGAGAATTATGGTCCGTTCCTGCATGCCTGGTATGGACGAGATGCTGTAATGCTCCCCGGTATAGAGGATGTCTTTGTAAATCTCATCGGCCATCACATACAGGTCAGGGTGCTGCATGACAATCTTGGCGATGGTCTCCAGCTCCTGCTTGGTCAACGCGGACCCGCAGGGATTCTCGGGCGAGTTGATGATGATTAGCCGGGTCTTGTCCGTGATCAGGCCGGGCAGCGCATCCAGGTCGGGGTGGTAACCCGTCTCTTCCATGAGCTGCATGGGCACCGGGGTGGCGCCGGCGAACTTGATCATGGACTCGTAGATGGGAAAGCCGGGGTTGGGGTAGATGACCTCTACGCCAGGTTCGGCCAGGGCCAAGAGCACGTAGAACATGATGGGTTTGGCGCCCGGAGTGACCACCACGTTGGCCGGGTCGGTGGTTGTTCCCCGGACCTCACCACTGTTGCGGGCGATGGACTCCCGTAGCTCAGGCAAGCCCGCGGTGGGGCCGTAGTGGGTGAACCCGTCGCTGATGGCCTGCATGCCTGCCTCAACGATATGCCGGGGGGTCTCGAAGTCGGGCTCTCCGATCTCAAGGTGGATTATCTCTTTACCCTGGGCCTCAAGGGCGCGGGCCTTGGCCAGCACTTCAAATGCCGACTCGGTGCCCAGGTCGTTCATGCGGGCGGCAACTGTCATCGGTCCTCCGGAATATTTCTTGCCATAAGATAAGCCGATTTAGAGTCCGTTCGTGGTGAGCCTGTCGAACCATTGCTTAAGCTAAGAGATTTTCCACCGAGAGCATGGCTTGTGCGCATCCTTCGACGGAGCTCAGGACGAACGGAGGCCCACTGCGGCCGTTTCCAACACTAGGTGATAGCCAGCTCAGTCTTTCTGCACCTGGTTCTCGGTCTTCACCGATAGGCCGTAGATCTTGATGAAACCTTCGGCGGAGGCGTGATCGAACTGGTCAGACCGGTCGTAGGTAGCCAGGCCGTAGTTGTACAGGGCCTTTGGCGCCTGCCGTCCCACAACCGTCGCAGTGCCTTTATGCAGCCGCACACGGATATCGCCGGTGACGAACCGCTGGGTGCTCTGGACGTAGGCGTTCAGGTCGGCCCGGTGGGCGGTGAACCACAGGCCGTTATAGATGACATCGGCATATTCCAGGGCGATACGGGCCTTGGTGCGGGCCTGGTCTTTGGTCAGAGTCATTGCTTCCAGGGCGGTATGGGCCGTATGCAGCAACGTTGCTGCCGGGCACTCGTAGATCTCCCGGGACTTGATGCCCACCAACCGGTTCTCCACATGGTCGATCCGTCCGATGCCGTGAGTGCCGGACAGTGTGTTCAGGTGATTGATCAGGTCTATCCCGGACATGCTCTCGCCGTCCACTGCCGTGGGCACGCCGCACTCGAAATGAATCTCAACGTAGGCGGGTTCGTCGGGTGTGTTGGCCACCGGGCTGGTCCAGGCGTAAGCGTCCTCAGGTGGTTCCAACCAGGGGTCTTCCAGCTCTCCAGCCTCAACGCTGCGGCCCCACAGGTTCTCGTCAGTGGAGAACCGGCTGCGGTTGGCGTTGATGGGCAGGTTGCGCGCCTGGCCGTACTCGATCTCGTCGTCCCGGCTCATGCCCCAGTCGCGGATGGGAGCTATGACGTCGATGTCAGGCCCCAGGGCGGCGATGCCCACCTCCAGCCTGACTTGGTCGTTGCCTTTGCCGGTGCAGCCGTGGGCGATGGCGTAGGCGCCGTGCTCCCTGGCCGCCTCAACCAGATAACGGGCGATCAGAGGACGGCCCAAGGCCGTGGCGAGGGGGTATTGTTCTTCGTAGACCGTCCCTGCCTGGAGCGACGGGAACAAGAATTCGTTGACCAGAGCGTCCCGGCCATCCACGGTCAGGGCTTCAGCCGCGCCGATGCTGAGCGCGCGTTGGCGGATGGACTCTAGGTCCACCATGCCCAGGTCGATGGTCAGAGTGATTATGTCTGCGTCGTACCTTTCCTGCAGCCACGGGACCGCGACAGTTGTGTCCAATCCCCCGCTGTAGGCCAGCACGATCTTTGGTTTTGCCATTTCTCTAAAGGTTGCTCCCTTGTTCCGTGTTTCCGAATTCTTACGTGAATGATGCTAGTCGCGACGCCCCCATCCTAACCTTCCCCCTTGCGATGGGGAAGGGACGAATTCCCCACCAAGGCGACGGTGAGGATGAAATGTTAATTGTCAGTGAATATAGAGGTGGATTTAGGCCTCATCTAGGCACAACTCGATGACCTCTTGGATATTGGCCATTAGTTCGTCGAGGGTTTTCCCTTGCGTGTAACATCCCTTTAGCTGGGGCACTTCCCCAACAAAGTAGCCGTCTTCGTCCTTTTCGATTACTACGTAGAATTCTCGAGTTGCCATCGCAATCTCCAATTCCTTGAACTAGCGTTAAATGGTCGCCAAGGCGTTGCCCAGCCGTTCCATAGCCTGATCGATCTCTTCTTTGGTGACCGTGAGTGGCGGCATGAAACGGATGGTGGTTGGCCGGGGCGCGTTCAGCAGGAGACCTGCCTCGTTGGCCGCGGCGAGTACCTGGGGCGAGATGTCGCTCTCGAATTCCATCGCGGCCAGCAAACCCTTGCCGCGTATTGCGGATACGAAGGAGAAGCGGCCTTTCAGGTCGTTCAACGCGCTCAGCAGATAGGGCTCCATCGCCTTGGTCTTGGCGGGTATATCGTTGTCGATGAGGAACTTGGTCCCAGCGTAGGCGGCGGCGGTGGTCACCATGTTGCCGCCGAAGGTCGAACCGTGGTCGCCGGGCACGAGGGCCATGCATTCTTTCTTCGACATGAATGCTCCGATGGGGAGGCCGTAACCCAGACCCTTGGCCAGGGTCATCACATCCGGCTCGATGCCGTATTCCTGGTAGCCGAACAGGCTGCCCAGGCGGCCCATTCCGGTCTGCACTTCGTCCAGGATCAACAGGATGCCCTGTTTGTCGCACCACTCGCGGACCCGCTTCAGGTAGTCGTCGGCGGGGATAATCACGCCTGCTTCGCCTTGAATCGCCTCAATCATCACCGCTGCCGTTTTGTCGTTGGTGGCGTTCATGATGGCTTCGACATCGTTGTAATCAACGTGGACGAACCCAGGCTGCAGGGGAGTGAAGTTCGCCTGGTAGTGGGGCTGGCCGGTGGCGGCCAATGTACCCATGGTACGGCCGTGGAACGAGTTCAGGGCCGTGATGATCTCGTAGGCGCCGTCGCGGTTCAGCTTGCCGTAGCGGCGGGCCAGTTTCATGGCCCCCTCGTTGGCTTCTGCTCCGCTATTTCCGAAGAAGACCAGGTCCAGAGCACTGTTCTCGACCAGCGTCTCAGCCAACTGCAGTTGGGGCACGCTATAAAACTGGTTGGAGACCTGCATCAAGGTCGCGGCCTGGTCTGCGATGGCCTTGGTGACCACCGGATGACAATGGCCCAACTGGTTAACGGCCCATCCAGCCACGAAATCCAGGTACTCTTTGCCGTCGGCGTCCCAAGCGCGGGTGCCTTCGCCCTTGACCAGCACTACCGGTTGGCGGCGCACCGTCTGGGCGTAATACTTCTTTTCAATATCGATCCATTCACTGCTCTTGCTCATCGCGGGTCGTCTCCTCCCCAATTATCGGTCTTAGTCACTGCAAGTCTCGTTCTAGGGACTCCCGTAGGCGTTCCACAGCCTCTTGAAGTTCTTTCAAAGCCTCGTCCAGCCCTTCAACCGCTTCTTCTATCACCTGCAGGTCTTCCGGGCCCGGAGTTGCCTGGCCGTCCCCACCTACCTCCGCAGCGCCACCTGGCAGACCGTCGGGAGGTGCCCCACCCTCCAAAAGCATGGCCAAACCCTCGCCGACGCTATCCGCCATAACAACGTTGCTGCCGTCGGCCAGGATCACCTTTTTGAGCTCCGGAAATGCAAGCGCTTCCGATTGGAGATACAAAGGTTCCACATAGATTATCGCATCGCCCACCGGTATGACCAGTAGCTGGCCCCGGACAACCTGGGAGCCGGCGCCGTTCCACAATGTGAATTGTTGGGAGATGATCTGGTCGTTCTCAATACGAGCTTCAACCTGGGCCGGCCCATCAACCTGTGGGTCGCTGGGCACGGTGAAGGCATTGAGCTTGCCGTAGTGCTCGCCGTCGTTCCGGGCTGTTAACCAGCCAACCAGGTTCTTTTTATCCCCAGCCGGACTGAAGGGCAACATTAACACAAACTCTTCGCTATCGCCCCCAGGCATCTGTAGGATCAGGTACGAGGGGTGCACCTCAAAGCTACTCTGGCCGAACCGGGTGTCTTGGGGAATGGCCCACTGCTCTGCCTGGTTGAAGAAAACCTGGGCGTCAGTGATGTGGTAGCGCAGGTACATGTCCACCTGGGCGGAAAACAGGCCGTTGGGATAGCGGATGTGGTCCTGCAGGTCGGGCGGCATCCGGTCGAAGTCCAAGAACAGGTCCGGGAAGGCGCGCCGGTACATCTGAAGCAGGGGATCGTCGGGGTCCATGACATAGATGGACACATCGCCAGTGAAGGCGTCGACCACCGCTTTGACGCTATTGCGGATGTAATTGAACCCGTTATCAGAGAGGGTCGAATAAGGGTAGCGGTTGGTGGTCGTGAACGCGTCCTGCAGCCACCAGACCTTACCCGCCTGGTCGATAACCGGGTACGGGTCTTCATCCATGGTCAGGAACGGGGCCAGCGTCTGCACCCGTTTGCTGATCTGCCGCCGGTACTGAATCTTGGTGTCCGAAGAGATCTGGTCGCTGAGCAGTATGTTGATGTCCGCGAACTGCCAGGCGTAGGCCAGCCTGCGGAAGGTAGAACCCAGATTCACTCCTCCCTCACCGTCATAATGCACGACGTCTTCTGAAGGATCGATCTCCGGCGCCGTACTGTTCACGATGGCGAAGGGCGCCGGCGACTCACCGTAGTACAACTCAGGCCGCACGATGGGAATCTCCCCTCGTATGGGTATGTCCTGAATGAAGAACTCGGGCCGTCCTTCATCGGGGGTGAATCCGGTGGCCGGGCTCATGGCCACGCCGTAACCGTGGGTGTACTGGAGCCTGCGGTTCACCCAGTTCCGGGCGTCTGGTGGCAGGTTTTCCGGGTCCAGTTCCCGGGCTGCCAACAGCACCTGCCTCAGCCGTCCATCCAAGACGTAACGGTCTGAGTCCATGTTCAAGAAGTTGTAATAAAGCTCCATGAACTGGAGTTGGTTGTAGGCGTCCTGCAGCGGTTCCACGTCCCAGAGCCGTATGTTGTCTATGACGGCCTGGTTGTTGGCCACCACATCTACGGTGATGTCGCCGACGGTCGGGACGGCTATCTGTTCTACCTGGTCCAACTGGTAGGCCAGGCGCGTCGACTCGATGTTCCGCTCGATGTAGATGCGTTCTTTTTCAAACTCGTTGGGGTCTACTTGAAACCGTTGGAATAGCGCTGGAAAGGCCAGGTTGGCCAATAGCACCATGATCACCCAGAGGCTGAAGGAGCCGACCATCAACCGCAGTCCGCCAAAATAGTGGCTGGCGAAGAATGCCACGGCGCCGAGGGTCGCGATGGACGTAATCAACCAGAGCACCGGGATACGGGCGTGGATGTCGGTATAACCGGCCCCGGCCAGCAACCCTCCTGCCGACACAACCAAGCCATAGATGGCCAAAACATGCCCGGCGGCGATGCTCAGCATCAACAGGCCGCCCAGGATGCCGATGTGCTTCAACATCCGTGGTGCCAGGAAGAAGTTCAGGCCCCTTAGACCGTATATTCCCGCGTAGAGCAGCAGTGACATCACAATGGAAACGATCAGGATGCCCATTACCCAACTCTGGATGAAATTGAGCATGCGCAGGGTCACTATGAAGAAGGACAGGTCCTGGCCGAACTCGGCGTCAGCCACGCCGAACGACACCTTGTTCAGGAACAGCAGGAATATTTCCCAGCGGCCAGATGCAGCGGAACCAAAAACCGGGGCTGCAGTCAGGACCGTGATGACCACCGCCGCCACCAGCAGCGCCCGTAGTAGCCGCATGGTCTCGTCGTTGACCGGAAGGGTGGCCGGCCCTCTGGAGAACCGGAATGTGAAATAGAAATTGA
>CAVOAA010000017.1:0-26031 GCA_963693555.1 Dehalococcoidia bacterium | reverse complement strand
CAATACCGGCTTGCAGCGGTCGAACACGGCTTTATCGCCGCCAACCCAGATGGCCAGGTTGCCGCTTTCCGCGCCCCTGGGGCCGCCGCTCACCGGAGCGTCCAGGACTTCGATTCCTCGGGCAGCGGCCTCGGCGTGGATCTTCCGGATCATGCCCGGTGTGCTGGTGCTCAGGTCGAAGTAGACCTTGCCGGCGCTCATGCCTTCCATGATTCCAGACTCGCCCAACGCTACGGCCTCTACCTGGGTCGGCCCGGGCAGCGACGTGAAAACGATCTCCGACTGCTCTGCCACTGCCCTGGGCGTGTCGGCCCAGGTCGCTCCAGCTTCCAGGTGCCGGGTGGCTGAAGCCGGGTTAATGTCGTGGACAACCATCTCGTTGCCGCCGCCTAGGGCGTTAAAAGCCATGTGGCCGCCCATAGTGCCCAGTCCGATAAATCCTACCTTTGTCATCTTGTCCTCCGCAGCGGGCATCGCCCGCGCTTTTTGTTGCTGCTATGCCTTTGTCGTTCAGGCGAGGCTAACATAGCATAATGCACTAATCGGGCCAACACGGTCACCGTGCGGTAGAATAATGCCAACGATAATCAGACTCGATTGGAGCGTAACCAAGCATGGTTGACCAGCAGGAAAGACTTTGGACTTTTGACGCGGTGGAAGCTGGACAGATCGGCAACGAGACTACGGTTGAGATCACGGCCGAGAACATCGCGGAGTATGCACGTTTGGCATTGAACCAGTCTCCTGCTTATCAGTCCGGCGGCAGTGGGCTGGTGGCCATGCCGACTATGGTCTTGAGTTATGCGCCGTTGCTTCGGGAGGAGATCGCCGAGGCCAACGGCTTTGTTGCAGTTGAAGTATCAAAGACGGCCCGAAGTCAGACGCCGTTCGCCAAATGCGAGGCGCGCTGGTTCTTGCCAGTGGTCGCCGGAGACACCATCACAGGGCGGCGTCGGGTGTTGGAGAAGTACGAGCGGCGGGGCAGCAAGTTCGTGACGTTCCGGGTGGAAGCCATCAACCAACGCGGGGAATTGGCCGCTGAGTACGATTACACCTGCATCTTCGAGTACGCCCAGGGACAGCGAGAGGTACCGGCCAAGTCTGCTGGCGACGGCGCAGATATTCCCACCGAGGCGGCGCGGCCAGCCAGCTCTGCCCTGCTGGACTTTGCAGGCGCAGCCGTCGGTGATTCGTTGGCCGAATTGGCCATCACCGAGAGTCAGGAGATCATGAACCGGAAGAATGATTTCCGACTGGCCGGCCGCCGCAATGACAGCAACATCCACACCGACGAGGAGTTCGCCAAGCGGAACATCTTTGCCGGCACTACCAACTCCGGCCCTGCCACCATGTCTTACGTGGACCAGATGCTGGAGCTTTCGTTGCCGGTCAGCAGCTTCTATTCGGGCAGCAGTCTGCTGATGCGGGCCATCACGCCCTTCCGCAGCGGCGACACGGTCACCTTCCAAGGCGAGATAACCGGCAAGAGCGAAGAGGGCGGCCAGAAGCGCTTAGAGGTCCGGGTGAAGGGCACCAACCAACGTGGTGAGCTGGTGAGCCTGTCGGACGGCTCGTTCGCTTTCGATTAATCCCTACTGCATCTTCCCGTACACGTGGTCGGGGCTGACCAGCACGATCACGGCGTCCTGCTTGACCATTGCCTGGTCGTATTCTTCCCAGTCGGGGTGGTCTTTGTCGCCACAGGCCCGGAAAACTTCCCGTAACTCGACGCGCATCTTCTCAGCGTCGGTGTTGTGGTAGTCCATCAACGTGGCCCGGCCCTCGACGATCGCGCAGGTCCGCCAGTTATCGGCAACCGACATCACGGTGCACCGGGAGTCTCTCCGGAGGTTCTTGGTCTTGGCGGAACTGCCACGGACTATGACAAAGGCCGCGTTCCCCTGGTAGGCCCCGCAGACTACGATGCTGGAATGGCCCGCGCCGTTGGCCTGGAATGTGGTTATCACGCCCCGGTGATTGTTCTCAAAATGGGCCTTTACGTCTTCAAACTCCATGGCTACACCTCGTTGGAATAATTCCGTGATGTTCTTTCGGTCGATCGCTTACGCAGTGGTTTACGGCTTCTGGTATACCATAGCAGGCAATGGCGACGCATCCACCGAGCCAAGCCATAGGGGGAAGATAACTTGGAATATCGAGAGTTGGGCAACACCGGAGAGATGGTCCCAGAGATCGGCCTGGGCACCTGGAAATACAGCGGCGGACCAGAGCCGCTGCGGAAGGGCATCGACCTGGGCGCCAACCTGATCGACACAGCCGAGATGTACAAGACCGAGGACGCCGTGGGCGAGGCGATCAAGGGCCGGCGCGACAAGGTCTTCCTGGCCACCAAGGTCCTGGGCAGTAACCTAAAACACGACGCCGTGCTGCGGGCCGCCGAAAAAAGCCTGCGTCTCTTGAATGACGATGTGATCGACCTCTACCAGATTCACTGGTCAAACAGGTCGGTCCCCATCGCTGAGACCATGGGCGCCATGGAAGAACTGGTAGACCGGGGCATCGTGCGTTACATCGGCGTGAGCAACTTTTCAGTGCCGGAACTGAGGGAAGCTCAGCAGGCCATGTCCAAGAACCCGATCGTATCCAACCAGGTCCTTTACAACCTCAAACAGCGGCAGATCGAGCGCGACCTCATCCCCTACTGCACGGACAACAACATTACGGTGATCGCCTACACGCCCCTGGCCGACGGCTCGCTCTCAGGAAAGTCCAGGCTCCGGCCGAACAAAGGCGGCTCCATTCTGCAACAGGTGGCCCAAGAAGCCGGCAAGACCCCAGCCCAAGTGGCGCTCAACTGGTGCTTGTCACGACCCAACGTGATCGTTATACCCAAAACCAACAGCATCGAGAGGACAGTGGAGAACTGTGAGGCCTCGGGTTGGTCGCTGACCGCCGGCCAACTGGCGATGCTGGACGGTGTTTTCCCCCTTTAGTCATGCCCAGCGTGCCTGTCCATTTGACTTTCAGTGGAAGTGATACTAGTTTGCAGGTGTCCGGGCACATGCCGGAGGCTTGATCAGTTATTCCAGTAGAGGACCCACCACAGGAGGATCCTACATGACAAACCAAACGATGAATGACAATGGCGACAAGCCTATCATCTCCATAAATGGGCTGTGGAAAATATTCGGCAAGAAGCCCGAACGCGCCCTGGAAGAACCCTACCGCAGCCAGAGCCGCACCCAGGTCCAGCAGGAATTAGACCTGGTGGTCGCCCTGCGGAACGTTTCCTTCCAGGTTTCTCGCGGAGAAACCTTTGTAGTTATGGGACTCTCAGGGAGTGGAAAATCCACGCTGGTGCGCTGCCTGATCAGCCTGATCGAGTCCACATCCGGTGAGATCATGGTGGACGGAGAGGATGTAACCGCGTTCAATGACAAAGAACTCCGGGAGTTCCGGCGCACCAAGATGGCCATGGTTTTCCAAAACTTTGGCCTGCTACCGCATAAGAACGTTTTGGACAATGCAGCCTACGGCTTAGAGGTGAAGGGCCTCAATAAGAAGGAGCGGTATGCCATCGCCCAAGAGATGCTGGACAAGGTCGGGCTTACAGGATGGGAGAACGCCAATCAGACGGAACTCAGCGGCGGCATGCAACAGCGGGTTGGTCTGGCGCGAGCGCTGGCCATGGACCCATCAATCCTCCTCATGGACGAACCCTTCAGCGGCCTTGACCCGTTGATCAGGCGTCAGATGAGAGAAGAGCTGTCCGTTCTCCAGCAGGAGATCCAAAAGACCATCATCTTCATAACCCACGATCTGGATGAGGCGATTTCCGTTGGTGACCGGATAGCGATCATGCGCGATGGCGAGATCATTCAGTTGGGCACACCCAAAGAGATCATCACCGAGCCTGTTGACGATTTTGTCCGTGAATTCACCCAGGGCATCCCGATGACCAAGGTTATGGAAATCGGCGATATCGCCAGAGAACCCGATGTGGTGTGTTTCGAGTCTGAATCGCGAGATACCCTCCGGGCCAGGATGGACCAGGCAGAATGTGATTACGCCATCGGTCTCACCCACGGCACCAATTTCCTGGGCGTTATCAGCCGCAAGCTTTTAGAGGACTCAAGCAACGGCGAAACCAACGGTCTCGGTGAACTGCTCGACCCATCCATCACCCCTGTATTGCCTAACACCGTTCTAGAACAGGTGTTGCCGCTCTTTTCCGAAGGCGAAATACCTCTACCGGTTGTGGACGAAAGCAACAATTTTTTGGGTGTCGCCACCCAAAAAGACCTATTGAAAGTGGTGGCCTCTGGTTTCTAGTTCAAGATTTTCTGGAAGATCGGCCCAGGTAACTCAGCAGACCGAATTGCGAGAGAATATCGTGAGTACCCGAATAAAAGACCTTGCCAAGATCCTTGCCGGAAACGCCGATGGACTCGCCACCGATGGTGCCAGGAGGGCTTGGAAATTTGCCTTCATAGCCATCATTATCGGCGGCGCATTGGTGGTGTCCTTCATCATCCACGCGATGGAAGCCGAGTCGGCTATGGACTTCCAAAAGAATTTCAGTCCGGACATCACCAAGGCCATAGACAACGCAATTGACTGGACCATCGTCAACATGGACTGGTTCTTCGATAGCATCAGTGACAACCTCAAAATAGCAGTAGGCCATCTCCGCGATTTCCTCGTCTGGATACCGTGGCCCGTGGTCTTGGCTTTGGTGTTCTTGACTGGTTGGCGCGCCGCCAGTTTTAGGATTGGTGCAGCCTCTGCCGCAGGCTTGGCCGCCATCGGGTTGGTCAACCTCTGGGAACCGGCCATGGTGACCGTGGCCATCCTGCTGGTGTCGGTAACAATAGCGGTGGTCGTCGGCATCCCCGTCGGCGTCTTGAGCGCCCGAAGCAACTTCGTAGACACAATCACCCGGCCAGTTCTGGACACCATGCAGACCATGCCCAGTTTCGTGTATCTGATACCTGGAATAATGCTCTTTGGCCTGGGCAACGTGGCAGCCATCCTGGCAACTGTTCTCTACGCCATCCCCCCGTGTATCCGGCTGACCAACCTGGGCATCAGGCAGGTTGACCCGTCAGTGGTGGAGGCCGGCCGGTCTTTCGGCTCCAGTCCACTGCAACTCCTTATCAAAGTGCAGATTCCCATGGCCATCCCTACCATAATGGCCGGCGTAAACCAGACAGTGATGATGGCCTTGGCAATGGCAACCATCGCAGCCATGGTGGGAGCCGGCGGGCTGGGCATCGAAGTGCTCCGGTCAATGGGGCAACTTGAGGAGGGCCGGGCCTTCGTCGCAGGAGCGGCGATCGTGGTGATGGCGATCATCATAGACCGCATCTCCCAAGGAGCCATCTTGGCGCAGGCTAAGAACCGTCGCTAGCTGGCGTAGGCGCAAAGGCGTTAATAGCTGGCTGCGAATCCCTTTAGACACTTGTCGACCGTAGGCGCGGGTTTTTAACCCACCCGGCCTGACCGGTAGACGCGTGTGACATAGATTCCCCTTCTGCGAACGAGCCGGAATTGCGGATATTACGGGCACCAAAGCCGTAGCGGCAGGTTTCTAACCTGCCCTTCTTGAGGTAGATCACACTATCAGCGGAAACCGCTCCGCTCCGCATCATAACGTGGTCGCCGGATTCGGAATTTGGTCGATGCGTGTCCGGGCGGGTTGGAAACCCGCCCCTACGACCAATCGAGTCATTTGCACGAATTTCGTGAATGTCCATTACATGCAAAAAACTCGACTGGTGCTTGGGGGATGAAGATCGTTTCCAAATATGCCGTGAACGACAAAGAGGCCCCGTCCTTCAGTAGAAGGACGGGGCCTCTTTTCAGTTGCGTGCTAAAAGTGGCTTAGCTCTCGTTGGCTAGCGCCGCTTCAACATTTGCCAGGATGTCGGCCGGGACCCAGGTCTTCCAGGCGTCATTATTCTTGAGATACCAGACGCCCGTGGCTGAATACGCCTCTTCAGAGGAGTCGTAGTCGTCCTTATTGTCTCCGTACCAGCCATCGGCGGCCAGTTGGTTGCCAGCTGACCAGTCCCAATTCTTGAAGAACCCAACCAACTCCGGCGCATCAGCGTAGAGTGCAGTATTCATGGCGACCAATATGTTGGCGGCCGGGAATTCGCAGCCGTTGACGGGGTCGTTGTCAGCGCACTCTGAGGGGTCTGGCTGTTCCAGGCGGCGGAAATCAAGATTGAAGGCCAGCTTGGTCGGGCCCCAGTAGTAGAACAACAGGGGATCTTCTTTCAAGAACGCGCCTTCGATGGCTGCTGCCAGGGCCCCGGCGGTGCCCGGGTCCCTTAGTTCGACATGGTCAGAAAGACCATAAGCCTCAATCTGTCCTTCGTTCACTGACCGGCAAGACCAGGAAGCGATACAACCGATCAGCACCGCTTTTCCGCCCGAGTCAGCCTCTGTGAAAAGGCTCTTGTACTCGTCTTTCTTAAGGTCTTGCACGTTGACCAGACCAGGGTTGGCATCGGCCGTGTAGCCAGGGATTATAAACGTGCTCTGCCAGTTGTCTTCAAGACTTCGGCCGACCGAAAAGACCTCACCGTCTTTGGTCGCTTCATTCCAGGCTGCGTTCTGGTTCGGCAACCATATTTCCATGGTGATATCTATGTCACCATTCCGTAGACCCTGGAACAGCGGAACCGTTCCACCTTCTATCTGCGTGGTCGGGTAACCGTACCCGTTCTCGACGATATACCGGGCAACGCCGTTCTGGACGAGGGCGCTATCCCAGTTGAGACCAGCAAAGACCAACTCCCGCTTCTCTCTCTCAGCAATCACTTCAACGATCTTTTCGACTTCCTTGATTACCTCGACAGGTACTTCCTTGATCACCTCAACAGGTACTTCCTTGGTGACCTCTTTGATAACTTCGACAGTCTGAATCTCAGTGCCGCCGCAGGCAGCGGCAATCACCGAGAACATCAAGACCAGCATCACCAATAAGCTAGCTTTAGCATGTTTCTTTCGTAATATCACGTCGTTTTTCTCCTCCCGGGTCTTTCTCAAACGCTCAAATACCAGTCGTTCCCTGGTACCATTCGTGGCTATTTCCACTGGCGCAGCCCTTAATTTGACCGACCCAACACTACCGTACATCAGCTAGGCAGTCAAATTCCGGAGCGGCCAGCCCGCATACATTCGGTTAGGAGATCAGTTAGGTTTTATCGCCCCGTTTCATGCCCAACGCAGGCACGATCGCAACCAATGAAATGATCCCGGCTGCTCGGAAGAACCGCTGAAACAATTCCAGTCCCGCCGTATTGATGTTGGCCGAGTACTCCGCAGCCCGAGCCTCAAAGACGGCAGTCGCCTCTCCCGACAACGGCAACGGAAATGCCAACCCAGCCGTCAGTCCCTGGAAATGCTGCACACCCCAGGCCGATAGCGCCGCCAGTCCCAGGGTCATCCCCATCATTCGGGACACCACCACGAGGGAGGCCGCCGTACCCTGATAGTCGTCGCTGGCCGCTCCCAGGGCTCGGACGGCGATGGGGGCAATGACCAGGCCAAACCCGAACCCGGCGATCAACAGGTGTACGGTCAACTCCGGATCAGCCACGTCCAACTCCCAGCCGCTGGCCAAGAACATGCCGATAGCCACCAAAGCCAGACCAGCGATAGTCAGCGGGCTGGAACCCAACCGTGACACAAGCAGCCCACCCACCACCGCGCCCAGCGGGATTATTCCGGTCAGGCGGAGCAACCACAACGCCCCGGTGAAGGGCGTTTTACCCATGACCGTGTTGGCCATCAGCGGCACGGTGACCATGGCAATGATCAGGGCCACTCCCACCAGCACCTGGGTCAGATTGGCCGTCAGGAACGCCCACGACCGGAACAATGCCGGAGCCAGCAACGGCTGGTAGGTCCTGGCTTCCACCAAGACCAGCACGGCAAACAGACCGACTCCAATGGCGGCCAACAGGAACGGATACGGGGAGTCAAAGGTAAAGAGGCCCGTTTGGGACAGCGCCAATGATAGGAACAAGAGCGCGCCGATCAGGACCACGCCGCCCATGTAATCGACCTTGGCGCCAGACTCCCGGCGGTTCGGCAGCCAAAATAGCGCCGCGAATATGACCGCGCTCTGGGGGATGTTCAGCCAGAAGATCCAACGCCAACTCAAAACCTCCATGATCGCCCCACCGTAAGCCGGGCCCAACATCGAACCGGCCTCGGCCGCCGCGCCGACCACACCCAGCGCCAACCCTCTGCGGCCCTTGGGGGCGAGCGTGACTGCCAGCGCCATGCCGATGGGGACTGTAGCGCCACCGCCCACTGCCTGAATGACCCTGGCGCCGATCATCCACTCCAGACTAGACGAGACGGCAACCAAGCTCGTGCCGATGCAGAAAACCACCAACGACACCTGGTAGACCCTAACGTAACCATAAACATCGCCCAGGCGGCCGATCAACGGCATGGCAACGGTGTATCCAAGTAGATAGGAGGTGATGATCCATGACGCCCGGTCCAGCTCGGCGATCGGTACCTTGAGGTCCAGCATGACGCTGGGCAACGCCGTCACGACCACTGTCTGGTCGAGGGCGGTGATGAACGTACCGATGCCGATCACCGCCAGGATCAAGGGCATTGGTAGCGTGCGGCCTGCTCCTAACATCGCCCTGTTCGCTACCCGGAGGTGTCGCCGGGTGGTTCGATCTCCACCGGCTGGTTGATATCTTCCAGGGTCAGCTGCCGGACAGTGTCCGTAGCATCAGTGGGCACTACGCGGCCTACGATGAGCACCTTCTGCAATAACCCCTGGTTGCGGTCCAACCACAACTCGAGGCCCACTGGGAACCCTTCTCCCGCTCCCGGCACCAGTTCCGAAAGCACTTCAGAGTCTATCGATCCTCCAATATGCAGCGTGTCGACACCGTTCACTCGCTCTTCGCCAATCGCCCGTGGAACCTGAATCGCATCGACGATGTCGGCCAACGTTTGCCCCAGTCCGAGCAGATTGAATGGCAGTGAATCGACTGATATCTGATTCCAGCCGCCGGAGAAGATATCAGTCATGTAGGCCGTATCATCGATGGTCACGATACTGATCTCGATGTAGGACTTTGGGAACTCTGACTCTGCCTCCACCGTGACGCGGAACCGGTCGGGAATGGAGACCTCGCCCGATACCTTAGTCATCAGCACTCCGGGTACCAAGACGGTGCTGCCCTTGAGGTGGTCCAAGACGAACGACGCCGATTCCAGGGCCAGAAGTTGTTCGACAGCTTGCTGCAGGGCCGGGCCGGGGTCGACGTCTAATGGTGTATCCGATGAACGCGTTGAGCCGTTTGTGCCGCAAGCGGCCACCAGTCCTAAAACCAAAAAGGTTGCCACCAGGGCTTTGAATCTCAGTTCCACGACCAAACAGCCAGGACGCCTGCTCCCAAGTCCCTGGGCCCCGAGGTCCCCTCAACATCCAGTATGTAGATTCGGTCGCCGGTAGGTGTCCGGCCGTTGCTCCGCCGCGCTGCCTCTCCCTTGGAGCCGGCGACGACCAGAAACTTGCCGTCGGGTGACCACGGCGAATGCGAATAGGCGTATTGGTCGAAGAAACTCAGCATGATAAAGACTTCGGCCGAAGGCTTAAAGCTGAAGAGTCTCTTGGAGTCAGACCCGTCTTTGGGCGACACGACCCACTCCAACTCCTGCTCCGCGGCATTCACCGAGACCCAAGCGATCTTGTCGCCGTTGGGCGCCCAGAAGAAGCCAAAGATATCATCGGACTGTGGCCCAGCGGCCAACTCGGTTACCGGCCCGCCGTCAGCCGGCACCAGCATCAGCCGGTCGAAAAGCGGGGCCCTTGGATCAGATTGGTCGGCGATGGCTATCTGAGTGCCGTCCGGCGACCACATCAATGCCGAAGACCAGCCCACATCAACTATCTTTTTAGTCTGGCTGAGGTCGTCTGTCGGTGCGATGTACAACCCCATACCGCCGTCAGAACTATCAACATAAGCGAGGCTGGCCCCATCCGGAGAGATGGCGGGAACGCGAAAGTTTCCTCGCGATTGGAAGGCCTGACGGGAAGGCACTTCCTCGAGAGGGTTGGCCCAAATGATGTCCTGGCCAACGTGGAGGGCCATCGCCTGGGCATCCTTGGCCCACTGATAGTAGAGTGGTGCGCCGCGATGTATCTGGCTGGCTGGTTCACCTGGTGTGCCATCCCAAACGAACAATGCCAGGCCTTCCGGTGTGGAAGCCAAAAATGACAGCTGGTCACCCGATGGCGCCCAATAGATGTAATGAGGAGCGCCGTCGGCAACAAGACCAGCCTGGCCATTCTCGTACACGGTCTGACCGCCACCCGATCGGGCGTCCATGACCTGCAACGTGATATCGGTCTTGCTCTCTCCCACGATAACCCGAGACGC
Source organism: Dehalococcoidia bacterium (assembly GCA_963693555.1). Taxonomy (GTDB): domain Bacteria; phylum Chloroflexota; class Dehalococcoidia; order Lucifugimonadales; family UBA3495; genus UBA9611. The sequence continues at coordinate 15,643 of CAVOAA010000017.1, read as the reverse complement.
CGCCAGCTTCGTGCCGTCGGCTGACCAGGTCGGCCAGGTGTAATACTCGTTCATCCGCAATATCTGGGCTTGAACCCCAGCCTGAGGGTCGCTCCCGGCCTGCATTCCGCCGGTAAGTTTAGACAGACTCCCACCATCCGGGTCCACCGTGAAGAGGTCGCCGTTGGGACTAACGTACCCTATCCGATTCACCTGGCGTAAATCTCCTCCGTTACTAGGATCCGGTTGTTTGCTCAGTTCTGTTGGAGTCGTGCTCGCCGGGCTGGAGCATGCTAACGCGGCAACCCCCAGGAGTCCGACCGCCGCCAACAATATCTTGGTAACATTCAACATCTAAGCTGGCCACGCTGCTGCCACAAGGTGATCCCAGGATACCACTACGCCCTGTGGACAATGATCAGATATCTGTGGATAACTGCGTGTTGGATACATCAGAGTTCGGGATAATTCCCGACCGTCAAAAATCCTGCTCAAACCAGACCACGATCACCGATTACCAGTTAACGGTCTACCCTTAGATTATCAACCAAAACCTTAACCCTCTCCATGTTAAAATATCTGTAGTCAACTGGACTCCAGGCACCTCCACGCCTAGTTATCCCCAGTATCCACACCATTATTACTTCTATTACTTATTGTTTAAAGAATTCTCATGATTGATACCGTTAGATTAAATATCAACGCTGGCTCCGGTGGAAATGGATGCAGTAGCTTTCTCCGCGAGAAATACCGCCCCAAGGGTGGTCCGAATGGCGGTGACGGTGGTGACGGCGGAAACGCTTATTTAATAGGCGATTCTTCGATCAATACTTTGTTGCATATCAAGTTCAACAGCACGATCTATGTTGTGCATGGTGGCCATGGTAAGGGAAAGAACAAGCGCGGCGGTAATGGTGACGACAAGTACATCCCGGTGCCGATGGGTACTGTGGTTTACCGGATGAACCAGGATGGGGAAAAGGAATACCTGGACGATATTACTAGCACCAGTCCCAGATTGGTTGCTGTGGGCGGACGTGGTGGCTGGGGTAACACGAGGTTTGCCACTGCGACCAATCAAGAACCAGTATTGGCGCAGCGCGGAGAAAAAGGCGAGAAGAGTATTCTTTATCTGGAATTGAAGTTGCTGGCGGACGTTGGTCTGCTGGCCAAGCCAAATGCGGGAAAGTCAACTTTGATCTCCATGTGTTCCGCAGCCAAAGCCAAGGTAGCGGATTACCCATTCACCACGGTTGAGCCGGTGCTCGGCGTAGTCCGGATAGGCGACAATGACTTCGTCATGATGGAAGTACCTGGATTGCTGGAAGGCGCCCATGACGGAATCGGATTGGGGCATGAATTTCTGCGGCATGCTGAGCGCGCCAGGTTATATGTACATATGCTAGACGGCATTTCGGAAGACCCAGTAGAAGACTACCGGATGATCAACCAGGAGCTGGAACAGTTCAATCCGGAGATGGCCGAAAAGGCCCAATTGGTGGTGGTCAACAAGCTGGATGTAACTGAGGTCCGGGAAGCACAAGAAGAGTTGACGGAACGACTTCAAGAAGCGATCGGCGACAAGCGATCGAGCATTCAGTTCATCTCAGCCGCCACTGGAGAGGGCGTGGATGCGCTCATGGGGAACATATTTGCCGCATTAGCGGCGATGCCCAAAGAGGAACCCGAGGAAGGACCAGAACTAGAGCCGATGCGTTTCCGTCCACAACGGTCTTCTGGCCCCGAAACAGTGCATAAAGATCGCCACGGTGTTTACGTGGTCGAGTCAGAGATGATGGAACGCCTGACAGCCATGGCCGACCCCCGCGACCAGAGGGTTCTGCTGCAACTCTGGCGTGAGATGCGGAAGACCGGACTGGCCGACCGGTTGATCGACGCAGGGATAGAGGCCGGGGACGTTATCAGGTTCGGAAAAGTTGAGCTAGCATGGTTCTGAGCAACCTCTAGCCGTGAAAGTTGGCATTCTTGGCGGGACGTTCGACCCGGTCCATCTGGGACACCTGAGCATCGCTGCCGCCGCCATGGACCAGGCAGGGTTGGAGCAGGTACTGTTCATCCCCGCCGGCCACCCCAGACTCAAACAGGCTGAACCAGCTGCGACCATCGAACACCGGCTGGCAATGGTGCGTCTTGCTGTCCAAGACCAACCGAAATTCCAAGTCTGTGATTTGGAAGCTCATCGCCCTGGCCCCACCTACACCGTTGACACTCTGGTGGAACTATCGGCTAAGCTGGGGCCGACGGCAGACCTGTTCTTCATCCTGGGCATGGATGTCCTGGGTCAGTTGGACCGATGGAAGGACCCTGCCCGGGTGTTGGAACTGTGCCGCCTGCTGGTATTGGACCGGCCCGGAGAGCAGAACTTCGATCTCGAAGACTTCAACGAAGATTTTTACCAGTGGGTCCCCCAAGCACGAGGGCGGGTACAGACCGTGACTGCGCCGTTGATCGACGTGAGCGCTACGGATCTGAGACGGCGGGCCGCAGCCGGAGAACCGCTGACGGGGCAAACGCCGGACGCGGTGGCAGATTACATACGCCGAGAAGGGTTATACGGCTAGGGCTATACGGAAAGAGCTATATTTGAAAGCACGGGAAGGGAGGACGGCGAGTTGAGTGAAACAGTGGACCGGCTATTGGCGCTGGCGCTGGAGCGGGGGGCCATCAAATACGGCGATTTCACCCTCACTTCGGGCAAGAAAAGCAGCTATTACTTCGACGGCCGGTTGTTGAGTTTAGACCCGGAGGGCGCTCACCTGATCTCCCAAGCTTTGCTGCCTTTATTGGAGCAGGCAGGGGCCAAAGCCGTGGGAGGAACAACCCTGGGAGCCGACCCCATGGTCGCAGCGGTCGCGTTGGCCAGCCACCTGAACGGCGGGCCGATACCAGCCTTCATCGTGCGTAAAGAGAGCAAGGAGCACGGCACCAAGCAGAACATCGAAGGGCCGCTGACGCCAGGCACCGATGTAGCTATCGTGGACGATGTATGCACAACGGGCGGGTCTTTGTTCCACGCCATCGCGGCGGCGGAAGAAGCGGGCTGCAAAGTGGTCAAGGTAGTTTCGGTTTTGGACCGGAATGAAGGCGGCTCTGAAGAGATGCGGAAGCGGGGCTACGACTTCTCGACCCTATTGGCCGCAACACCCGACGGCAAGATTGAGGTAGCCGGAGACTAGGGTCTAGTCTTTGGCGGGGCCGAAAGGTTGGGCCAGCGCGATTATCTCTGCTGAGCCTTTATCCGGGCCTGCAATGTCCAAACGTGCGCCAGTGGTGGCATTTGCCGCTTTGACGTAGCCAAGGCCTTTCAGGAGGCCATCCGACGGCTCAGGGGCAACGGATGTGACCATACCGACCGATTGTCCGTCCACGAGTAGGTCATCCCCGGAAATTATCTCGGCGCCGGCATCAAAGCTCAGTGACACCAGGTATTTCTTGACCTTCTTGTAGCTGTCCAACCGGGCGATGACTTCCTGGCCGATGTAGCAGCCCTTGGCGAAGTCCACCGAGCCGATCAGCCCGGCTTCCAAGGGATTGTAGGGTTCGCCCAACTCCGGCCCGAATTCAGGAACTCCAACATTTACTCGCACGGCTTCCATGGCATTGGCGCCCAAGGGCACAGCCCCGGTCTCTATGAGGTGCTGCCACAGTCCGGCAGCGGCCTCCGGCTTGGCGATCAACCAGTAACGGGAAATCGTCCCGAGCGGTTGCTCCACGGCTAAAGCATCGAACCCGCTCAGTTGCACCGGTTGGATGGTCAGCGAGTCCTGAGCGTTCTCGGAAGGAGTCAGTCCCAGCAGCTTTCCGGCGTCGGGGCCGACCACGGCCAGCATGGCAGTTTCAGAAGTAATGTCCTCGATGACCAGGTCTTCCATGATGGTGTACTTGTCCAGCCAATCTATCACCGGCTGCTGCCGGCCGGGGCTGGTCAGTAGGATCACATAGTCACCTTGGTTCACCACGCCCAAGACGTCGACGATCCGGCCGCGGTCGGTGGTCAAGACAGTAACTGCGCCGTCGCCAATACCCAGGTCAATGACTTTGTTGGTGGACATACGATTCAGCAGGTCGAGGCCGTCCTCGCCGATGGCTTTCAAGCGACCCATGTAAGACGCGTCATGAATCCCGACTGCGGTGGTGGCAGCCGTGTATTCAGAGCCGAAATCCGAATAGACGGCCGGGAGTTGGACGCCGTGACGTTCGATGAAAATCGCCGCTCCGGTCTGCAGGGCCATGAGACTCTCCGATAGAGGACTTGGATGAAGGGCTTGGGGGCTAAATAAACAAGCGCCGCTTTTGTATAAACGGCGCTTGTTTTTCGTGCTGTGGGCTTAGGCGCTTGGCTGGGCTAGACGCTGAAAGACGTGCCGCAGCCGCAGGCTTTCTTGGCGTTGGGGTTCTCGAAGACGAAGCCTTTGCCGTTCAGGCCGTCCGAGAAATCCAACTCGGTGCCGACCAAGTAGATGTAGCTCTTCTTGTCGACAATCACCTTGACGCCGTGCTGCTCGACGAGTTTTTCGGTGTCATTGGCGGCCAGGTCTCCGGTGATCTTGAGGTCGTAGGTCAGTCCGGAACAACCGCCGCCTTTGACGGCCACGCGGACCCCCACGTTTTCGTTGATACCGTCTTTCTCAGCGAAGTATTTGATCTTCTCGGCGGCTTTTTCCGAGATTGCTACCGTGAGTGCCACACCATTCTGGGTTATGGGCATATCATTCTCCCCGGCGTTAAGTTGCGCAGTTTGGGGTTGGTTTCTGTCACTGGCTCCAATAAGGAGCGTGCGAAGTCATTGTATGGCCTGGTATTACGCTCAGTCAAGAATATGAGACTGGGACCGGGGACTAACTGAGTAGTTGTTCCAGGGTCTCTGCGCCCAGGTACTTTTCCAGCAGCCCTGCGAAATGGGCGGCTTTGGCGGCGGTGCGGGCGTCGGCCTTGTCTAGCAGACCGGCCAGAGCATCGGCGGTGTCCATGGTATTGGTGCGCACCTGAATCAGGGGCACGTCGCGCTTCAACGCCTCGGATTTGATGTACTCGGTGGGCTCACCGGGACCGGTCAGTACCAGACAGGAGGTCTTTTCGCCGATGCAGGCCATCTGGATGTCGGGGCGTTCAACGCGGGTGATGACTGCCTGATTGGCGTAACGGCCGAAGTAGGTGGGGCCTTCGTCCATGATGTTGCCGCCGATCATGAAGCGCTCGATGGGAGCGTCGGCGTTCACCGGGTCCAACACCCATTGTCCGCCGAGGTGGTCAGCCAGTTGCCCCACGGTCACAGTAAGCATGCCCCGGCTTTCAGGAATGACGCCGACGGGCACGGACTGGCCAGCCAAACTACGGGCGACCTCGTCGCGGTGGTGTATCGGTACGGAGTTGATGACCACCGCCGCCAGATCAGGGCCGGCGGTTGAGATCGAACCCGAAGCATCACCCTGAGCGTGATTGTGAATCAGGACGACCTTGGAGTTCAGGGCGTAGGGCGCAGCGCCGTCTGGCCCTTCAATGATGACTATGCCTGCTTCTTTCTCGAGCTTGGAAATCTCTGCTTGGGCGGCGCTCAAATCGCTGGAGTCCGATTTGTTGCCCGGGGCTGGAACGGCAGGGCCACCGAGGGACTGGAGCAATTCGGACATGAAGGCAACGTCGGCGTCGGCAGTTCGCCCGTCCGCGAACGGTTTGTAGTAGGCGGCCTGCTTCCCGGCGGTGTTGGCGGTAACCAATAGCGCCGCTGCCAGGCTGGTCTTGCCAGCCCCGGGTTGATTGCCCATTATCTGAATAACGGCCACGGAGTCTCCTAGAGGCCTAGGCGTTCTTTACTCATGCAGGGTGCGAGTTCGGAATAATTCTAGCACGCGGCCTGGCTAGTCGTTCACGTCTTTGGGGCCGGTGTCTTCGGGGTCGAATCTGTCCGGGAACGTGGTGGTGTCATCCCATTTCGCTAGGGTGAAGTCCGACCGGTGGAGGCTCGCCTGCTTGAAGCTGGCGCCGCGGACGTCGGTGGCGATCCACATGGAGTCCCGGATCATGGCCAGGTTGAAATCGGCGCCCGGCATGACGGCCCGGCTCAAGTCTGCGCCGTTCATGTTGGAAGACCGGAACCGGGCATTGGTCATATCGGCGTTCCGCAGGTCGGCCTCGATCATATTGGAGGAACTGAAATCGGCCCCCGATATATCGGCTCCAATCAGGTTGACCCGGTTCATGCGGCAGCTGGTGACCACGGCGTCCTTCAAGATGGCGCCCTTCAAGTCGGTCCAGAAGAGGTTCACGTTGATGATGCTGGCTGAGGTTAGGTTGCAACCAGCCATGCCGGCTTGCCCGAGGTCTGCTTCGGTCAGGTCTGCGCCGGAGAGGTCTGCGCCGGCCAGGTTGGCGCGGCTGAGTTTTGCCAACGTCAGGTTGGCGCCCTTCAGGTTGGCATTGCGGATCTTGGTGCCAGCCAGGTTCACGCCGCTCAGGTCGGCCCCTTCCAGGTCCAGTTGAACGTCGGGGTTATTCTCGCGCCAGGTGTCCAGGGCATCGGGGCCGCTGGATGCTAGTTTCACGTGTTCTGGGTTAGCCAATGCAATCTCCATATATCGGTCTGTCCACAAAAACACAGCCCAGGACTAGTCCCAGGCTGCGTGATCTGATCGGTTCTGCGTGGGTCGGTATTTAAGCTGAGTTTAGGCGTCTTCCAGGTCGAAGATTTTCTCTGCGATCTCCATCTTCAGTTCATTAACCTTACCCAGGTCGGGGAACGCCCCGGCTTCCTTGCGGTCGAATATCTTGTTTCCGTCCAGGTAGACTTCCAAGCGTCCTTTGTCTGAGGGCGTCATCTTGATGGCGACGTCGCCAGGAGCGTCGGAGCGGAAGAACTCGGTCGCCAACCACGAGGCGACAGGATAGTAGCCTCAAGCTACGCAGTAGACGATCTCAGCTTCTACTTTGCCGTGTTCTGACCCTGCCATTCGGTCCTCCAGAGGTGATTTATCGCCGAAAATGCTTGCGGTCTAGCTGATCACTGCGGTGCCGATGCCGACCGCGGTGCGGTTTCCGTCTTGGTTGTCGCAGAATAGGTCGACCGAGACACGGGCGCCGCCTTCGATCTCTTCAGACCCGCTGACAGCCCCGGTGACGGTGATGGTGTCGCCGGCTTTCACCGGTCTTAGGAACTTGAGGCTGACGGTGCCGGTGTGGCCGAACACCTCAGGACCGAAGAACTTGCGCAGGCATTCCGAGGCAAAGGTAATGGACATACGGCCCGATGCCAGGGTGTAGGTGGTGCCTAGGCGTTTCGCGGCCAGTTCGGGGTTGTTGTGGATGTTTTCCCGGTCCAATATCCCGGTCGACTCAAATCCTAGTATCGAAGCTTCCGTGATGGATTTGGTCACCGAAGGGATCGGCGTATCGGGCTTTATTTCTGCTCTGGATGCCATTTTTTCCCCAACTCGTCGGGTTTCTTCAGCTGGTAGGTGCTGAGCTTTTCCAGGAGGCGGCCATCCTCGTCGGTGGCGGTCGCTTCAATGACTATGTATGGCTTGTCGCGGCGCAGATACTTGTCTGCGATGCGGCCTTTGACGCTGATCTTCTTGCCGACTATTGGCGGGTTGAAGAACTCGACCTCGTTTCCAGCGTTCACCGTGCCGATCTGGTCGTCGTAGACCATGGCGAAGGCGGTGGCGTCGTGTTTGACGCCAAGGGTAGGATATTGAGCGTCGGAGTCGTCTACGGAGGCACGGAAGGCGTCCACCATCTCTTGGGTGAGGGTGTATTCGTAAGAACCCAGTTCTTCACCGATCTCGGCCTTGTCGTAATCGAATAATTTGAGTTCGGGATCCGCCATCCGATGGCTCCTTTCCGCATATGCCGGGCACGTTGCCTCTAAGATACAAAGTTTGACTTGGGTAGTCAACGACAAACGCTTGTGGCCGGGCGTGGCCGCGTGTCCCCGTTTGCCCTATAATAAGGGCGGTAAATGCCACCAAACGCGTGACTGATTGACGTGACTGATTGATATGGACTTGAATTTCGATCGGGGAGACCCGCTGAACCCCAAAGGGCATGCCCTGCTCTACTTCCGCGTGGACACGGAGCCGGACACGGTCTATGCCACCTACGTCGTTACCCTGCCAGTCAAGTCTGACTTGACCAAGTATGTGCCCCCTTTTCTGGCTTCTCACCTGGGTAATCTGCCGCTCAGCGACCTGTCGGCGTTTGCCATGCCGCCCGTGCCCGAGGCCGTGGGCTCGTTCGCGGAATTGGAGCGGCTCAGCCAACTGAGGGAAGATGACCTGGTGTTCGGCGGCAGCATGTTCTCCTTCGACTTGGCCAGGATGATGGAGACAGCCACCGAGGCAGTCCAGGTTTACTCCAGCCTCTGCTCCGACTCATTGGCAATGACCAGCACCCCTGCTGAGGGCGCGGCCGCGGCCATTGGGGAAGAACTCAGGGAGGCGATGGACGCTACCCCGGCACCGGAGCCCGAACCCGAACCGGAAGAAGAACCAGACGATTCTCTGAACGTGAATGAAGTCCTCTTTAGCTTCATGAGCGAGAGCGACAAACTGAACGAGCTGACGAAACTGCTTGGCCGGCTGAGGTTCGCAGTAGATGGCTCAGACCAGCCCACCGCCGACGAAGTCATTGCCGAGATCATCGTGCTGGCGCGCCACCTGCCGGAGAATTTCAAGGTCCATGACCTATTGGATGTGGCTAAGGACAACTCGGAACGTAGCTCACAGTTGGCCAAGCTCTACATCGACCGCTGTTTCCGGCTCTCCGCCGGAGAAGAAGCCGCGGCAGATGAACTGGCTATCCAGATACAATTGCTGAGAGACTAGGGCTAGTACCCCTGATCCAACGTTCACAGTTACCCCCGCCCTAGCCTACCCCGTCTCCGTTTGATGGAGGGATTACGACCGGTTGGCTTACCTCTCACGCCTGCGACTGACCAATTTCCGCAACCTCACACACCTAGACCTTGCTTTGTCTCCGGGTGTGACGGTCTATTACGGCCCCAACGCCCAGGGCAAAACGACCCTGCTGGAGGCCGTCTATCTGCTGTGCATCGCCCGGTCCTTCCGCGCCGAAAACGAACGGGAGGTGGTCAGTTTCCAAGCCGCCAACGCGGGCGAGCAGGCGCTGGTGGACGGCACGATCGAGAAGGACGGGCAGCGGCTCCGCGTCATAGTTGGCTACCAACCGACCCAACGCTCCAGCCAGGACGATAACGGCCTGGCCTATAACGTCCGCAAAGAGATACGGGTCAACCGACTCAAGCGTACGGCCGGCGAACTGATCGGACAGGTCAATGCCGTGCTGTTCAGCGCGGCCGACATTGAACTGGTCCAGGGTCCGCCCTCGGGCCGCAGGCGTTTTCTCGACATCCTGCTCTCCCAGGCCGACCCGCTCTATCTGAAGGGTTTGCAGCGCTATAACCGGGTCGTGCAGCAGCGCAACACACTGCTTCGGCTGCTCCGTGAGGGCCGGGCTGAAGGTGAAGAGCTGGCATTTTGGGACGATGAACTGGTCCGCGAAGGGGCCTGGATCACCTGGCGCCGCCATGAGGCCATGCGGGAACTGACTCCGGCCTGCGTACGGCATCATGAGGACCTGAGCGGCCCTGAAGAGAACCTGGAAGTAGAATACCGGCCCAGCGTGCCCCTGGGCAGTGATGTCGCTGAGGTGGAGAGCAACTTTCGGGAGGCGCTCGCTGCGGCCTCCCACCGGGAACGGGCGCGGCCTGTTACCGCTGTGGGTCCGCACCGTGACGACTTTAACCTGACGATCGACGGCGCCGACATGGGCATCTTTGCCTCTCGAGGCCAAGCCCGTACTCTGGCGTTGACGCTGCGGTTGGCTGAGGCGGAGTTCCTGGCCTCGGTACGTGGCGAGGGGCCGTTGGTGCTCTTTGATGATGCTCTCTCGGAGATGGACAGCTCTCGCCGGCACCGCCTGCTGGAGAAGGCCACGCGGTACGAACAGGTCTTGATCACGACCACAGACCTGGAGCAGGTCAACGATTTCTTCGGCTCCGGGGCCAATTACTTTCTCGTTTCCAAAGGCCAGGTCTGGCCGTCAGATGAGGGCGGCAATGTGGGGGCTGAACCGGTGCGTAATCAAGACGCCGGGCTAGAGACCGAACAGGCTATCGACGAATGGGCGTGACCGGTGTATACATCATGGGCAGAGGCGTCGGATGACTGGAATCAGGGCGGGGGTTGATAAGTAGATGGCGGTGACCAAAGAAACACTGGACGAGATCGCGCTCTCCCGGGCTGAGTACGACCTGATTCTCGAGCGTTTGGACCGGGAGCCCAACCCGGTTGAACTGGGCATGTTCGGCGCGCTCTGGAGCGAGCACTGTGGCTACAAACACTCCAAGCCCCTGCTCCGTTTATTTAGCCAGCAGTCCTCCAGAGTCCTGTCTCAGACCGGTGCGGAGAATGCCGGCGCGGTGGACATCGGCGACGGCCTGGCTGTCGTCTTCAAGGTCGAGTCCCACAACCATCCCTCAGCTGTGGAACCGTTACAGGGCGCAGCCACCGGCGTGGGAGGCATCGTTCGGGATATTTTGGCCATGGGCGCCCGCCCCATCGCGCTGCTGAATTCCCTTCGTTTCGGTCCATTGGACGACCCTCAGAATAGGCACTTGTTCCACGGCGTCGTGGGCGGTATCTCTTGGTACGGCAACTGTATCGGTGTGCCCGACGTTGCCGGTGAGATCTGCTTCGACGACTCCTATTCCGGAAACCCATTGGTCAACGCCATGTGCGTGGGCCTGGTCCGTATCGATAAGATCGCCACATCATCGGCCTCTGAGGTAGAGGACGTGATGCTGCTGGTGGGCGCAGGGACCGGCCGTGACGGCATACATGGGGCGTCCGGGCTGGCCTCCAGGACATTCGAAGAAGAGGTCGAGCTGCGGCCGACCGTGCAGGTGGGCAATCCGTTCTTGGAAAAAGTATTGATCGAGGCCTGCTTGGAGGCGTTGGACACCGGCCTGGTGAACGCCATTCAAGACCTGGGCGCAGCGGGCCTGACGAGCGCGGCGATTGAATCGGCAGCCAGCGGCGGCCGTGGTATCCGCTTGGATATCTCCCAGGTCCATCAGCGTGAGGAGGGCATGAGCCCTTACGAAGTGATGCTCTCGGAGTCGCAAGAGCGGATGTTGCTGGTGGTTGCGCCGGAAAACGTGCCTGTCATCAAGAAAGTGATGGCCAAATGGGACGTCACCTGCCGGGAGATAGGCCACATCCTTGAGGAGCAAACTGCCCAGGTGGCGGTCGGGTCTGAATTGGTAGTGGACTTGCCTATCGGCCCTCTGTCCCAAGCGCCGCAATACCGCTTGGAGGGAAAGCCGTCCGAGGCCGACATCCAGCGAATGGAATTAGACCTGGATTCAGTGCCGTTGCCCGAGGGCGGCCCGCAGGAAACGTTGCTGCAGTTACTGGCTTCCACCAACATTGCCAACAGGAAAAGCGTCTATCGGCAGTACGACCACCAGGTCCAGACCAACACTGTCGTTGGGCCGGGCAGCGACGCGGCGGTACTGCGGATCAAGGGCACGAAGAAAGCTATCGCCGTGACCATCGACGGGAATGGACGGTTCTGCCAATTGGACCCGTACCAGGGCGGCCAGATCGTGGTCGCCGAGGCCTGCCGGAACCTGAGCTGCTCCGGGGCGTTGCCCCTGGCCATGACCGATTGCCTGAATTTCGGCAACCCCGAGCGGCCTGAGGTCTATCACCAACTGGAGCAGTGCATTTTGGGTATCGCCGAAGCCTGCCGGGTGCTGGAAGTGCCGGTGGTGAGCGGAAATGTGAGCCTGTATAACGAGTCCAGAGGTCAGGCTATCTTTCCGACTCCTATCATCGGCGGCTTGGGTCTACTGGAAGACGCTAATAAAGCGACCAGATCTGCCTTTGGGAAAGACGGGTTGGTTGTTGGCTTGTTGGGCGCCGATACCAGCGGAGCCGACTCCCATGACCTGGCCGGCACCGAGTACCTGAAGTTGGTGCATGGGCGTATCGAGGGCAGCCCTAAGATTGATATCGACCTGGAGAAGCGAGTGCAGCAGGTCTGCCGAGACGCCATCGACCAGGCCATCATCACGTCGGCCCACGATTGCTCGGAAGGCGGGTTGGCCGTGGCCCTGGCCGAATGCTCGATCCAGGGCGGAATCGGCTTCAGCGGTGAGTTCCCCATAGACGACCGGTGGGACGCAACGCTGTTCGGGGAGAAGCAATCTCGCATCGTCGTGGGTCTTCCGGAAGAGGGCTGGGACGCCCTTGCCGGCCTGGCAAAAGCCGCGGGTGTCACGTTGCTCCGGTTGGGCTATACTGGCGGCGACCGGTTCGCTGTTAAGGGGCAGGTCGACCTGCCTTTAGCTCAGATCAGTGATGTGTGGAACAAAGGTCTGGAGGCAGCCAGTGGGCAGTAAACCACTGCGCGTTCTATTCCTCACCCCTTATTTCCGGCCGTATCTGGGGGGCATCGAGCGGGCGATAGAGCAGCTATCGTTCCAGATGCAACAGTCCGACGCCATCGAATCTGTCGGCGTGCTGACCACCAAGTATTCCTTCCCCCGGTGTCCCCAACCTACCTGGGACGACAAAGAGACAACCCCTGAGGGCATCTCCATCTTCCGCCTCTCGGGATTCCCCCAACGGTCCCTGCCGTTTTATTCCGTCCCGCTGGTCTGGTTCTCCCCGCTACGCCTCAAGAAATACCTGGATGAATTCAAGCCCGACGTGATCCATTTTGTGGGTGACGGCTGGTTCTGGGGCCACATCTGGGCGTGGCTCTGGTATCGGGGCCGGGCCAGGTTTGTGTTCACTCCCTCCTATCACACCCTGCCGCCCAGCAGATGGTGGCTGAAGCCCATCAACGCGTTTCTTTCTCATATCGCCGACCGGGTCGTGGCATTGACCGGTCTCGAAGCTGAAGGCGTCCACAGAGCTTATCGGACCGGCAAGGATAAATTGGGCGTGATTGGCTGGGGCGCGTCGGTGGATAATAAGTTCACTCCGGCAGTGGACGAAGAGCGCCGCCAACTGGATGACGAACCGGATGTCAGGTCGTTGACCTTGCTCTGCGTTGGGCGTGTGGGGAGCCATAAGGGCCAGCGCTGGCTGCTTGATACCTACCTGCGGGCCAGAGACCGGTTCAAGCGTCCGGTACGGCTGGTATTGGTGGGCCGGGACGAGGGCGGCACCACGGAGATAGAACGCTTTATCGTCCGGAATGACCTACAGGGAAAGGTGATAGTGACCGGCGAAGTGACGGACGACGAGTTGGCGGAGTGGTATGCCGAGGCCGACCTCTTCGCATTATTCTCCCGCTACGAGGCCTTTGGGCTGGTCTACCTCGAGGCTATGGCCCACGGTACGCCAGTTTTGACCCATGATGTCGGCGCCAACCGGGAAGTGCTGCTTCAGGGAGCGGTGGTGGTGCCCAGGTTCGACGAAGACGCGGCCACAAGCGAACTGGTCCGCCTGGTCAATGACAGCGCAGCCCGCCGGGAGTTGGGGCGCGAAGCTCAGAGATACGCTCTGACAGAATTCGCCTGGCCGGTGGTGGCCGAGAAGTACTTGGAAGTCTACCAACACGCCCGCACCGCGGCCTGAGCCGCGGATTTTAGGACGGCCACTTGGACCGAGCAGCGCTGGAAGAAGGCGCACGTAAGATACTTCTAAGCAACCTGCGTCAGGGTGTGGCTGACTGGAACGGGCAGGAATACAGTTTCGTCTGCCCGTCTCTGACCGGCTACCCCTTCCAGTGGTTCTGGGACTCCTGCTTCCACGCCATTGCTTTACTTCATCTCGACCCGGACCAGGCCAAGGCTGAGCTTAGGACGTTGATGAGCGGCGCGCTCCCCAACGGGTTCATGCCCCACATAATCTTCTGGGAGATGGAAAAACAGCCGGACTTCTTGAGCCGCAACATCGTCGGCCGGGCGGGAGACCCGCATTACAGTTCGACCATGCAGCCGCCGATCATCGCCTATGCCGTGGAACGGGTGTACCGGGCGACTGGCGACGAGGAATTCCGGGCGGCGGCCCTCCCGGTGTTGGTGAATTTCTACCGCTGGCTCAGGGATGTCAGAGACCCTGATAATGACGGACTGATCGCCGTGATCCAGCCTGAAGAAGCGGGCACGGACTGCTCGCCGAAGTATGACGAAGCTCTGGGGGTGACGGAGCTTTCAAACAAGGGTTTCATCGCCGCCCTGAGCAAGATATACAAGGCTTACGAGCCTTTACGGGGTGACGACCAGAAGATACTTGCCGCCGACCTTTTTCATTTTGAGGACGTGCTGGTGAATTCCATCTACGCCATGGGGATGCGTTCCTTGGCCCGGCTGTTGGGAGATTCTCCCGAGGCCGACGAGTTCAACCGCGAGGCTGACCGCACCAGGGATGCCCTGCTGGATAAGTGTTGGGATGAGGAGGCGGGGGCGTTCTTCGATCTCTCGGGAGTCGCCGAGAAACCGGTCAAAGTTGTGACCATCAGCTCCTTAATGCCGCTGATTTTGAATGACCTTCCTAGGCCTATCGTAGAGCGGTTGGTGAATGACTGGGTCACCTCTCCGGACCATTTCTGGACGCCGTACCCGCTGCCGTCGGTCCCCGCGTCGGACCCCAAGTTCGTGCCGGGCAACCCTGGTGGTTTCATCTGGCGCGGCCCCTCGTGGGTCAACACCAATTGGTTCTTATCCCACGCACTGCGGGGACATGGTTACCCGGAGTTGGCTGACACCATCGTCGCCAAGAGCCTCGAGTGCATCGAAAAATCCGGTTTCAGAGAGTACTACCACCCCTACACTGCCGAAGGGCTGGGCGCGCGTGATTTTGGCTGGTCTACTTTGATACTGGATATGTGAGCAGCCGGTCAGCTTTGGGAGAATCTGTGGCAGCCGTAATTCCGTCCAAACCAGCCATTGGGCTTAATGGGCAACCACGAAACTTGCAGCAATGACACGATTGGTCGTAAGGGCGGGTTTCCAACCCGCCCGGGCTGGCGTAAACCAAATTCCGAGTCCGGCGACCCCGCCATGACGCGGAGCGGCCCGGGTTCCTCTGACATTGTGACTTACCCAAAGCAGGGCAGGTTAGAAACCTGCCCCTACGAAAGAAAACGCCCCGGGAAATCGGGGCGTTTTTTAGTTGCGTTGGTCCGCCCTAGAGGGCCGTTTTTTATGAGGCTGGTTTAGTTTCGGCGGGGATTTTTGAAAAGGCGGGACATGAAGCCGGTCTCGGCCCGGGCCTCAGCCGCTTTCTTTCCAGATTGGTAGGCTTCATCTTCGTCGTCGTAATCCTGAATTTCTTCCTCTTCGTCAGGGGCTTCATTCTCCACATCGTCCCCGGTATCGCTGGAGAAATCTTGGGAGTCTTCAGGTTCCTGGGAATCCGCTGATTCTTCGAAAATCATGGAGTCCTGGGAGTCCTGGGAGCCCTGGGAGCCCTGGGAGCCTTGAAAGTCGTCCGGATCATCGGAAGGCGAGCTATCGTCGCTGGTAGCGGTGTCTGTGGCGTCACCCACTCGGGCGGCGATGATCTGCTGCACCAGCGGGTGTTCATGGTTCAGGTTGAAGGTGCGGCGGCGGCGGCTCTGGCCAGAGGTCTCGTCGCGCCAGCTATGGTTGCCCTTCAGGAAGAACTCA
>CAVOAA010000016.1:0-26043 GCA_963693555.1 Dehalococcoidia bacterium | reverse complement strand
AACATTGGCAGACCCTGGAACGACGGCGGGAGTCTCACTTAACATTGCCCCAAACCTGTCCAACTGACGGGGTCCACCTTAACTTCCGACAATTGCGAGGATAGAAAAAGCTACTGCAGACCTAAACTTTGTATTCGCTTTCATACGCATAGGCAATCTCACTTATGCCAGGACGGTCAGGAGGATTTAGACACTATCTGAGATATCCATCCGTAGAATACCAAAATTTGAGCTAATAATTTCGCTGAATTTGAACCTCTTACGACTATGCCAATTGGTCAGATTAGAAAAAGGCTGGGCGCAACTACCTCCAGCTTATCTCGCCCAGGAATTGACGCCAGGCCATGACGCATTCCTCGGGCGCCGAGTGCTGCACGTAGCCGCTGGTGCCGGGGATGGCCACCAACCGGCCGTTGGCCAGTTTCTCGGCAAAGAGTGTTGTCCGGTCCGGGTTGTCCTTGGCGTTCTGCTCCGATGCCAATATCAACGTCGGTGTCTTGATTTGAGGCAGGATGTCGGTCAGGTCTTGGGTAGACAGGTACGCCAGCGTCTCCAGAATCACTCTGGCAGGCGTCTGTGACATCTGGTCGATGTACCACTGGTGATGGCCGGCGTCCGATTTCCCAGGCTCCAGCCTCCGGTCGGCGGTCTGCTCCACCCACGCCGCCACGCCCTGTTCGCTGACCAGCTTGTGGGACGCCATATAGGTGTCTATGCCCACGAATTTGTAGGGCGAGGTGCAAGTGGTGAGGGTGTGCAGCCGCTCCGGGTGGTCATAGGCGAACTGCACGGAGATGGTGCCGCCAACGGTCTCTCCGATGAGGTGGACCTTATCCAATTCCAGATGGTCCAGCAGCTTGAGAATATCCGTGCCGAAGTTGCTCAGCGACCAATCGTATCCTTCCGGTGGGACGGTCGAGCGGCCGAAGCCCCTGGCATCCAGTCTGATCACCCGGTATTGGCGGGCCAGCAGGGGCACCCAGGCGTACCACAGCTTGGCGTTCTTGGAATTACCGTGGTGAAGCACCACCGTCTCGGGCTTGCGCCACGGGTCGGCAAAACTATCGTCCTCGTAGTACATCTCCAGGGTGTCGTCGATCTTGGCGAATGGCATTTTGTTCTCCGATTTAGGGTTGGTGGAGCTTGTTAGTCGAGGACGGGAATGGCCACGGAAATCCGGACCTTGTCCCCGTAAACCGCCGTGGTGTGGCCGCGGCCGGTGAGGTCGTCAGCCAGAATGACGTCCCCTGCGCCAAAGACGCGTTTGGTGCCGTCCCACAAGCCGACCTCAACCTGGCCTTCCAGAGTGATCACGTACTGGCGGCGGGGGGCCGTATGCCACTCGATGAAACCGCCCGGCTGGTAGCGGCGAAAATGGATGTTCTCAGCGTTCTCGACCGCCGTCGCTTCCGACTTTTCTAGCTGCTCATAAGGCAGATCAATCTCTTCAAAATGTGACTCGCCGTCGTCGCCGGTATAGATGCGTACGATTTGCATGGGGCCTCCGTGAATCAGGGGTATTGGAATGACTGGAGAATCATAACCGTAGGCGTGGTAGGCGTCAATTTGGCGGGCTACCAATCCTTGCTAATCAGACGCTATTCCAGGCAATATAGCGCTGGCGAATCGATCAGAACAAATTGGGCCTCGAGTCCAGGAAGGAACCCCACTCACCCCGTGATGTCCTAAGACCCAATCAGATTGAATACTTCCGAATACTCCCGATACCGCTTCGTTATCGGAGCGTTGATCCTATTTGCCTTTTTCTCTGTTGGCATAAATTTCTTCGTCGTTGCCCCGCTCTTGCCGGTGATAATCGATGACTTTGGAGTGAGCCGCGCCACGGCGAGTCTCCTGATATCCCTGGCTCTGTTGGTCCATGCGTTCTTCGGGCTTCCTGGAGGCATCCTTGCCGCCCGTTTCGGGCTGAAGCGGATGTATTTTCTAACCTGGTTCTTGATTGGACTATCGGTGTTCTCGGCTATAGCCCCTAATTTTGGGACTCTTCTTGTGCTGCGTCTGGCTTACGGCATCGGGTTTGGCGCCATCATACCGGCGACAGGTCCGCTGCTCATGCAATGGTTTCCGCCGAAAGAAATCACGATCATGAACGGTCTTAATATAGCCTCTATGACCCTCGGAATAGCCTTCTCGGTGTCGTTGGCGGTCCCATTGGCAAATTCTATCGGTTGGCAAAACGCCCTCAGCGTGTTTGGCGGGATCGCCTTGGCTGGGGCCGTTTTATGGGGCATATTTGGACGAGATAGGACTGAAGTACGTTCCAGAGGGCCCGGGATATCTCGAACGGAAATATTGAGCGTCCTTCGCAATCGAACGATACTGTTATTGGTGGCTGCGGACGCCCTGGTATGGATGCAATACACGGCGCTAACGACCTGGTTGCCCGCTTTCTACAATGAGGTCCGCGGCATGTCGTTGACCCAGTCGGGGTTTATAACCGGATTACTTCCCTTCGTGGGAATATTTGCGGTATTGGTGGGTGGTTTTCTCCCATTGCGAATCACATCGAAGAAGCCATTCTTCATAATCCCCGGGGTCCTGTTAGTGCTAGGCGGAGTCGGGTCATTCATGATCGGAGGCACTACCGGAATCGTTGTGGCTGTCTTGCTCCTGGGAATCGGCACCTGGTCCTATACGCCGACGCTTCTTACTTTGCCGATGGAGTTGCCGGGCATGACCCCAGACAAGGTTGCGGTGGTCTGGGGAACCTTCGTAACGGTCTCCGGAGTGGGGATGTTCATATCTCCGATCACAGTGGGAGCCATTCGGGACGTAACAGGCGGCTACCTGCCAGGGTTCATCATATTTGCCGTGGGGGCGTGTTTCTTGGTGGTAGCCGGTGTCTTCCTGCCACGGACATCACCGACTTCAGATATCGTGGAATAACCCAGTCTCAAAGGACATCAACGGCATGCGTCGATCAGGCCGTCTGCTTCTGACCGGCGGGGCAGAGGTCCAGCAGGCAGCAGCCCTCGCAGCGGGGTTTTAGCTTGCTACAGGCCATCTTAGCGTGGTGGTCCCAGAGGGCGTGGAACTCGTTATAAAGCTGGGTTTTCTGGGGTACATGCTCGTGGAAGACGGCCTGGTAGTCCGCGTATTTGGGACGGGCCGCGTCCGGGGTCATACCCATGCGGTCCATGATCCGGCGGGTGTAGGTGTCTATCACGAACGACGGCTGGTTTGCCGCGTAGACCATTATGTCGTCCGCTGTTTCCTCGCCGATACCGTGGATGGACAGCAATTCCTCTCTCAGGGGCGCCAATGGCTTGGCTAGGAACCGGTCCAGGTCACCTTGGTAGTTGACCGTCACATGAGCGGCGAACTCTTTCAGCTTGCGGGCCTTGGCGTTGAAGTAGCCAGATGACCGGACTAACACTGCCAGCTCTTCCTGCGGGGTTTGGTGGACGGCTTCTAGCGACCAGCATCCGGCTGCCTTCATGTTGGCCAGGGCCATCTCAACGTTTGTCCAGGCCGCCGATTGGGTGAGTATCGCCCCGGCGATCACCTCGAACGGGCCGTCGCCGGGCCACCAGTGTTGGGGGCCGTAGGCAGCGTAGAAACGGTCATATATCTCCATGAGCCTGGCAGCCATGGTAGGTTTATCAGGCATTACCGACCGCCTCGGCGTAGTCACGGATAGGCAGAGACTGGTCCAAGCGGATCAGCCGTTCGGTTATCTCGCAGTTGTAGGCGTAGGCCTCGACACCTTTCGCTACCGCGGACCGGAGCGCATCGGCCAGGTCGGGGTCCGATGGGTCGCTGGTGGCAAATGCAGTGGCATCAGGCCTCTGAATCACGAAGACCACCGCAGCCCGGTGGCCGGCCTCGAGCACGGTCTCCAAGGTCCTGAGGTGCTTGGCCCCGCGGACGGTCGGTGCGTCGGGAAACAAGCCGACCCCATTCTCCACCAAGGTAACGGACTTTGCCTCTATGTAGCACCGGCCCTTCGGCCCCTCCAGCATCAGATCCAATCGGCTGTCGCCAAATGTTACTTCGCGCCGTAGCTCCGGGTAATCGGCGAACTGGTGCAGATGGCCGTTGGCTATGCTCTCCGCGACCAGCGCATTGGGCATCCGGGCGTCTGCCGAGGCCAACGCATGGCCCATGTCCACCAGCACCAGATCGAACTTGGTCTTCCTATGTTCGCTGGGGACCGGCCGGACCAACACCCGCCAACCGGGAACGAACAACTCTTTCATCCGGCCCGAGTTGGCGACGTGTACTCCTACGTCCCGCCCATCGACTTCAACACGGGCAAGGAAGCGGTTCACCCGCTCCAGAAATATGCCCTCAAGTAGGTCTTCGCCCAGATCCAAACCCTGCCTCCTAATACAACCCAGTTATGTTAACAACCTGTTTTGCCCACTAGCAATATAAAGGACCACCACGCGGCTGAAATTTACAAGCCCACGCTCGGCTTCGTGTATACTTCTGCCACTTGCCCATAGAGGGCGATCGAGGAGATAAAAAAGCACGATGAGCGGTTTTACCGATAGGCTGAATCAGGCGTCGAATGCAGCGAAGAGTTTGGTCTGCGTGGGTCTTGACCCTGACCCGGACCGGATGCCTGTGTCCAGCGTTTTTGAGTTCAACCGCGCCATCGTGGACGCCACCGCCGGGTTGGTCTGCGCCTACAAGCCAAACCTCGCTTTCTATGAGGCCTTGGGACTGCCGGGCCTAGAGGATCTCCAGAAGACCATCTCCCACATCAGAACCGCCGCGCCGGACGCCGTGATCATCGGCGACGCCAAGCGGGGGGATATCGGCCCGTCGGCCCAGGCCTACGCCAAGGCGCTCTTCCAGGTATGGGGGTTCGACGCGATCACCATCAACGCCTGGGGCGGCCAGGACACTGTGACCCCATTTCTGGAAGACGACTCGAAAGGCGTGTTCGTCTGGTGCCGAGGGTCCAACCCGGGTTCAGCGGATTTTCAGGACATGCAGGTCACCACGGTCGGCGGCGCCATGCCGCTCTACCGGAACATGGCCCTGGCCTGTCAGGAGTGGGACACCAAAGGAAACCTGGGGCTGGTTGTCGGCGCCACGGTGCCGGAGCAATTGCGAGAGGTGCGGGGTGTCTGCCCCAATATGCCGTTTCTGATACCAGGTGTTGGCGCCCAGGGCGGCGACTTGGAGGCGGCGGTGCGGCAGGGTGCCGACAGCCGTGGCCGGGGCGCACTGATTAACTCTTCAAGGGGCATCATCTACGCATCCAGCGGGGCTGATTTTGCCCAAGCAGCAGCCCGTGAAGCAGACAAGCTGAGGACGAGCATCAACCAAGTGCTAGAAGCTGACGGGAAGGGATGGTCCTAGAACTCAAGATCGGTGACGTGCTACAGATGAAGAAGCCCCATCCCTGTGGTGGGTCGCTATGGAACGTCACCAGGCTGGGCGCAGATATCGGCATGAGCTGCCAGGAGTGCGGACGGTACGTGCTTCTAGCCAGGTCGCAGTTGGCGCGGCGGCTCAAACAAGTGGTTCCTCCGGCCGATATCACGCCGATGGACGAACCAGACCAGACCGACCAAACCGTCTAGGCCGCTAGTCTTCCGTCGCTAATCTTCCGTCGCTAGTCTTCTTTCAAGTCGGCGTTGGTGCCAGCGTCAGACAGCCGGGAGATGGCTTTGTTCTCTTCTTGAGACCAGAGCTCAGCATGAAACCCCTTGATCTGCTCCGACATCATTTCAACGAAGTTCCGGACCGCTTGGCCGGCGAACTTGCCCCTCAGGGTGCAAACGCCGATGACCGAGCTGGGAAACAGGTGGTCTAGCCGAAGGACTCCAAACCGGTTGTGGTCCTCTTTGTGCAGGGTGAAGTCGCTTCCGATGGCGACCCCCATGCCGATCTCGACGTAGCGTTTCATGGAAACAGTGTCGTCCAGAGCAAGCACCACATCCGGCGACAATCCCCGGTTCTTGAACGCCTGCTCGACCCGTTGGCGTAATTGGCTCTCGGGCGCGGTGAGAATCAGAGGGAAATGGGTGATTTCTTCTAGAGTGGCCGTTGTCCCGTCTTTTAGCAGTTCGTGCCCAGGGGGCGTCAACAATACGGTGTTGTACCGGAACAGTTCTTTGAACTCCAGAGTGGCGTCGTCGGCCGGGGGAGAAGAACAGAATGCCAGATCGATCTCGCCAGAGCGGACCAATTGAATCAGCGGGTTGTAGGACCGGGCCAACAGCCGAATCCGGACGTCCGGATACCCGTCACGGAACTGTTGGATACCGGCCGGCAGGTGGTGGGTTACCAAATCAGGATAGGCGCCCACAACGAATGATCCCCGCCTTTCGGAGTAGTCCATCTGGGTCTTTAGGGCGTCGATCGATGTGACCACTGGGGTCACCAATTCGAGAAGGGTGAGACCTTCTGAAGTCAGTTGGATCGGTCGTTTGATGCGGTCGAACAGGGTGATGCCAAACTCATCTTCCAATTTACGAAGGTGGGTCGTTACCGTAGGCTGCCCCAGTTCCAGTGTGCGGGCTGCTTTGGAAACGCTTCGCACCCTAGCGACATGGTAAAAACTGATGAGTTCCCTGAGTTCCATCGATCCCCCCTGTACACCTCTTAACGTCAAATATAATATATCATATACTATCCCTTGACAAAATAAGTCTCGGATTTGAAAATGACTTTAATCGACAGTTAAATTGGTGTAGAAATACGCCTGTCAATATATCCGGAATCCGGTCTGTTTTGGGGTATCATCGGTTCTACGGTTGGTTCTATGGTTGGTTCTATGGTTGGTTCTATGATTAGCCACGCGACTGTTAGCCAAGCGAGACCCAAACACTCCGCCGAGAGATTGGTATGCCCTACGTAATAACTGAACCCTGCATCGGAGTTAAGGACGCCTCCTGCGTGGAGGTCTGCCCGGTCGATTGCATCCACACCATAGACTCGGTCGATCAGTATTACATCGACCCCTCTACCTGCATCGACTGCTCCTACTGCGTTTCTGTTTGCCCTGTAAACGCGATATTCGACGAGTTCAATATTCCCTCTGACCAGCGTGTCTATATTGCGAAGAACCGGCAATTCTTCAAGTAACCCTGCTTTCGGCCTTCCTGCTCTCCCTCTGATTTTCAAACTCTAGCCGCCTTCTGTATAGCCACGCCCACCGCCGAGCCGTATACTAGCCACCAATTAATGACAGGGGCGAACGGCAGGGGTGAACGACCAGGGGGCTGCCTACGCCCAGACCGATAGCGGAGGATTTCAACTATGGCTCTTTTCTTGAAAGACGAAGACGTGGCCCAATGCGTCGATATGGACGCCATGCTCGAGGCCATCGAATCGATGCAGCGCCAATACGGGGACGGCCAGGCCCACAATATGACGCGCCGTAAGATCATCGCCGAGAGCGGTATGTTGTCCGTGATGGGCGGCGGCCTTTTCTACCAAGGACTGCTGGGCGTGAAGACCTACACGGTGGTTAAAGGGGCGTATTCCTTCCAGGTCAGTCTCTACGACGCCAATACAGGGAAGCTTCTCCTCTATACCCAAGCCAACCGGCTAGGCCAACTGCGAACCGGCGCTACCACCGGCGTGGCGATCAAACACCTGGCCAACCCCGAAGCGGCCACGGTGGGAATCATCGGGACAGGAGGCCAGGCCCCAACTCAGTTGGAAGCAGTTTCCAAGGTCCGAGGCATCAAGAACATCAAGGCCTTCAGCCGCAACCCCGAACGCCGGGAAGAGTTTGCCAGAAAGATGACCGACACGATAGGAGTCGAGGTTTCGGCCGCCGCCAGCAACGAGGATGCGGTCCGCGATTGCGACATAGTCCTCTGCATCGCCGCAACCATGGAACCGGTGGTCGAGGGCGCTTGGCTCAAGGACGGCAGCACGCTGATCGGCGCCGGGCCAACCACCTGGCGGGCCAGAGAGGTGGACGAAGCCACGCTCACCCGGGCCGGAAAGCTGATCGTGGACTCAACCGAGCAGGCGGCGATCGAAGCCGGCGACCTCTGCAGCGCAGTGGACAAGGGAATAATCCAGTGGAGCAAAGTACACGAATTGAGACATGTGGTTTCGGGAGCGGTGAGCGGCCGCGATAGTCAAGACCAGGTGGTGTACGCAAAAATCATGGGGACCGGTGTGGCCGATGTCGCCGCCGCCAAGCTTGCCTATGACTCTGCCAAAGCCAAAGGCCTAGGCACGGAGATGGACTGGTAGAGGCTAGCGTTAATCGTTGACATATACATGTCACTGATGGACACTGGTCATGTATGAGAACCACTATTCGCATAAATGACCAGTTGTTGCGGGATGCCAAAGCTCTCGCTGCCCAGATGGACTGTAGTCTGACGTCTCTTATCGAAGACGGCCTCAGGCAATCTCTTGCACAACAAGCAGCCGCCGCAAAACGAGACTCAGTCAGGCTACCTACAGTCTCAGGAAACGGGCTAAAGGCTGGGGTGGACCTAGACGACTCAGCCAAGTTACTCGACCTACTAGAGCGGGAAGATGTACCTGGCTGACGTCAATGTATTGGTCTACGCGCACCGTGAGGATTCTCCAGGCCATGAAGCCCATCGACTATGGTTGGAGAGCCTGATTAATAGCGACCAAGCGTATGGTATCTCTGATCAGGTTCTGGCCGGATTCTTACGGGTTGTCACGCATCCATCGGTGTTCGATCCTCCCAGCAGCTTGGATGACGCCATGAAATTCTCCAATCGGTTACGAGAGCAGCCCAACGCGGTCGTTGTTCAGCCGGGGCCACGGCATTGGGAGATATTTAGCCGATTATGCGACGAGACCAACGCGAGAGGCAATCTGATACCGGATGCGTTTTTCGCGGCGTTGGCTATCGAATCTGGTACCGAGTGGGTAACCACCGATCGAGGATTCAGCCGGTTTAACGGGCTAAGATCAAGGCACCCGCTTCAAGCTTAGCCGCCGTTCAAATACTCGCCCATGGTCGCGATGTCGTAGGCGACCTGATTGGCGGACAAACTCTCTGCGGCGGCCCTGGCAGTGTCAATCGACGTGAAACAGGGGATGTGTTTCTCCACCGCTGCTCTGCGGATATAGAAACCGTCCCGCATGACGTCCGGTGCGCCCGAGATTGTGTTGATCACCGCGCTCACGCTGCCGTCTTCGATCACATCCACCACGTTGGGATGGCCCTCGCTGAGCCGCTTGGTGGTCATGCTCACCGACAGCCCCATGGCCGAGATCATGGCCGCGGTCCCCTCCGTGGCGTACAACAGGCATCCGGCATCGTTCAAGTTCCTGACCAATGACACGGCTTCGGCCTTATGCTGGTCGGCGATACTAAGCAGTACCCCGGTACCTGGTTTCAGGTCCAGGTTCGCCGCCATCAAAGCTTTGGTGAGGGCAGCCTGAAAGTCCCGGTCCACACCCATGACCTCGCCGGTGGATTTCATCTCGGGGCCCAGGTGCCAGTCAACGCCCACCAGCTTGGCCATGGAGAACACCGGAGCCTTCACCCCTACTATGTCCCCCGTTGGCCAGAGTCCTCCGGGATAACCCAGATCTTTCAGCGTCTCTCCCAGCATCACACGGGTCGCTAACTTGGCTACCGGCACCCCGGTTAGCTTCGAGATGAACGGGACTGTCCGGCTCCCTCTTGGATTGACTTCGATGATGTAGATCGTGGTTGGTTCGTTGGTTTCTTGAGGCGCCATTGGGCTGCGATAGGCAGGGCCGCCGTGAATGACGAACTGGATGTTCATAAGACCCCTCACGCCCAAGGCCAAACCGATACGAGTTGTGTAGTCGACAATCGTGTCCATCTCCCGGGAACTCAGGTTCAGTCCGGGATAGATGGCCATCGAGTCGCCGCTATGCACGCCGGCCCGCTCTACGTGCTCCATGATGCCGGGAATCAGCACCTCTACGCCGTCGCAGATGGCATCGACCTCGCACTCTTTACCTTCCAGATACCGGTCGATAAGCACGGGCTTATCAGGCGACATCTCCACGGCAGCAGTGAGGTAGTGGATCAGTTCGGTGGCGTTTTGGACGATCTCCATGGCCCGTCCGCCCAATACGTAGCTTGGCCGGACCACTGCGGGATACCCAATGTTCTGGGCTACCTTCAGAGCCTCTTCAACCGACGTCACAGCGGCGCCAGGGGGCTGTGGGATACCCAATCGCGAGAGGAAATCTTCGAATTTTTGCCGGTCTGATGCGATATCGATGACCTCAGCGCTGGAACCAAGGATCGGCAAGCCGGCGTTGGCCAACGACTGCGATAGGTTGATTGCCGTCTGCCCACCAAACTGGACGACTGAGGGCGGGACTTCGCCGTCCACTTTCTCGTTCTCCAGGATGTCCCGGACCGATTCTTCGTCCAAAGGCTCGAAATACAGCCGGTCGCTGGCATCGAAGTCGGTGGATACGGTCTCCGGGTTGGAGTTGATCATGATACTGCGCACCCCAGCCTCGGAGAGCGCCGTGGCAGCATGGACGCTGCAATAATCGAATTCGATACCTTGGCCGATGCGTATCGGGCCACTGCCAATGACAACCGCCCGCTTGCCTTCCAGTGGTAGGGCCTCGTTCTCCTGGTCATAGGTGCTGTAGTAATAGGGCGTTACAGCCTCGAACTCGGCCGCGCAGGTGTCCACGGTCTTGTAGACCGGCCTTAATCCCCATTCATGGCGCTGGTTGCGTACCTGCTCCGGCAGCATGTCTGCGAGAGTTCCGATCTGGGCGTCGGAAAAGCCCATCCGTTTCGCTGATTTGAGCAGGCTAGGCGTGAGTTCCTCGCCCAGCAAACGGCGCTCCATCTGCACGGTGCGCTCCAAGGCGTTCAGGAACCAGGGCTCGATGTAGGTGTGGTCGACCAATTCGTCCACGGTGGCCCCCTGACGCAACGCGGACATCAGTCCCCAGAGACGTTCGTCATTGGGGCCGAGTGGCAAATCGTCCAGGGAAAGCTCTCCTTCGGTGCGCCACGACGGGCCCTCCCACAGCAGGGTGCGGCCGCTCAATTCCAATGAGCGTGCGCCCTTCTGCAAAGCGGCTTCGAAAGATCGCTCGATGACCATGACTTCCCCGGTTGCCTTCATCTGTGTTGTCGTCCGGCGGTCACCGTGGGGAAACTTATCGAAGGGCCAGCGGGGAATCTTGAGCACGCAGTAGTCCAACGCCGGCTCAAAGGCTGCCGTGGTCTGTTTCGTTACGGAGTTCTCGATCTCGTCCAGCCTCTTGCCCACCGCGATCTTGGCGGCCACCCTCGCTATGGGGTAGCCGGTGGCCTTACTGGCTAGGGCTGAGCTGCGGCTGACCCTGGGATTGACCTCGATCACGAAGTAGGGCGATTCCGGCAACCATTCCTGCCCCAGGGCTTTGGAGACTCGCGGATGGGGCTGCAAAGCGAACTGGACGTTGCAACCACCTTCGATGCCCAGTCCTCTGATGATCTTGAGGCTGGCCGTGCGCAGCATCTGGTATTCCTGATCGCTCAGGGTCTGGCTGGGGGCAACCACGATGCTATCGCCGGTATGGACGCCCATTGGGTCCAGGTTTTCCATATTACAGATGGTGATGCAGTTATCGGCGCCGTCACGCATCACTTCGTATTCAATCTCTTTCCAGCCGACCAACGAGCGCTCCAAGAGCACCTGGGAGATGGGGCTGGCGGCGAGGCCGGTGCGGGCGAAGGTCTCAAACTCTTCTTCGGTGTTGGCGATACCGCCGCCGCTTCCGCCCAGGGTGTAGGCGGGACGGACCACCAATGGCAGGCCCATCCGCTTGGCGACGGCCCAGGCTTCTTCCATCGTGTTGACGCTTTCGTTCTCGGGCTCTGGTTCGTCGATCTCGTGGAGAAAAGTGCGAAAGAAATCGCGGTCTTCAGAGCGCCTGATAGTCTCAAGCGGAGTTCCCAGCAGACCAACGTTATAGCGCTCCAAGATACCGGCGTCGGCCAGGGCCACGGCTAGGTTCAGGCCGGTCTGCCCCCCGAGGGTGGGCAAAATGCCATCGGGCCGCTCCCGTGCGATGATCCTTTCCAGGACCTCGACAGTAAGCGGCTCGATATATACACGGTCTGCGATGCCCTGGTCGGTCATTATTGTGGCCGGATTGGAATTTACCAGGACTGTTGTGACGCCCTCCTCCCGGAGGGATTTGCAAGCCTGAGTACCGGCGTAATCGAACTCAGCAGCTTGCCCAATGACAATGGGGCCGGAACCGATCACGAGCACCTTTTTTGGCTTGTCGGGAATGATTGTCTCCCTTTCCGCAGTGCTCTGCGGCCACGGCCCCATATTGGGGTCTAAGATAATTGCCTATCGATGTTATACCCGGCAGGGCCGTTTGGCTATATGGCCATCAGGCACCGCCAGGATGAGTTGCAAACACCACCGTTTATTATCCGATGGGAAGCACGCCCGGCAGGTCTATCAACTGCCGCGACTGCAATGAGCTCAACAACTGTGTGACGAAAGAGCCGAAGAGTCTGCCGTCCCAATCGGCGGCGTCTTCTCCGTGAACCATCTGTTCCAAACGGGGTGGGACCTTAAGGTTCACCATCCCGGGACCTTCGGGTTCGATCTCGATCCGTCCTAAGGGAAACAGGGGTTGGCCTTCCATGTCCGGGTCCATGGCATTTATCACCAGGTCCCAGCGCTGCCCCAGGGTCCCTTTGCCTGCTCTTATTTTGTAAATGTACTCACCACATGAGTATTGGGAAGTTTCCTCTTCTAGTAGAGAAGCAACCCGTTCAAAGTCAACCGCCACCGCCACATCCACACCCCCCTCCAGCAAAAACATGGCGAATGAAGACATTAAATAATCCTCCAAAAATAACACGCCTGTTGGGGTCGGAATCAGTAGTCGGGCTTGTTAGATCGCCCTAATCGTAAATCGCCGATGGGTCAGAAGCAGCCTCCTTTTTGTATCCTTGTTCGGTGGGCGCAAAGCCGCCCGGCTAAGTATCCATTTGGCTCCTGGGTTCTCGTACCACGGGTATCTGGATAAGCAGGGTCAGCCATGGAAATCTTCAACCATTTCGATGAACTGATCGAAGATATATTCGTTGTCCCTGGGTCCAGGTGAAGCCTCGGAGTGATATTGTATGGTAAAAAGCGGAAGGTCTTTATGGCGAAATCCTTCCACAGTTTGGTCATTTAAGTTGATATGTGAGACTTCCAAGCCTGAGGGCAATTTGTCGGGACTGACAGCATAGCCATGGTTTTGAGATGTTATGTAAACGCGGCCATCGGCCAGGTCTTTTACTGGGTGATTCCCGCCCCGGTGGCCGAACTTTAGTTTGAAGGTATCAGCACCAAGGGCGCGGGCAATAACCTGGTGGCCCAGACAGATCCCCATCACCGGGACCCGGCCCAAGACCTGCCGGGTATTGTCCACCACGTAGTCCAACAACTTGGGGTCGCCGGGCCCGGGGGAATACAAGATACCGGAAGGCTTCATGGCCAGGAGTTCCTCGGCAGGGGTGGCGGCCGGCACCACGGTCACGCGGCAACCCCGCCGGCGTAGTTGCCGCAGGATGTTGTACTTGAGGCCGCAGTCCGTAACCAATATCCGGTGCTTGGCCTCGATTAACTCTTCGCCTTCGCCATCCCATTCGTATTCTTCCGGGGCGGTGACGGTAGCGACATAGTCCTTGTCGCCATAGGCCGGCGAGTCCTGCAAACGTCTCAGGGCAGCGTCGGGGTCACCATTGGTGATCACGCCCAGCATCACGCCCTGCGAGCGCAGGCGGCGCGTGATAGCCCTAGTGTCGACCTCCGCTATGCCCGGTATGCCCTGGCTGGCAAGAAACTCGTGCAGGGTCTGATCGCTGCGGCCGTGGCTGGGTTGGTCGCAGTTCTCCCGGACGATCAGCCCGCCCACCTGGATGCGGGAAGATTCAGAGTCCTGCGGGTTGATCCCGTAATTGCCCACCATCGGATAGGTCAATGTGACCAGTTGCCCGGCGTAGGACGGGTCGGTCAAGACCTCCTGATAGCCGGTCATGCTGGTGTTGAATACCACTTCTCCAAGGCCCTCTGCCTTGGCGCCAAAGCCGACACCTTCGTGTACGGAGCCGTCCGCTAAAACCAGATAAGCTGGCTCGTGCAATCTAACGCACCCATCCAATCATAAAAAATTTGCCGTTTTTCGCCGGTATTCGCCTGTATTCGACGGTCTGGCGTCACCGGTCGGATTTCACGAAAGTATCGTTGAATTTCAAGGCCGGGCTCTGGTAGACCAGGTTGCCCGAGGCGAAGGTGCCCACCACGCGGCCCTTGAGCTTGGTGCCTTCCAGGGGTGTATTCCGGCCCTTGGACTCGAACTCCGACGTATCCACCGTCCACTCCTCGTCCGGGTCAAAGAGGACCACGTCCGCAGGCGTCCCGGGCTGTAGCGAGGCCAGGTCTGAATAGCTTTCACCCAATACCTTGGCCGGCCCGGTGGTCAGCCGGTCAACCATCGCGCCCAGGCTCAGCTTATTGGAATGCACCAACTGGAGCATAGAGCCAAGCGCCGTCTCCAGAACGCTGATCCCGAAGGCCGCGTCCTGATAGGTTACCTGCTTGCTCGTCAGGTCATGGGGGGCGTGGTCGGTAGCCACGCAGTCGATGACACCGTCCGCCAGGGCTGCGATCAGCGTCTCGACGTCCCTCTGGGAGCGCAGCGGCGGGTAGACCTTGGTGCTGGTGTCGTAGGCCAGATCACCGGCAGCGGTGGCGAACTCGCCCTTCCGGCCCAGCGCCCATTGGTCGGTGATCGTCAGGTGGTGAGGGCAAACCTCGGCGGTGACCGATAGACCCCGTTCCTTGGCCTCTCGCAGCAGTGGCACGCTTCCGGCGGTGCTGAGGTGGGCCACGTGGAGCCGTCCGCCGGTGGACTCGGCCAGGGCGATGTCTCTGGCGATCATCGCTTCTTCTGCAGCCGCAGGGATCCCGTCCAGGCCGAGGTGTGTCGCCACCGGCCCTTCCGCCATCACGCCGTTGCAGGACAATGATTTATCCTGGCAGTGATTGCTGATGGGCAAGCCCAGGTCCAGGCTGTAGACCAGGGCCAGGCGCATCAGGTTGGCGTCATATACCGGGTCGCCGTCGTCGCTGAAGGCCACCACCCCCGCACTGGCCAGCTCTTCCATCTCAGCCAGTTCGTGCCCCTTGCGTCCCTTTGTTACGCAGCCGATGGGCAGGATGCGGATCAGGGAGTCCTCTCTGGCCCGCTGGCGGATGTACTCGACGACCGCGGCGTTATCGATGGGCGGATCGGTATTGGGCATGGCGCAGAGGGTCGTGAAGCCGCCCTTGGCCCCGGCCTTGGAGCCAGCGGCGATGGTCTCTTTATACTCGAAACCCGGCTCTCTCAGATGGCAGTGAAGGTCAATGAACCCTGGGCTGAGGATCAGCCCGGTGGCGTCGATGACACGGCAGCCGTCGGGTATACGATCAGGCCCCAACCTGCCTGCAGCGATGATCTCACCTCTGCCCATCAAAAGGTCGCCCACCCGGTCCAACTGCCGGCTGGGGTCGATTATCCTGGCATGGCGAATGACGATATGATCCGTTTCCACGCGCCTCTCCCGTTTTGTGTCTAAGTCTTAAATTTCAGGTTTAAGTATCAGGTTCAAACTTCAGGTTTAACTTGGGGTTTAACCATCAGGTTTAACCGTCCGGGCCCTGGCCCGGGCCGATGGTCAATTGATAGAGCAGGGCCATGCGCACGGCCACGCCGTTGGTCACCTGTTCTTCGATCACGGAATTGCCGCCGTGGGCGAGACTGTTGCTGATCTCGATCCCTTCATTCATGGGGCCAGGGTGCATCACCATGGCGCCGGGTTTGGCCCGCTCCATGCGGGTGTCGGTAACCTGCCAGCGCCGGATGTACTCCCGCAAGCTGGGCAGGAACCCGGCATGTTGTCTTTCCTGTTGCAGGCGCAGGGCCATGACCACGTCGGCGTCTTCGATGGCCTTGTCCAGGTCGGTCTCCACCTCAACCAATGAAGCGAACGGAGACCGGGCCAGGTTGCCGCTGGAGCGCATCAGGTCTGGGGGCATGAGGGTAGCGGGGCCGGATAGGACGACTTTAGCCCCCATCTTGGCGAAACCCCAGATGTTGGACCGGGCGACACGGCTGTGCAACACATCGCCGACGATAAGTATTTTGAGTCCTTCGAGGCTGCCGAGCTTGTCCTGCACGGTGTAGAGGTCCAACAATGCCTGCGTGGGGTGGGCGTGCAGCCCGTCTCCCGCATTGATCACGCTCACCTTGTTCAGATGTTGGGCCAGCAGGTGGGGCGCGCCCGAGTGGGGGTGACGTATCACGATGGTGTCCACGCCCATGGCCTGGATGGTTAGCCCGGTGTTCAGCAGCGACTCACCCTTCTCGGTACTACTGCCGGAAGCCGACATGTTTATCACGTCGGCGCTGAGCACTTTGCCGGCCTCTTCAAATGAGACCCTGGTGCGGGTGCTGGCCTCGTAGAACAGTGTGACAACCACCTTGCCGCGGAGGGCCGGTACCTTTTTGATGTCCCGCCCCAGCACCTCTTTCATGCTGCGAGTGGAATCCAGCACCTCAACGATCTCCTCGCGAGAGAAGTCGTCCAGGTCCAATACATGCTTCCTCGGCGTAGGCTCGGGTACCAGCGCACCGCCGATCTCTGGGGTCTCGATCGTTCTGGAAAGACTCATATCAGTTGTTCCCAATTCTTCCGCTGGATGTAGAACGGTTCGGGTCGCGTTCCAGGCTCACCGCATTATTCATCTGTTTCATCTTCGGGTTCGTCTTCGAAAATCAGGGCAACTTCGTCGGCGCCGTCCGTTTCCATCAGGCGCACTTTCACCCGCTCGCCGATGGCCGTGGGCAGGTTCTGGCCGACGTAATCGGCCCTGATGGGCAGCTCACGGTGTCCCCGATCCAGCAGGATGGCCAATTGGATCTGCTCGGGACGGCCAAAGTCCACCAGAGCGTCCATAGCGGCCCGGATGGTGCGGCCGGTGTAGAGCACGTCATCAACCAACACCACGCGCTTGCCCTGGATACCCATGGGTATATCCGTTGGCTGGAGCTTGGGTTGTGACTGTCCACGCGCCCTGAGGTCGTCCCGGTAGAGGCTGATATCGAGCGTCGCCACGGGCACATCGATGCCTTCGAACTCCACCAGATTGGCGGCAATGCGGCGTGCCAGATGGACCCCTCCGGTATGAATACCCACGATGACGAGGTCTTCTGCGCCACGGTTGTGCTCAAGAATCTCGTGCGCCACCCTGGTGAGGGCTCGGCGGACATCCTCTTGGCTCATTATTTGTCGTTCTTGCATCTATTTACCTGACGGGCTTCATAAATTTGGCGGTGTGCAATAAAAAAACCCTTACCAACGGGTGGCAAGGGTACGAGCGACTCACACAATGCGTGTTTTTATGCACACTGCGGAGTTTGGGGACGCTCTACTTTGCCAGCCTCACGGGACCGTCTTAAAAGTGTGGCCAAGTCTGGTTCAGACCGGCCGCACGACCCATTGGTGTATTCGATTGTCCATTTATCTTAGCAGAGCCGTACCCTTTGCATAAGGGGGGATGCAGCCCGGCCAGAAACCCGATTTTGTTCTAAGCCGAAACCCGCTAAGCCGAAACCCGCTTCCGGCGGTTAGTCACGTAATCAACCAACAGGTACTCACCCAGGTTGGCGGCGCTGCTGTAGAAGGCACGGCCGTTGTTGATGCGGGTCATGCGCTCAACGAAATTCACCAGCTGGTAGTTATTCTCCAGCATGAAGGTATTGATCACGATGTCTTCCTGAGTGCACCGGCGCACCTCTTTCAGGGTCTCCAGTTCGGTGCGGTGGCTGGGCGGGTAGGCAAAGAACGCCCGGTCGCCTTCCAGGTGAGCGGTTGGCTCGCCGTCGGTCACCACCAATATCTGGCGGGTTCCGCCCTTCTCCTTGGAGAGTAGTTTCCGGGACAGCATCAGGGCATGGTGCAGGTTCGTCCCCGATACCCAGGCATTCCAGGTGCACTTGGCAAGTTCTTCTTCTTTGATCTCTCGGGCATAGTCCGAGAACCCGACGATATGGAGGCTGTCTCTGGGGTACTGGCTGCGCATGAGTGCCATCAACGCCAAGGTGACTTTCTTGGCGGCCTGCCAGTTATTGAACAACCCCATGGACCGGCTCTGGTCCAATAGAAGAACGGTCGATGACCGGGTCATGTGCTCGTTGCGGTAGACCTCAAAATCCTCCGGCTTAAGCTTCACCGGCACCTGCGGCCCGCCCCTGATAACCGCGTTCTTCACCGTGGCCTGTAGGTCGACCTGGAACGGGTCGCCGAATTCGTAGGGCTTGGTCTCGCCCAGGAGGTCGCCGTTGGCGCCACGGGAGTCCATCCGATGGTTGCCCATTCGGTCTTTCTTGAGATGGGTGAAGACCTCTTTCAGGGCTTTCTGGCCGATGCGCCGGATGCCGCGTGCGGTGAGGTCCATCTTGTCATCGCCGGTCACGTAGCCCGACTCCTGCAGCATCTTGCGCAGGCGGTCAAGCTCGTCGTAGATGCGGCGTGCTTCGTCTCCCAGCAACTCGGCCAGCTTATCGGGGTCGATGTCATCCATGTTCCCCGTGCGCATGGCTTCCTGAAGGGACTTTTCCAGTTGGTCCAGCTCTTGAAGACCGCGCATCATCTCCATGGCCTGTTCCATGGTCAGGGTGTCGTCTCCAAGGAAGGGGTACTGACGGCGCAGATCGTCCATGGGCATCAACTGCTCCATGAGCGAGGCGAACTGGGCCATCGCCTGCTGGGTCTCGGGGTCCAGCGCCTGGGCCAGGGCATCTTCCATCTCGCGGCGGGCTTCGGGCGACATGCTGTCCAGCATCGACTGCATCTGGGCTAGTTGTTCCTGCATCTGCTGCATCAGTTCGTCGAAGTTCTTGGGCGGGTTATCACCGAACATCTGGCCGAACTGCTGCATGAAGCTGTCAAAGTCAGGCTCCTGACCGGACAGCTTATCTTTGATCATCTGGTTGAGCTGCTGCATCATTTCGCGGGTTGCGGCCATGTCCTCGGGCGACATGCCCTTGACCTGGTCCATCATCTGCTGGCCCATGTTCTGGGCCATCTGGCTCTTCAGCTGGTCCATCAGTTCTTGGAACTTCTGCTGGGCCTCCGGGTCCATGAAGTCGTATTCCAGCAATTCCTTAATCTGACCGGCGGGGCTATCGGGAAGTACGTCCAGCTTCTCCCGGTTGTTGTCGGCGCGCTTTTGCAGCAGTTCCAGCAGGCTTTCTTGCTGGGACTTGTCATCGCTGTCGTCGTTCTTGACCTGCTCTGAGGCCTCGTCCAAGCGGCGCTTGATGCCTTCCCGCTCAGTATTGACGATGTCCTCCAAGCGTTCCTTGAGGTCATCGACCACCGAGTCCATGTTGTGCTGCTGAAGTTGTTGGCGGCGTTGGTTCTTGAGCTGCTCCATCAGTTCCCGGAGGCCGGGCATCTGCTGTCCGTCGCCGTTCTTGGGTCCCTGACGCAGAAGGTCACGGAGGGCCTGCATGACATCGCCGTGGTTGAGGATGTCTTCGGAGAGAAGGTCCATCAACTGGTCGGCGTCTAATTCGAAGATCTGCTGGCTGCCGTCCCATTGGGAGTACCTATGTGTACGGTAGAGCATCGCGTCTTCCTAATATCAGGACTGGAGAGTTAGGCCCATGATACCTGGGGGTTTCCGGCAATAGCAAGGATGAACGAGGGCTCTAGAGAACCTTTGCGCCCAGGATATCTGTCAGGTGGGAGAGTGCCCATTCGTGGGCGTCTTGCTTGAAGCTGGCCACGCAGTCCGATGGCACCTCAACGGCGTAGTCGCGGTTACGGGCGTCGGATGCAGTGTGGAGGACGCAGATGTCGGTACAGACGCCGCAGATGATGATTTTCTCGGGGTTGATGGCCGCCAACCTGGCTTCTAATGGAGTATTAAAAAAGCCGCTGTACCGGTTCTTGGGAATAACGTTGGCGCCGGTCACGAACTCTGACAGCTCAGGTATAACGTCCGGCTCTGAGGTGCCCTTCACGCAGTGGACCGGGAATACCTGGAACTCCAGGTCGTCGTGGTCGTGGTGGTCCGATATGAACAGTATCGCCGAGCCAGCCGCCTGTTCCTTAGCCAACAAACGATGGACCCTGGGGATGATCTCCCGCGATTCATCTCCGCAGTAGAGATTGTGGCCCGGCTCCAAGAAGCCTTTGACCATGTCGATGACCAGCACTACGTTTGCCATGTCTGTTTCTCCGTCACTAGGGTTTGCGTTGCAGCGGCGGGGGCGGCGGCTCGTCCGACTCCGGGAGATGCGGCGGCTCCTTAGTTATGACGGGGTCTGGCCGAGAGGGGTCAAACGGCAGACCGTCCACGATCAAGTCGTCTATGACCGCCGTCCCATTGGAATTGATCGCCACCAGTACCTTCACATCCCTTGAACGTTCAATGATGTGACCCGTGCCTTCCGGTATGAAGAATGTGTCGATGCCAAATTCTAGCCGCTTTCTCTCGTTGGTCGTGCCCTTGATAAACAACTGGTCGGTATCCGGCTTGGTGTTTGAATATCTCGAGGCTCGCCACAAACCGCTCGGACTTTCCCTCAGAGTAACGTAGACAATGGTGCCACTAGCCGCTCCCCGGCGATTCTCCGGGAGCTCAGCAATCTCATAATCAAGCACGACGTATTCGCCTTGGAGCAACGAAAGTGGGTCGATTGGTACTGTCTGAAGCAGCACGCTGGTCCCCGTATGCAGCGTGTTTTCCTTGACGGCTATGAAGGCCAGCAGCAGGACGATCTGCCCGGCTACCGTGGCCCAGAAGGCGATCTTGAGGATGCCGCTCATCGTGGGCCTCTCATCGTGGACCTTCGGTGGCCCTGATACGTTCCAGCATATTCTGCCGGGCACGTTCGACCAGATACCCGCCCAACAGCAGGATCACTCCGGCAGCCACGAAAATGAATGAACGGTCCAGGAGGTCCCAGCTGTACTCAAAGTAACGGGCGATGATGTTGATTCCGATAAAGAGCAGGCCGATGTTGACCCAGGACTCCTTGCCCCGCATATAGCCGGAAACCAGCACGCCCAGCAGGGTAAGCGCCAGCAAGGCGTTGAACAAGATTGTGTAGAAGGCCTCACTACCAGTGTTCGCTCCGATCACCACATATGCCGCGGCCAAAAGGATGGCAATGGCAACACCCTCGATGCCGCTCAAGGTGAATTTGCCTTCGTTGCGGCGGTTTAGCCATGCCGTTGCAAAGACCAATGCCAGGGTCAACACCCCGGCTGCGACGATCAGGACTCGGAAACCTAATTCGGTGTCCCCCTGGATGTATAGGCCATCGTCAAATGAATCAAATACATCGCTGAAGGTCAGGACGAAGATCGCCGCCAGGGCCGTGATCATGCCCACCAGTTGGAAAACTTCCGAGTAGGGGCGTAAGAGGATGATCTCTTCTTTTAGGCGACCAACGGCCAACAGCATCAGCCCCAATATCAAGAACAATGAGGCGCCCAAGACCGCTTCGCCCATGTAGACGCCGTCGATCCAATCGGGCATCCGGAAGCCTACCGCTGCCAGGAACAGCACAATACCCAGAACTTGAATCGGCTGTGATCTGACGATGTAGACCAACGGGAGAACGCCCAGGAACCAGAACAGCATCAATCTGGGGTCGTTCACATCGACGTTGTAGACCTGGCCCACCAGATGCACGCCAGCCCCGTAGATGATGCAGGCCATGAGTACCATGGCGGAACCGACCCGGTCGTAGCCACGATGGTAGCGAAGGTAATAGCCCAGCCCATGGCCGACGATGATGACGCCTAGGATGATGGCCAGCTTGGGCGTCCGGTCGATGCCGTCCCAATTGGCCGCGAAGAACAGTATTATGCCAAGCCCAACCAGGACCGCCCCAATCACGGAAAGGCCGGTGACCAGCCTTCCCTGGACCCGCTGTGACCTTGGGGCTATCTCAGAGGCTGAGTAACGGTCGCGGATGGCCTGGCCTTGCTCGGCCGTGATTATGCCATCGGACTGCCAGCGGGTTAACTCGCCGGGCAACCGCTCAAGGAATCTCTCGTCCTCAGGGCCTGAATTGGAACTGCTTTGTACCATATCTCTATGTTAGAGACGTAGCCCACCCAGTAAAAGTTCCCACAACCCCAAAGTTGCCGGATGTTGGGGGACTCAAGTGGTGATCCGCACGGCTACGCAGTGATGGCGAACTGGGCGTCCTCAGCAAGCATCGCCGAAAGGCCCATGGCCTCGAAGCAGTCTTCAAGGCTGACCATGTTGTCCATGAGATGGGTGGTCGTGCCCTTCTCTTTCAATTGCGCCATCACTTGCCCCACCACGTGGGTTACCGACAAAAGGGCGCTGGCCGGATAGATGACGATCTTGAATCCGAAATTCTCTAACTCGGAGGCCGATAGCAACGGGGACTTGCCTGATTCGACGTAGTTGAACAGCAGGGGAATGTCGAGATTCTTGGCAGCGCGTTCCACTTCCTCGGGAGTCCTGAGGGCTTCGACGAATAGCGCGTCGGCCCCGGCCTTCACATATTCGTCGCAACGGTGCATGGCGTCGTCCCAGCCGGTTACGGCGATGGAGTCGGTCCGCACTATGATGGTGAAATCGTCGTCGGTGCGAGCGTCCACTGCGGCCCGTATCTTCTGGACCATGTCCTGGGTGGAGATGACTTTCTTGTCGTCTAGGTGGCCGCAGCGCTTGGGCGATTCCTGGTCTTCTATATGGATGGCTGCCACACCGGCCCGCTCGTACTGCCGGACGGTCCGGCGCACGTTGAGCACGCCACCGTAACCGGTGTCGGCATCTGCGATCAGCGGCACTTCAAGTATGTCTGCCAGTGACGCGGCGTTGGCCACCATCTCGGTCATACTCGCCAGACCCAGGTCCGGATGGCCGAGTTGGGCCACTGACGTCCCGGCTCCGGTCATGTAAACCGCTGGAAAGCCGGCCTTCTCGATCAGCTTGGCGGTCAGGCAATCGTAGGCCCCCGGCGCCTGGATTATTCCGGGCTCGTTCAGCAGTTGGCGAAACTTGGTGGTGGTGCGCATGAGGGCCTCCGGTTTTAGTGCGGGTTGGAGCTAGATTCGAGTGTGATAATTATACATCCCGCGCGATGTTTGTCGGCGGCGGAATCACGAACAGAGCGGCTCCCATTCACCGTCCGGATAGAGCATAGAAAGCAACTGGGCCAACGCCGGGTCGTACTCTTTCAATTCAGACCGGGTGTCCACCTGATTGTGGATACCGTTGGATGGGACCGACTCGATATTGGCGTTGAACCAACTCTGGACACCCTCGGCCTGGTACTCATCGAGGTTGGTCGCGGCGTAGGTGTTGGACCATAGCCCCAGCGAGATGGCCTGGTCGAAAGACGCTATAACGGCGGCGATTATTTGCTTCCCGTCCGAAACGAAGGGTAAACCAAGATTAAAGACTCCGTGAGAAAACTCGTGAACGAGGATACTTTCTCCTCGATAGACATCGGAACTCAAGCAAAGCAGGTTCTCTTCGCCCACGGTTGTGATGGGTCTAAAGATCGTCCCTCCCAAACCACGTGCCCGGGTATCGAAGAGAGGGTCTAAGTCGCTATGTTCAGGGATATCGGTCGTCACTTCAGTGGCGGCCATGATGCCGACCCTTGCTCTGTTGGCAATCATCGCTTCCCGGATGTCGGGCCGCGCCGATAGCATGTTGATTATGATTTCCCGGGCCGGTCCAAAAGCCTCGTCCCGGACTTTACTTGAGCCGATGACCGGAATTCCATCGGCGTCTACATACTTGGTGTAAAAGGGGTCCAATCCCAGCGATGACGGTGGCTGAATGGGTACATTTGGTGTTGGGTTCTGGGTCGGTGGTGGCGAAGTCGGCGTCAAAATAGGCGTCGGCGTCAGAACGGGAGTCGGGGCAGCCGTTGACGTTGGCCGCAAAGTTGGGACGGCCGTAGATGTTGGCCTTGGCGTTGGTTCAGGTTTGGGTGCCGGAGGTTTGGGTGTCGGACTTGCAGGAACGGTGGATGTCGGCACAACCGCGATACTTGTCGAGAGGCTGGAAACCGGTTGCGTCGTCCCAGTAACACGATCTCCACCGCACGCTGCCAGGGCCACGATTCCGGAGACGGTTAGTATGATAAGCCACCGCGGAATGGCGAGACTCATCGGCTCAGGCAATCATGCCGCCGTCGATGGTCAATACCTGGCCGGTGATGTAGCTGGCACCGTCGCTGGCGAGGAAAATCACGGCTTCGGCCACATCCTCCGGAGTCCCGAAGCGTCCCATAGGGATGGTCGTCAGTATCTTTTCCTGGGTCTCTTCGGTTAGCTCGTCGACCATGGCCGTGGTGATGTAACCAGGGGCCAGGGCGTTCACGGTAACGTTTCGGGAGGCCACTTCCCTGGCGACGGCCTTGGTCAGACCGACCAGACCGGCCTTGGCGGCAGCGTAGTTGGCCTGGCCCGGGTTGCCGGAAAGACCCACCACCGAGGACATGTTAATCACGCGGCCAGACCGCTGACGGATCATATGAGTCATCGCATACTTGGTGCAGAGGAACGCGCCGCGCAGGTTCACGTTGATAACGCTATCAAAATCTTCCGGTTTCATCCGGATCAACAGTTGGTCTTTGGTAATGCCGGCGTTGTTGACCAGGATGTCGATGGTTCCGTAATGCTCAACAAGGTTCTTGATGACGGATTGGGCTTTCTCTTCTTCGGAGACGTCTCCGCCAACCAAGAAGGCTTCACCGCCGTCTTTGTTGATTCCATCAACAACAACTGTGGCCAATTCAGAGCTGGCGTGGAAGTTGACACCGACCTTGGCGCCGGCCTTGGCTAAGCGGCAGGCTACAACAGCGCCTATCCCCCGGGAAGCCCCGGTGACCAGCGCGACCTTGCCACCTAGATCAATTCCTGACATCTGGTGAGTCTACCTGCCTGCGCCGCTGCCGGTTGTCTTGGCTTCATTCATGCTGACCAGGTCTTTTCGCATGATGTCGACCATGCCCAGGTTCACGTAGCGGACGGCAGTGCTGATGGCAGCCAGTATCTCGTCGGCACGGCTAGAACCGTGGCCCACGATCACCGGGCCGTTGACCCCGAATAGCGGCCCGCCGTTGGTGCGGGTACGGTTGGTCAATTGGACCAGCTCGGCGGCAAACTTGGAGAGGGTCGTCTCGTCCAACGAAGACCTCAGGCGTTTCTTGGCGTAGGCGGCGAATGCCCGGCCGAGACCCTCGGTGAACTTGATCAGGATGTTGCCGACAAACCCGTCGGCAATGATCACCTCGGCCTTTTCGGTGAAAAAGTCCATCCCTTCGACGTTGCCGACGAAGTTCATACCGCTCTCTTCGAAGACCCCGTAGGCCTCTTGTACCTGCTTGTTGCCCTTGTTCGATTCCGAACCAACGCTGAGCAGGGCAACTCTGGGGTTCTCGATGCCCATGTAAGTGCGCGCCCAGGTGACGCCCAACGAGGCGAAATTGAGCAGCAGGGCAGGCCGGCAGTCGATGTTTGCTCCGATGTCTACCAAGACGGTGTTGGGCGCTAGGCCCAGGAATGGCCCTCCGATACAGGGCCGGTCCAAGCCGGGCATCAGGCCCAGGGTCAGCACCGCGCTGGCCATGGAGCCGCCGGTCGAACCCATGGAGACCATCACATCGGCGTCGCCGCTTTTTATCAACCGGGTGGCGACAACCACCGAGGACTTAGGCTTGGTGCGCATGGCCTGCAAGGGGTGTTCGTCGTCGCCGATCTTGCCTTCAGATGGGACCACGCTCACCGTGATGCCTTTTGTGTCGTGTTTGGCGAGTTCCTGTTCCACCGGGCCCTGGTCGCCAACGAGGATTATCTCCGCGTTGGTCTCTCTGGCGGCAGCGATCGCTCCCTTGACCGTCTCCACCGGGCCGTGGTCGCCACCCATGGCGTCCATCGCCACTCGCACTGGCATTGTTCCGTTGTCCGTCGCTTTCTGCATAGTGTTCCTTCCTCGTCTGACTGGCGTCTCTCCAGAGACTACCGTGCCATTCGCTAAAGGCTGCTACCTCTAA
>CAVOAA010000015.1:0-26185 GCA_963693555.1 Dehalococcoidia bacterium | reverse complement strand
GAAGCCGTCCGCCCCACTTCCATCAGGAGAGATCCTGCGTCTCTGAAGGACTATCTGTCCGCGGACCAGTTGAACCTCTACACCCTGATCTGGTCACGGATGCTGGCCAGCCAGATGGAAGACGCTCGGTCGGAAGCGACCACTCTGAACATCGACGGCGTCTGCAAAAACTCCGGAAACACCTACAACTTCCGGGCCAGCGGCTCGGTATTGAAATTCGCCGGCTTCCGCTCGGTTTACCTGGAAGGCCGGGACGACAGCAATGAGCCCGACGACAAGAATTCGCTTCCGGCGCTATCGGAAGGGGATGCTTTGGACTGCTCCAAGCTGTCGGCCAACCAGCACTTCACCGAGCCGCCCCCGCGGTTCACTGAGGCAACGCTGATCAAATCTATGGAAGAGAAAGGCATCGGCCGTCCGAGCACCTACGCCCCGACCATCGGGACACTGGTGGACCGGATGTATGTTGAGCGCGAGCGGAATAGGCTCACGCCCACAAAATTAGGCATCACTGTGACCGACCTGCTCACCGAGTATTTCACCGACATCATGGACCTGGACTTCACGGCCAAGATGGAAGAGGAACTGGACGATGTGTCCCGGGGCGAGCGAGATTGGATACCCATGCTGGGCGAGTTCTACGGGCCTTTCCAAAAAGCCCTGGGCACTGCCGATGAGTTGATGCCTAAGATCCGCATGGACGAGGAGACCGACGAGGTCTGCGACTGTGCCGGAAGCGAAAAATGCGAGCACGCCGATCTCTGCGGTCAACCGATGGTGATCAAGACCGGCCGGTTCGGGCGGTTCATGGCCTGTACTGGATTCCCGGACTGCCGCAAGACCAAACCGATCTTGAAGATGGTTGGTGTCCCTTGTCCCAAGCAAGACTGCGGTGGCGAGATCGTCGAGCGCCGTGCCAGAGGCAAAGGCCGGTCATTCTTCGGCTGCTCTAACTACCCGAATTGCGACCTGATTTTGAACCAGCGTCCGCTGACTACTCCTTGTCCCGAGTGCAGCGGCCTGATGATTCAAAAGAACCGGAACAACGTGGCCTGCACTGTTTGCACCTGGCAGGAGGAGACTCTGGAGAATCCGGATAACGCAGAAGGTCCGGAAGGCGCAGACAACTCGGAAGAGTTGGCACCGGTTGGCGACTAGCCTCCAAGACACCGGTCATCAGGGCCTGGCCCAATTTGACCTCTATCTAGAGGCGTTTCCTCGCTACCTTCGTGGCCAACGGGGTTTGTCCGAAAATACCGAGCGCATCTATCTTGCCGACCTGCAGACCTTTCGGCAGTACTTGGCCGACGAGAAACTTGGGTTGGCAGACATGGACCGGCAGACCTTACGGGGTTACCTGGCATGGCTGGCCACTGAAGGCAGAGGCCCACAGCAAGGCTACGCCAGAGTCAGTGTCGCCCGTAAATTGACCGTGGTCAGGTCCTTCTACCGGTTCCTGGTCCAAGAAGGGCTGTTCCGCTCTACTCCCGTGCCCTCCGGCCAGAGCTTCAAGGTCAAGGTGGCCAAAACCCTACCCGATTTTCTCGGCCAACGGGAAGTCGCCCGGCTGATGGACGCGCCTGACGAATCCACTGTCCATGGCATTAGAGACAAAGCCATCCTGGAGACGCTATACGCCTGCGGCATCCGGCTGGCTGAGATTCACGGTCTCGACTTAAAAGACATCAATTTCCCCAGACGAGAGTTACTCGTTAAGGGCAAAGGCTCCAAAGAGAGGCTGGTGCTGTTCGGGAAAGCCACCGAAGAAGCATTGCACCATTACATCAACGGGCCCAGGCACGAATTGCAGACGCGGCCCACACAGGCGTTATTCTTGAACCGGTATGGCGAACGGCTATCTAGGCGCAGTTACGAGAAAATGGTCCGCCGGTATTCGGCCATCGCCGGGACCAGGGCCGACGTCCATCCCCATACCCTCAGGCACACATTTGCCACCCACATGCTGGAGGGTGGCGCCGATCTGCGTGTGATACAAGAATTGCTGGGCCATTCCAGCCCCACCACCACGCAGGTTTATACTCATGTAACGAAACAAGAAGCTCTGACGGCCTATCTGGAACACCACCCCAGGGCGGATGAACCAGCGCGCAGGTCGCCGAGAGAAGAATCTGAAGCAATACCCACCGGGAAGGACTCCTAGAACCATGGCAAGCTTCTTGATATTAAATGGGCCCAACATCAACATGCTGGGACGCCGGGACGCATCTCAATACGGCTCCAAGACCCTGGACGAAGTTAACCAGGAGATCAGCCGGGTGGCCGGCGAGCTTGGTGTGGAGGCAATCTTCTACCAATCCAACGTGGAAGGAGAGATGATTAACTGCATCCAGGAGCATTGGGGTAAAATCCAAGGCATAGTCCTGAATGCTGGCGCGCTGACCCACTATGGCCTGAGCCTGAAGGATGCGCTGATTGACTGCCGTCTGCCGGTGATCGAGGTACACCTCAGCAATCCCGGGTCAAGAGAGTCATGGCGCAGGGTTTCGGTAATCACAGACGTTGCCCGGGGCCAGATCGCAGGATTTGGCTGGAGAAGCTACACCACGGCCCTTCAGGTATTGGCCGCGATCGTTGAAGAAGAATCCAAATGAGAGAGGAGACCAGATGAAGGAAAGAGTGGAGGGGCTCGTTGCCCAGTTGGAAGAAAAAGAACTGGACGGCGTTTTGATCTCGGCTCCGGAGAACCGGCGTTACCTGTCGGGGTTCAGCGGTTCCGCTGGGTTCCTGTTCATCACCAAGGCCAACGCCATCTTGGTCACCGACTCCCGATACACTGAACAGGCTACCAACCAATCGCCCTATTTCGACGTGAGACAGGTGCGCGGCGGCTGGGATTGGCTGATCGACGAGATGAAGTCTTCCGGAGTGAAGAAGATCGGCTTTGAAAGCCAAGACATGACCGTCTCCTCGTACAACAATCTGATTGACGCCATCAAGGGTGATTCGGCCTTGGGCGCCGTTTCAATGATCCCCGCGCCCGGCCTGGCTGAGAACCAGCGCATCATCAAGGACTTGGAAGAGCTTTCGATGCTGCAGTTGGCTATCGACGCCGCCGACAAGGCCATGGACCAGGTCTGCCCCAAAATCGTGCCTGGCATGACCGAGCGAGAGGTTTCCTGGATGATGGAAATGGCCATGCGTGATGCGGGCGCCGACGCCATCAGCTTCGACA
Organism: Dehalococcoidia bacterium; assembly: GCA_963693555.1. Lineage (GTDB taxonomy): Bacteria > Chloroflexota > Dehalococcoidia > Lucifugimonadales > UBA3495 > UBA9611. The sequence goes on along the minus strand of CAVOAA010000015.1, from coordinate 22,992 downwards.
CCATAGTGGCTGCCGGTCCCAATGGGGCCATGGCCCATCACCAACCCTCCGACTACGTGATCAAGCAGAGCGACCCAATCGTGATAGACATGGGCGCCAAGGTCGGCGGTTATTGCTCAGACCTGTCCAGGTCGATAGCCGTAGGTGAGCCGGATGAGACATTCAACAAGATATACGACATCGTCCTAGGCTCACAGCTAACAGCCATCAACACCGTGAAGGTGGGAATGACCGGCGAAGAGACCGATAACCTCTCCCGCGATGTCATCGCCCAAGCCGGCTATGGCGACAACTTTGGCCACAGCCTAGGTCACGGCGTAGGCTTGGAGATTCACGAGAACCCTAGAGTCGGCCCCCGGTCTCCCGACGTCCTGGAAGTAAACACGGTCTTCACCGTGGAGCCTGGCATCTATCTGTCCGGCTGGGGCGGGATACGTATCGAAGACATCGTGATCCTTCGGGAAGACGGCGCTGTTCCATTGAGCCACGCCAGAAAGTAAACCACGCTAAAGGGTGAGCCACGCCAGAAAGTAAACCACGCTAAAGGGTGAGCCACGCCAGAAAGTAAACCACGCCAAAAGGTAAGCCACGCCAGAAAGTAAAAACGGCCCAGGCAGCCTGGACCCGGCGTTTGTGCCGGGCTTAGTGGTACACTCTATCTGCCAATTGTTAGGCGTAAAATAGCGGATATTCGCCCGCTCTAAGCGGTCGACCTTCACCATAAACCCGGAGGACTCTACATGAGCATCAACTTCAGCGACCTCAGCCGCGGGCTGGTCATAGAACTGGACGGCCAACCGTGGGAGGTCATGGATTACCAGCGTCATAAGATGCAGCAAAGGGCGCCGGTGACCCGCATCAAGATGCGAAACCTGTTGAACGGGACAGTGGTTGAGCGGACCTTCCAACAGTACAGCACTGGGTTTACCCTGGCCGACGTGGATACTCGCGCCACCCAGTACCTCTACACCGACGGCAGTTTCTACTACTTCATGGACCAAGAAACCTTCGACCAATATGACCTGACCAAGGAGATCCTTGGCGATGCACTGGAGTACCTGAAAGAGCAGGCGATGGTCGACGTCGTCCTCTACAACGGTGCGCCAATCAGCGTTAAGCTGCCGACCCATGTGGAGCTTGAGGTCAAAGATACTCCCCCTTCGTTCCGGGGCGATACTGCTCAGGGCGGCAACAAGCCGGCCACTTTGGAGACCGGACTCAGGGTTACCGTCCCCATGTTCATCACCCCCGGCACAATCATCCGGGTGGACACCCGCAACGGAGAATACACCGAGCGCGTGAGCTAGACCGTGGCCGTTTACACCGTCAGCCAGGTTTCCTTCCACATCAAGGAGTCGTTGGAGTCCGACCCTCTTCTGATGGACCTTTGGATCGTCGGTGAGGTCTCGGGTCTCCGTTCTTCTCCTGCCGGGCACACTTACTTCAGCCTGAAAGACCGCGAAAGCCTGCTGCGTTGCGTGATGTTTCGCAGCATGAAGGGTGCGGAGCTCCTTTCGGAAGGCGATTCCGTCTCGGCCCACGGCAAGATCACCTTTTACTCCAGGGGCGGTACCACCGACTTTATGGTGGACCTGGCAATGCCCGAAGGAGTGGGAGAACTGGCCCTGGAACTGGAACGCCTCAAGCAGAAATTGGCCGCCGAGGGTCTATTCGAGACCAGCCGCAAGCGCCAACTACCCCGGTTCCCCCAACGTGTGGGGGTTGTAACATCGCCCACCGGGGCGGTCTTCCACGATATACAGAACGTCCTTCAACGCCGTTACCCCCTCGCGGAACTGGTGCTATCTCCGACTGTAGTCCAGGGAGCGGACGCCGCGCCCAAGATAGCCGCTGCGCTCGAACTGCTCGACCGGGAAGGCAACTGCGATGTGATAATAATCGGTCGCGGCGGAGGTTCTCTGGAAGACCTCTGGCCCTTCAATGAAGAAGTGGTCGCAAGGGCAATTTATGCCTGCAAAACCCCGGTAGTCAGCGCCGTTGGCCACGAGACGGATGAAACCATCGCCGATTATGTGGCGGACGTCAGGGCTCCGACTCCCTCCGCTGCCGCTGAACTGGTTGTCCCCGACGGCCAGGTGCTCCGCCGCCAGCTAGAGATGACTACGACGATGATGTTGCGTATCCTGATGGACCAGAACTCGAGGCGACGCTCCGAGGTGACTTCGACCGCCCGCCGGATGGAGATGAGCCTGCCGGATACGCCGACCATGCGCCGGAGGGTTGATGACGTCAGCCGAGTGGTCAACTCAGCGACATCCAGGCTGTTGTCGGAGAGTAAGATGCAGGTGGAAAGTCTTGGTCTGCGCTTGAGGGCCCTGGACCCGCTGGCCACTCTGGGCCGCGGCTTCTCGATAGTGCAATCGCCGGACACAGGGCAGGTGATCACTAGCACCAAACAGGTCTCGGCCGGTGGCACCCTCGATATCACCGTGGCGGACGGGTCCTTCCCTGCCGTGGCCGGTTCCGGCATTCAAGGCAGCTCGCCAAAGCCATCGGCTGCGACACCCGAGACACCAAAACCCAAGGCAAAGGCCAGAACCAAGGCCAACCAGACCAGCGGAATGGCACCTCTTTTATAGGGATTTCCCCTTGCGGATTCCGCTCCCTGCTGGCATGCTTGTGCCGCGGGGAGAATGTACCGGACCAACTGCCCCCAGGAGGCTAGATCATGGCCAAACCCAGGAATTCCTCGCCCAAAGAAGATGCCGAGACCCCCAGCTTCGAGGACTCTTTTCATCGTTTAAGTGAGATGGCAGAGCAGCTGGAGGCTGGCGGGCTGACCCTGGCGGAGGCGACCTCTCGTTTCGAAGAAGGAATGAAGCTGGTGCAGTTCTGCAACGAACTTCTTAATAACGCAGAATTGAAGATCACCGAACTGAAAGAAACCTACCAGGCCGCCGGCGCCAAGACCGGGTTCGACGATCTTGACGATGACCCGGACGACGATCTAGACGAGTAGGCGCCCGGTAGCAAGAACTCGGACCCGTAAAAGTGTTGGGAAGGTGTTGATCTGAGGATGTTGAATATCGGATGGTTCTCCACTGGCCGTGGAGAGGGCTCGCGGGGACTTCTTAACTTCGTGCAAAAACGTCTGGTTGAGACCGGCGCGAATGCCCGTATCAACTTTGTCTTCAGCAACCGGGCCAGGGGCGAAGCAGACGGCTCAGACGAGTTTTTCAGCCTGGTTGATGGCTACGGTATTCCCTTGGTCACACATTCATCAGCTGAATTTCGAAAGCAGATCAATGGCCGGTTTTCTGACCACCGCGAGGAATTCGACCAGCAGGTGATGGACAAGCTGGAGGGCCAGGAAGCCGACGTCTGCGTGTTGGCCGGATACATGTTGATCGTGGGCGGCAAGATGTGCCGTCAGTATCCCCTGCTCAACCTTCACCCAGCGCTTCCGGACGGACCGATCGGCACGTGGCAGGAAGTCGTCTGGAAGTTGATCGAAACCAAGGCCACCACGACCGGCGCCATGGTCCATTTGGCCACCGAAGAAGTGGACCGGGGGCCCGTAGTTTCCTACGTCGCAGTGCCCATAACCGGACCCGGTTTCGACGAGCATTGGGAATCGCTTAAAGGCAAAGACCTTGAAGCCGTAAAGAAGACGGAAGGGGAAGACTTCGCCCTATTCCAGGCGATCCGCAGAGAGCAGTACCGGAGAGAGCCGTATCTGCTGTTCGAGACCCTGCGGGCCGTGAGTCAGGGGGAGATCAGCGTCAACGGCGGCCAGGTCTTGGACGCATCGGGAGCGCCTCTATCTCGGACCATGCCGAATGGGCTTTGCCTCGACAATCAGATCGCCGAAGCCATGGCCGGTGCGAAGACCGAAGCGATGAAAGAGGACCCGGCGAAAAGCGGGGGTTAAGCCGACTTCTTGATGGGCTGGGGCGGAAGTTCGACTATTTTGCCATCTTCGGTGAACAGTTTCGGTGGAGCATCGCCTTCGATCGCCTCACGGCTCACGACGCAGCGCACGACCTCGTCCAACGACGGCAGGTCATACATGACGTCCAGCAGAGTGTCCTCGATCACATAACGCAGGCAGCGGGCGCCGGTCTGATGTTCCAAGGCCCGTTCCGCTGCGGCTTCAAGGGCGTCGTCCGTAAATTCCAGCTCGACGTCATCCATGCTGAACAACCGCTGGTACTGCTTGATGATGGCGTTCTTTGGCTCGGTTAGCACCTGGACCAGCGAATCCTTGTCCAGGGATTCCAGGCCCACCGTCACCGGCAGCCTTCCGACCATCTCCGGTATGAAGCCAAAATGCAGAAGGTCTTCGGGGATCACCTGAGTCAGGACGCTTCCCTCTGGTTCTGCAGCGCCGTCGCGGCCCTCGGCCAAGAAACCAAGCTGGGTCGATCCGGAACCGAGGCGTTTGGCCACAATCTCTTCCAGACCGTCGAACGCGCCGCCGCAGATGAACAGGATGTGGCGGGTGTCGATCTGGAGGAATTCCTGATGGGGGTGCTTGCGGCCACCCTGGGGCGGCACATTGGCGATGCAACCTTCGATGATCTTGAGCAGTTCTTGTTGCACACCCTCGCCGGAGACGTCCCGGGTTATGGAGCGGTTCAGGCCCTCTTTACGGGCGATTTTGTCCAGCTCATCTATGTAGATGATGCCGTGCTCGGCGCGGTTCACATCCCAATCGGCGGCCTGAATCAGCCGGAGGAGGATGTTTTCTACGTCCTCGCCGACATAACCGGACTCGGTGAGGGAGGTGGCGTCGCACACAGCGAACGGGACATCCAAAGTGCGGGCCAAGGTTTCGGCCAGCAGAGTCTTGCCGCAGCCAGTTGGGCCGACGAGCAAGATGTTAGTCTTCTGTAGTTCCACATCCGCCCCAGGACCTTGGCGGCCGTTCCAGATACGCTTGTAGTGGTTGTAGACGGCTACGCTGAGGACTTTTTTCGCCTTGTCCTGGCCGACCACATAGGTATCCAGATTGGAGTAAATCTCCCGCGGCGCCATGGGCCTGGAGGGCTCAAACTTCTTGGCCGGCGGCGGAGTTTCTTCCTCCACAACCTGTCCCAGTACCCTGATGCAGTCATGACAGACCGCGGCCTTGCCCTCGCCGGCTATAACCATATCCGACCGGGGCTGGGGTTTCTCACAGAACGAACACCGAGAAAGCCTGGACCCACTTCTTCCGTTAGCCACACTTACCCCTCAAACCCTACACTGATCCAGTTTTCAATCGTCCCGGGTTTTACCGTCCGGGATTTCGACTGTCTAGGAATCTTTATTTTCCGGCTGCGCCGAGCCGAGAATCTCGTCGACTAAGGAATACTCAACTGCCTGCTCGGCAGTCAGGTAGTAGTCGCGGTCGGTGTCTCGGGCGATTTTGTCGTAGGTCTGGCCTGTGTTCTCCGACAGCATGATACGAATCTTGTCCTGCAGCCGGATGATCTCCCTGGCTGCGATCTCGATGTCGGACGCCTGGCCCTGTGCGCCGCCCAAGGGCTGGTGCATGTGGACGGTGGAGTTGGGCAGGACGTAGCGCTTGCCCTTCGCGCCGCCGGACAGCAGGATGGTGGCCATGCTGGCTGCCATCCCCAGACAGATCGTGGAGACGTCGGGCTTGATCAGGTTCATGGTGTCGTAGATAGCCATGCCGGAGCTGATCACGCCGCCCGGGCTGTTGATGTATAGGTTGATGCCCTTGTCCGGATCCTCGCGTTCGAGGAACAGCAACTGGGCGATGATCAGGTTCGCGACCTGGTCATTGATGGGGGTTCCCAAGAATATGATCCGCTCTTTCAGCAGAAGGGAATATATGTCAAACGCCCGCTCGCCCCTAGGGCTGGTTTCGATGACCATGGGGACGATGGATTGAGGTACGAATAGTCCACTGGGGTTGGGAAGGTCTTGCATCGACGTGCGCTCCTTATTCTGTTGCTTCTTCGGCCGGTGAAGATTCTTCTTCCGGCCCGTTTTCCTAGGTAGTTTCTTCGGTAGTTTCTTCGGCCGGTTCTTCGGCCGGTTCTTCGGCGGTTTCTTTAGGCGATTCAGCTTCCGGCTCTGTTGCCGTTTCAGCGACAGGGCTGGCGGATTCTTCGCCTTGGGAAATCCCCACCAGTCTGGCCATGATCTTCCGGTTCATCAATGAAGACCGGATGGACTCCTTGGCGTTCTCGGTACTCAGGGCCTGTTTCATGGCCGTTTCCGACTCGCCGCCAGTAGAGGAGATCAGGTTGTCTATCTCCGCTTCCACATCCTCGTCGTCAATCTCGATATTCTCCACGTCAGCCAGCTTGCGGAGGATCAACATCGTGTTCAAACGCTCTTCGGCCTGGGGCTTCATCTGCTCCCGAAGTTCTTCTTCGGTCTGGCCGAGATAACTAAGGTAGAGCTCCATGTCCATACGCTGATTTTGCATGGACCTTTCGCGCTCTTCGTACATTAAATCCAATTCACGCTGATAGACCAGTTCTGAGGCCTCGATTTTGGCCAGCTTTTTGAGCTCTTCGAGACTGGATGCCTCCAGACGCCGTGTCTCAGCAGCCTCACCTTCGTCATTAAGACGCTGTCGCACGTGGTCGGTGAGCGCTTCCAGGCTCTCGAAGCCTTCCCGCACACCCTTGGCAAATTCGTCGTCCAGGTCCGCCAGATTCTTCTCTTTCAATGACAGGACTTCAACGTTGAACCGGCACTCTTTACCGGCGTAGGTTTCCTGGGGGTAATCGTCGGGCACAGGGATGGTGAATTCCTTGGACTGTCCTTCGGTCATGCCCTCCAGATAAACGGAGAAGCCGGGGAAGGGGAGGTCGTTGTCCACCTGAGGGATGAAGTCGATGCCGTTGTCGTCGATGACATCTTCGCCCTCGATCGTCCCTTTGACGTTCATCGAAACCAGGTCGCCGAAGGCCAATGGGCGTTCCACCGGCTCCCAGGGTGCTGCTTCAAAACGGAGGTCTTCCAATACGTGGTCCACCTGCTCGTCGGTTATTTCAATCGGCTCTTTTTCCAGACGGATCGACTGGAAGTCGCCCAACTCCACCACTGGCTCAAGGGGCACCACGGCCTTGAATGACACGGGCGCCATGTCCAGCACTTCCAACTTGGGTTCCATGAAAGCCTGGATGTCCTCGTCTTTCAACACCTGGTCCAGGGACTCAGGGATCATGAAATCCAGGGCCTCGTGGACCAAGGCCTCCCGGCCTAAGTGATTTTCAATCACCGAGCGCGGGGCCTTGCCGGGCCGGAAGCCCGGGATGCGGACGCGGCTGGCAACCCGTCTGAAGGACCGGTTGAGAAACGGTTCTTCATCGTCTGCGTCCATGGATATGGTTAAGGTAACTTCTGTGGTTGTGACCGAGTCCTTAGTGACGTTCAACGCCTTTCATCTCCATAAAATGCCACGGCCGAGTGTGAAACGGCCATCAGAGTCGGATGATCATTCATCGGATTGACCGAAGACTGACCGGGGATTGACCGGTACGCCGAACAGCACGTCAAACTCAGGGCACAGAACTGACTTTACAGTGTGTTCGGGTAGCCACAATTATAGCATACGCGCGGTCCAACCCTTTCCATAACCGTCTGCGTGGGCGAGCACGGAACCGTTGCCGCTGAACGGCCTGGTTTTTCAACTATGGCCGGTCGGAAGAAACCGAACTTTCAAAAAGCCTTCAACCTGCTTTCCCAACGACCCATGGCCGAGATTCTCGGCGTTCGATGGGCGTGGTTACTTGCTTAATTCTTATATTTCGACCAAAATTGACATAAGTTTAAGAATTTATTAAAACTGACACCAAATTTCGTTGACGGTTATGTTTACAAGTTGTTACTGTCAGGTGCAATCACATCGGCGCCAAAGGGCTTGCCGGCAGGTTTCGCGGGGTGATTTCCTGGTCTGCCGCGAGATTCGGTCCGGATTTTCTGGTCAGAAACCAGGTAGGAAACCTGGTCAGAAACTCAGGAAGCGTTCGATAAAGGCTAACCAGCAACAAGTGATGTGGCCGCCAAGATGAATAAGGCGGATGGGAGCGGCGGTGTCGCAGGCAACCCTGACAAGAACAGCTGAATTATCAGACTCCTGGCTAACGGGGCTTATGGACCGTACCGGTCACGCATCCGATGGCGACCTCAACGTCTCGCACCAACCAGTGCTTATAACAGAGACGCTAGAGGGGCTGACGCTGCATGAGGGCGGGGTCTACGTGGATGGCACCACCGGAGAGGGAGGCCACTCGCAGGCCATCCTCCGGTCCGAGCCCCACGTGAAAGCTGTATTGAGCATCGACTGGGATTCCCGGTCTCTGGCAACAGCCCAGTCCCGGTTGGCTGGCTTCGGCGACCGTTTCATCCCGGCCACTGGCAACTACGCAGATATGGCCGCCCTCGCGGCAGAACACGGAATAACAAAAGTAGACGGCGTGTTGTTGGACCTGGGGTTCTCATCCCGCCAGGTGGAGCGTCCGGGCTACGGACTGAGTTTCCAGACAGACGAGCCTCTGGATATGCGGTACGACCCTGAGGGTGAGTTGACCGCCGAAGAGATCGTCAACACCTATGACGAAAGGGAATTGGGGCAGTTGGTCCGTCGCTACGGAGAAGAGCCCCGGGGCATGGCCATCGCCAGGGCCATCATCAAGGAAAGACCGGTCACGACCACCGGACAGTTGGCTTCGATAATCGGCAGTGTTTTGGGACGCAGGCCCGGTCAGCGGGTCAACCCGGCGACCAGGACGTTTCAGGCCCTGCGCATCGCCGTCAATGACGAGCTATACAACGTCGAAGCAGGACTTAATGCGGCGGTTGGGTTGCTCGCCCCGGAAGGCCGGTTGGCGGTGATCAGCTACCACAGCCTGGAAGACCGGATCGTTAAGTCGTTCTTCAAACGTGAGGCAGCCACCTGTGTCTGTCCTCCCAGTTTGCCGGTATGTGTCTGCGGTCAAACGCCGCGGCTAAAGATCATCAACCGGCGGGTGATCAAACCATCAGAAGAAGAGGTCCAGGCTAATCCGCGAAGCCGCAGCGCCAAACTGCGGGTTGCCCAGCGGCTCTAGCCGGACTATGAAACAGATTAATCATGGCCAGATTTTGGCCTTGAAACGGCGTTATTAAGGAAGGTGACAGGTTGGCACGAGATACTTTCTATACAGCGGTTGATATCGGCACCGATAAAGTTACCTCCATCATGGCCCGCGTTGGAACTGAGGGAGAGCTGAAGGTGTTGGGCACCGGAGTTGTGACCTCCCAAGGAATGCAGAAAGGCCGGATCGAGAATATCGAAGAGGTCCAAGAGACTGTTCGGGCCTCACTGGAAGAAGCCCAGCGTTACATCGGTAATGGGGCGCCTTCAGGGGTCTACACCAGTGTATCCGGGACTCATCTGAGTTCCTTGAACACCAGAGAGGTGGTGGACAACCCTGATGACGTTGGAGACATCAGTGGCAAGCTGCTAGACCGTCTCCTGCGCGGTTCCTTCCCCGATGTCGGCCCCAACCAGGAAGTGCTGCATGTCATACCGATCGGCTACCACGTCGACGGAATGTCTGGCATCCGCAACCCCGTTGGCCTTCACGGCAACCTGGTGGAGGTCGAGGCGCACGTTGTCATGGGTGATTCCGTGGCATTGAAGAACACAGTCAAGGTCATCGAGGCCAACAAGGCTTCAGTTAAGAGTATGGTGCTCCACTCTCTGGCTTCCGCCGAGGCCACTTTGAGCGGCGATGAGCGAGAGATGGGAGTGGTCTTAGTAGATATTGGCGGTGGCACCACAGACATCGTCATCTATCGCCAGGGCCAGCCATGGTACTCGGCAGTGATTCCGATCGGTGGTAGTCAGCTCACCCGTGACCTCTCGGTGGCGCTGAAGACTCCTATGTATATGACCGAAGAGATGAAGATCAAATGGGGCACCGTGATGCCCGAAACGGTCGCGGCCGACGAAGAAGTGGTGATTCCCAGTTTCCAGGGCCAGCCGAAGCATTCGCTGTCTCGTCGGATCCTGTGCGAGCCGCTTTATGAAAGGATGATGGAACTCATCAAGATGATCGTATTGAAGGTGAGGCAGTCCGGACTCAGAGAATTTCCTCCCGGCGGCATCGTGCTGACCGGAGGCGGATCTGAGATGACCGGGCTGACGGAACTGGTCCAGAAAACCCTGGGGGGCCAGGTCCGAATTGGCTATCCGGAGGGCATCGCCGGCCTGCCGGCACAGCTTAGAAAACCGGCCTTTGCGGCCGGTGTTGGGCTGCTCCTCTGGGGAATCAAGCACCAGGGCGAAACACGGTCTTCCCTGAACGGAGGCCGATCGATAATGGGTAGCAAATCTTGGCGATGGGGGTTGGGCAGGAAAAAAGCAACCGCAGCAAGGTAACCTCAGCTCAGCCGCCGACGCCGAATACATGCGCCGGCGCTCCGGGATCGCCCGGAAAACGGACCCAGTAAGATCAGCCAACACTAGCAGACCGCAAGAGCCAAACAACGGCTCCGGTACTTAATCAGATGATGAAGATGGGAGGACCTGGAATGGTACAAGACAATTCGGCAGCCTGGGAACCCGCCCAAGACGCAGACAACACTTTTGACATGGTTCAAGAGATCAACGCCGGCTCACCGAACATCAAGGTGATGGGCATCGGTGGCGGCGGCAGTAACGCCGTTAGCCGAATGTTCAAAGACAAACTGCCCGTGGTGGAATATTACAGCGTAAACACAGATGCACAGCACCTGTTCCGCTGCGACGTTTCCCACCGGTTGGCCATCGGACAGACCCTGACCCGTGGTCTTGGTTCCGGCGCCAATCCCGACCTCGGGCGCCAAGCAGCAGAAGAGAGCCGCCACGACATTGAAAAGGCACTGGAAGGCGCCGACATGGTCTTCCTGGCCGTGGGCATGGGCGGCGGCACCGGTACGGGAGCTGCCCCGGTGATCGCTCAAATCGCCAAAGAAGCAGGCGCATTGACCGTGGCCGTGGTCAGCCGGCCCTTCTCTTTTGAAGCAAACATGCGTAAGAAGAACGCGGAAGAGGGAATCGCCCGGTTGAAAGACCAGGTCGACACCTTGATTGTGATTGACAATGACCGGCTGTTGCAGCTTAACGCTCAGGGCGAGCAGACCTACACCTGGGAAGATGCACTGAAGATGGCCGACTCCGTCCTGCAGCAGGGCATCCAAGCCATCGCTGAGGTTGTGACGGTCCCAGGCGAGATCAACGTAGACTTCGCCGACGTCCGCACCATATTGAATAATGCCGGTCCGGCCTGGCTGGCCATCGGCCGAGGCAAGGGCGAGAACAGGGCAGTGGACGCTGCTCGCCAAGCCACCAAGAGCCCACTGTTGGACATCTCCATGGACGGCGCTCGCCGGATCCTGTTCGTGATCTCAGGCGGCCCAACCCTGACGCTTCAGGAAGTCCAAGATGCCGCACGAGTGATTCAAGACATGTCCGACCCCGACGCCAACATCATCTTCGGCACCTGCCGAGATGCCAAGTTGGACGACGAAGTCAAGATAACCATGGTGGCCGCTTCGTTCCCTGTGGTGGCCGAGAACCAGCAACTACGGGAAGACGAATTGGAGCGACTGCTCCAGGACGTCATCCCTCAATCGGAAGAAGAACTGGATGTCCCAAGCTTCTTGCGCCGCCAGTCCAGCAACAAGAACAGGGGCTTTTTCCGGTAAAACCCGTCCGTATCGCAAAGGCTCCCGGAATCACCGGACATCGTAGTGTAATAAGACGGAATCGCTACATCAGTGGTGACGATCCACCGGGCCGGGAGCCCATTAAAAACTGAGTAATGTTCTCGGAGGCCTCAGCGCACTAATCCCCCTTCATCACAGCATCTAATCAGGCGCCGGGAATCATCTTTTCGACCGCTCTCCTTAATTGGAGGGCGGTCTTTTTTTGTGCCTAGAATAACCAGAGGCAACACGAGAGACGAACAGAATTACGAAAAACGATGAGGATTGACAAGTTAATTATTGGTTATTACACTCAAGACACTATAGATAGTAGGTTTAGTTAACAATAACACTATATATAGTATTTAATACGAATTTAAGAAAAGTATAAAAAAACGACCAAGAAATGCACTGCCCATTTTGCGGCCACCCCCATTCCAAGGTCACCGACTCCAGGGTGGCGGAGAGCGGTATCAGGCGACGGCGTGAATGCCAGAGCTGTGAACTGCGCTTCACAACCTACGAGAGAGTCCAGGCTGCTCCGCTGATGGTTTCCAAACAGGATAACCGGAGAGAGGAGTTCAACCGGGAGAAACTTGTTTCAGGCATCAGAAAAGCCTGCACCAAGAGACCGGTATCCTCTCGGACCTTGGACAAGATGGTGGAGGACATAGAAGCCGAGCTACAGCAAATGGGCCATGCGGAGGTTTCGACAACAATATTAGGCACGATGGTCATGGAGCGGCTCCGAGACCTGGACCGGGTGGCATACATCCGTTACGCCAGCGTCTACCGGGCCTTTCAAGACATCGAGAGTTTTGAAGAGGCAGTGAGAGATCTGAGAGACGATGCGCAGTTGCCTCTCTTGGATATGCCCCCTGCCCTACCCAAGAAACGGCGGCGGCGGGCGGTGGAACCGGAAGCGACATTCCGGCCGGGACAGAAAAAAGGTCCTAGCAATAACAACCCAGGAAATGGAAACACGGACGTCGGTGATACCGGCAGTCCTCAACAGGGCCCGATCAGTCAGGAATAACCTGATAGATCGGGAATCGATGGAAGTCCAGAAAGCACTATTCAAACATTCATCCAAGGAGACCCTGACATGAACGGCAGTTTGCAGTATTCAGCCCTGACCAGACTTCTAACCCTCAACAACCAGGTCCACGACCTGGAGCACCAGGTGTTGGCAGAGATTGTCCCCGTCAGCTCAGCAAGTACGCTAATCTCCAGTCAGATGGCTTCCGGCAGCCGGATCGCTGAGATTCAAGAAGAGATCGACCAGGCCACCCGGGCCAGCCTCGCCACCTGCTGGCTGGGCAACGCCGACTCTGACGACGAGGAATACGAGCTCTAGTCTTTGTAGACCATCAAAGGCGGCCAGCCCTAGTCGTCTCCTCCATATAATAGGTGCCCTATTAACAAGTAACCTGTGGATTGTGTGTTTGTGATGATGAAAGGCGTCTCGAGTCGATCCGGAAGCCTTTCATGTTTTTAAGAGACGGTCTACTGAAAAAGACTCTTGAGAAAACTCTGCAGGAAACCGGAAGGCCTACCCGGCAAAACCGGTGTTATACATCCCTTCTTCATCAAAAACCGGAAAATCGTGGCCGCCATTTTTCTGGTTTTTCCCCCGCTCATCTTCCTCGCGAGGCTCCGGCTTTTATCCCCGGAAACACTTTGATTTCGGTCCGCAATATTCCATGAAATTCTATTGACTTCCCCCAAACGCCAGAGCTAGAATTTGCCTACCACTTTTTGTAGTTCGGAAAACAACAACCACATCATGTTGTGGTATATGACATAACTTAAACCCCTATATATGGTATGTTGTAGTCAATGTTTTGCACCGGGAATCATTCGCCCGTAACGACCGTCATCCCCCGTTTGGGCTGACATTCCGGAGGCGATATTCCGGCCGTCCGATGCTACAAATAATGGACAGTTCAGGGCAAGTTTAGCCCGATGTCCGGTGCAATGGGACATTAAAGAGGAAAATCGAAATGACCGCCACTCACGAAGGACCAAGGACCCAATCCGGATCCAACCCGGCAACGAACGCCGAGATACAGGACAGGCGTCGACGGATAGCAACGGCACTTGAAGCCGCTGGGATAGCCCAACAGACCAACGAACGCTCCACGGAGTTGACCACCAACGCCAGTGTGGTATTGGAGAGGCGCTACCTCTCTAAAGACCGCGAAGGCAATATCTTGGAGGACTCGGTGGGCATGTTCCGCCGGGTGGCCAAGAACCTTTCTCAGGCAGACTTGATGTACAGCGCCACCGAGGAAGAGCGGAAGGCCACCGAAGATAAGTTCTTCTTGGCCATGCGCCGTTTGGAGTTATTGCCCAATTCCCCGACCCTGATGAACGCCGGACGGGAGCTACAGCAGCTGTCGGCGTGTTTCGTATTGCCGGTGGATGACAACCTTGGTTCCATCTTCGATAAGGTCAAGCAGACCGCCTTGATCCACAAGAGCGGCGGCGGGACCGGATTCTCTTTCAGCCGTCTCCGGCCGGAGGGCGATGTTGTGGGATCGACCGGTGGGGTCGCCAGCGGCCCCGTAAGTTTCATCCGTGCCTTTGATGCCGCCACTGATGTGGTGAAACAAGGTGGCACCCGCCGCGGCGCCAACATGGGTATCTTGAACGTCAATCACCCAGACGTAGAGAAGTTCATCGTAGCCAAGGAAGACGGCAAGAACCTCAGCAACTTTAATATATCGGTTGCCGTGAACAAAGATTTCATGGAACGGGTCAAGGCCGGCCAGGAATACGACCTGGTCAACCCGCGTACCGGCAAGATCACCGGCCAGCTTAATGCAAAAGAATTATTCGATAAGCTGACCAACATGGCCTGGAAGACCGGCGACCCTGGCCTGATCTTCTTAGACCTGATCAACGAGGATAACCCCAACCCGCAGTTGGGTATGATCGAAAGCACCAACCCGTGCGGCGAGCAGCCTCTGCTGCCCCACGAGTCCTGCAACCTGGCGTCCATCAACGTGGCCCGGATGGTTACCATCGTCAACGGCGACACTGTAATGAACTGGGAACGTCTGGACGAGACCGTCGATATCGCCGTTCATCTATTGGATAACGTTATCGACATGAATAAATACCCCATCCCCGAGATCGAGGAGATGAGCAAGAAGACCCGGCGCATCGGCCTCGGCATCATGGGACACTCCGACCTGCTCATTGAGTTGGGCCTGCGGTATGACTCCGAAGAGGCCTTAGAGTTCACCCGTGAACTGATGTCCCGCATCCAAGTGCGGACTCACCAAGCGTCTTCAGAACTGGCCCAGGTTCGTGGTTCGTTCCCCGCCTGGGACGGCAGCATCTACAGCCAAGACGGGCCGAAAGGCCCCGCTCGGCCGATGCGAAACTCGGCTCCGACCACCATCGCGCCCACCGGCACCATCAGCATCATCGCCGGGGCCTCCAGCGGCATCGAGCCACTGTTCGCTCTGAGCTATGTGCGTAACGTCATGGACAATACCAAGTTGGTCGAGGGAAATCCGTACTTCGAGGCAGTGGCCAAGCACGAAGGTTTCTACACCGAAGAATTGATGGAAGACCTGGCTCAAACCGGCAGTCTGGAACATATGGACATCCCCGAGTGGGTCAAAGACGTCTTCCGGGTCTCCCATGACATCGCACCCGACTGGCATGTGAAGATGCAAGGCGCGGTCCAAGAACACGTCGACAACTCGGTATCAAAGACCATTAACTTCCCCAACGACGCCACCGTGGAAGAGATAGCCGGAGCCTACATGCTGGCCTACGAGTTGGGCTGCAAGGGCATAACCGTCTACCGTGATGGCAGCAAGGACGGTCAGGTGCTCAGCACCGGCGGGAGCAATACAACCGCGGACGCCGAGACCAACGACGTCCTGGCCCCTCGGCAACGGCCCCAGTCCATCCGAGGAGTAACCGAGCGGGTGCGGACCGGCCACGGCAATATGTACGTAACCATCAACTTCGACGAGGCGGACACGCCATTCGAGTTATTCGGCAACCTGGGCAAGGCTGGCGGCTGCGACTCGGCCCAGTTGGAAGCGATCTCCCGGCTGGTGTCCCTGGCCCTGCGCTCGGGGATCGAGCCGTCCACCGTGATCGAACAGCTGCGGGGAATCACCTGTTGTCCGGCATGGGACGAAGGCACCTTGGTGCGCTCCGGTCCCGATGCAGTGGCCCTGGCTCTGGAACGTAGCTCTGGCGGCGGACGCGGCCGAGAGGAAGCAACCAACACCAGTGAAGTCCAGTTGAAGTTCACGCCACAGGTCGTAACCGGCGAAAACGGGAACGGGAACGGACATGCCAAAGAGATCCTGAACGCCCGAAAGTGCCCGGAGTGCAATACCCCGGTCATCTTTGAAGAGGGATGCATGAAGTGCGTCGCCTGTTCCTGGAACAAGTGCGATTAGTCAGCGGGGACCGGCGCGAGTAGCTAGAGAGAGGAAGACTAGAGGTAGAAAGGACTAAAAGACATTATTGGCAGGCCTGGCTGGTGCGGGGGTGGGTTGTGTGGAGGCCGACTGCTGCTGCGGCTAATCGAGTCTCATGTGTGGTGCGGTTCCTGTACCAGCCTGGCTGCCTTCCCAGAGCCTCCAGCGGCCAATGCTGGGGGCTCTTTTTTTCGGGCCTCACTTGGTCTTTCGAGGCCGAAGAGAACCCACCGTTCTTATTAAATACTTGGTGCGTTCAGACTTAAGAGAACCCACCATACCACACAAAACAAGGGGTTTAAAACCCTACCCGTGCTATAATTTCGGCGCATCTGGCCCCCTTGATTACATAACCATTCAAAACTCAACGATATCCGTCAGACAGCCGCTTTGGCCGCTGTCTGTGACCCCTTCCGGAGCTAAAGGAAAACTTCATGACCTCAGGATTCGCATCAGCGTTCCGCGATGGATTTGAGATTGAAAATAATGGTCGCAGCTAAGGTCATGGACGCTCAAAGCGCACTAGAACAATTTATTGTTGATAATCGCAAACTCGAGCAATTGGAAGACCTGCTAGTAGATTTCAACATTTTTGAAGTCCTAGGAATAGAAAAGAGCGAGACCCGCCACTCTTTATTTCTAGCTTGGCTCCTAGACCCGAGCGGCAATCATGGATTAGGAGATTATTTCTTACGTAGATTCTTGTTGCTAGTTACCTCCTACGCCAGATCTCACGAAATGGCCGAAATTACGGCTTTCGATGTGGACCATTGGAAACTAAGGGAGGTCAATGTCGAGACAGAGCGTCACCGTATAGACGTATTGCTTACCAGTCCAGAAGACCGATTTGTTTGCGCGATTGAGAATAAGTTATTTTCCGGTGAACACGGTAATCAACTCGAACGTTACCGACACGTAGTTAAACGAGAATACGACGGACTCACTCCGCTATACGTTTTTTTGACGATAGATGGTCAACTTCCAACCAAAGAAAGTGACGCAGCACATTACGTCCCAATTAGCCATCATCAGATTTCCGACTTGGTTCAACAAGTTTTGGATTCCCGATCAACTAATCTCGGTACGAATTTGCAGGCAACACTGGCGCAATACGTGACCAGTCTTAGGAGGCATGTTTTGGTTGATTCGGACATACAGCAGTTGGCGCGACAAATTTATTACGACCATAAAGAAGCTATAGAATTAATCATTGGTGCTATCCCTGATGTTCAACTAGAAATTCGAGACATAGTCGAAGCGGAATTACGAAATTATCCGCAGTTTAAGGTGGACCCCGTCAGTTGGAGCCAGATGTTTCGAACAAAAAATTTATCAGATACTGCCCGAATAAATGGGACGAAACGTCAGAACTGCTCGAAGGTAAAGGATGGACGGATACTCACCGAATGCTGTTGTTCGAGTTCCGTAACGAAGATACTTTGAGTCTGCATCTTGTCCTTGGACCGGGCCCTGAGCATATTAGGAGACGACTATTCGATTACGCTAAGGGACAAAAAGAGGTTTTTAACAGCACTGCTAGGAATCTACCTGCCAAATGGGGCTCTCTGTATAGAAAACAAATACTCACAGCACAAGACTATGAAGAACCCAACTTCGAAGTAATGAAAGAAAAAGTTAGGCAGGCTGTTTCCCAGTTTGCGATAGACGACCTAGAATCGTTGGTACAGAACGTCCAGGACGCCCTCTAAAATATCCGTTAGATAGCTGTATCAACCGCTATCTGTGACCCCTTCCGGAGCTAAAGGAAAACTTCATGACCTCAAAAAATAAAGCCGGCGACAAACCGGCCATCGCGATCACCATGGGCGACCCCTGCGGCATCGGACCGGAGGTGGTTGTCAAAGCGATGTCCGACCCGCGAGTCTATGAAACATGCCGTCCGCTGGTTGTTGGTAACGTCTACGCCATGGAGCAGGCGGTCGCTCTAACCGGACTACCCATCAAGATCAGGGAGTACGTCGGTCCGGATACTCCTGGAAGAGATCCCGGGGTGATTGAGGTTGTGGATATCCACAACCTGAACCCGGAAGACATCACCGTCGGAAAGATCAGCCCCACCTGCGGTAAGGCAGCGATGGAATGGGTCACAAAAGCCGGAGAGCTGGCCATGGAAGGTATGGTAGATGCCCTGGCCACGGCGCCACTCAATAAAGAAGCGGCTAGTCTGGCCGGCTACAAGTCCATCGGCCATATGGAACTACTGCAGGAACTGTCCAAGACCAGATTGGTGGCCACGATGCTCATGGCCAAGAACCTGCGGGTGGTGCACCTGAGCACACATCGGTCTCTGAGTCTGGCCTGCGAGTTGGTCAAGAGAGACCGCATCCTCGATTATCTTAGATTGACGCATGAAAGCTTCGTCAGCTACGGGTTTGAACGGCCGAGGATCGGTACCGCGGCCCTGAACCCCCACGGCAGCGACGGCGGACTGATGGGCGACGAAGAAGCGGATGAGATAGCCCCGGCGGTTCAAGCCGCCATTGCTGAGGGCATCAACGCCTTCGGGCCAGTGCCGGCAGACATTATCTTCCACCAGGCGATCCAAGGCCAATATGACGCGGTGCTGTGCATGTACCACGACCAAGGCCATATCCCGGTTAAGGTCTACGGATTCGAAGAGAGCATCACCGCCAACCTCGGCCTCCCATTCGTGCGCACTTCCGTGGACCATGGGACAGCCTTTGATATCGCCGGCAAGGGAGTGGCCAGCCACGAAAGCATGTTGGAGGCCATCCGGCTGGCAGTGGCCCTGGCCCAGGGCAACGGTCTGGCCGATTTCTAACAGTCCAATAAGTTGTATCTGCCGCAGCCGGACTGCGGCAACCAAACTGGATTCTGGCCTTCGCCAGAAAAACGAAGCGCCTACCGTCATTCCGGTGAAAACCGTAATCCACCTCGCTGACAGGCATGGCTTGTGCGGCCTTTCGACAAGTCCGATTTCATAGAGACTCGAGACTCGAGACTTCGGTCGGACCTCAGGACGAACGCTTAAACCCAACCCTGGTTTGTGATTCAAACACTCCGTATCACCACTAGCCCGACCGGCTTCGGTGATATAATGATGCCCGGCATTTAGCCGTGATTCATGTTAGGCACGGCGTGCTCAACTGCATTAAGGAAAAAAATATGAAAGTGGCTTTCATAGGTGGGGGCAAAATGGCGGAAGCCATCCTCCACGGCGTACTGTCCGGTAAGCTGGCCGACCCCAAAGACATCAGCGTGGGCGAACCGGTTGCAGAGCGGCGTGAATACTTAACTACCCAATTTGGTGTAAACGCCGACGCCGACAACCTCAAGACAGCCGAACAAGCCGACCTGGTTGTCTTCGCGGTCAAACCCCAAGACTTGGGTTCGGTAATGGGGCAGTTGAAGGGCCATCTCAGCCCCCAACAGGCCGCCCTGTCGATAGTCGCTGGGGCCAAGATGGACACTCTGTCCAATGGCCTGGGCCACAGTTCGGTGGTCCGTGTGATGCCCAACACTCCCGCTCAGATCGGCGCCGGCATGACCCTTTGGACCTGCTCAGAGGGCGTGGACGAAGCCCGGCGGGAAATGACCAAGTCTGTATTGGGAACCATTGGGCAGGAGATTTACGTATCAGATGAGAAGTACATGGACATGGCCACCGCGCTGAGTGCCAGCGGGCCAGCCTATGTATTCTTATTCATTGAGGCGCTTATTGACGCCGGTGTTTACGTGGGCATGCCCAGGGATATGGCCCGGACACTGGCCCTGCAGACAGTGTATGGCAGCACCAAATTGGTAATGGAAACCGGCATGCATCCGGCGGCACTAAAAGACATGGTTGTGTCTCCTGGTGGCACCACCGCCGAGGCGCTGAGGGTGCTCGAAGACCAAGGTGTTCCGGCAGCCATAGTAAGCGCAGTGGACGCGGCCTACAAGAAATCGATCCAACTGGGACAGAGTTAAAGAGGTTAAAGATTGGCCGGACTGATCAACGGATTACTGACTCTTTTCACCATCGCCATCTTTGCCAGAGTCATACTCACTTTTATAATTCCCCTGAGTGGCAGCAGACCACATCCTATGCTCGTCAGCGTAAACAACCTGGTGAACCAGTTCACCGAGCCGGTGCTTGGCCCCATTCGACGCAGCCTGCCCAGCTTTGGCGGTTTCGACTTCAGCCCCATGGCGGCGCTGATAATACTGATTCTCCTGCGCCGGGTAGTGGACTCCGTTCTCGGGTAGTGGACTCCGTTCGATCTATAGACGTTTGCTCTTAGACTATTCTTGCGTGCCTTGACCAAGCAATCTCCGGTTCATAGAATTAGGTCATAGATTTTCCGAGATTTTCTGGCCGATTCAAGCTTGGATCGACAGGACGATTCGCCGAGCGTATCCATCTCTGCACTGGACCCGTATCGACATGCACCAACAAGAGATGCTGAAAGGCAACACCGATACCCTGCTCCTCGCCCTCCTCGAGAACGAGGCCATGTACGGCTACCAGATCGTGAAGGAAGTGGACCAGAGAAGCAGCGGTTATTTCGCCTTCAAAGAGGGCACCCTTTATCCGGCGCTCCACCGTCTCGAGAAAGCCAAGTTGATCGAAGGCCGGTGGGAATATACGCCGAATAACGTGCGCCGAAAGTACTACATGATTACCGCCAAAGGGCAGGAAGCCCTGAGCGACCGGCTCTCCGAGTGGCAGCGTTTCACCAACGCGATGGACTCGATAATGCGACCCGGCGCCAGTCCAGAGGCCCAGTAGGCCGTCGCCATGACATTTGAGGTAACGAACTACCTTCATGCGTTGGCCCGCAAGCTCCATCTTGATCCCGATGAAAAGGACGAGATCATCCAGGAACTGGAGGGGCACCTTGAAGACAAAGCCGCTGAACTGGAGACCCAAGGGGTCGACCGAGACACGGCCATGGCGCGCGCCGTTGCAGAGATGGGCGCTCCCAATGCGGTAGCGCGTGGCATGTATGAGGTACACAGCCCCGGGGTCTGGCGGGACGTGCTACTGGCCACTATTCCCCACTTCCTACTGGCTGCCTTCTTTGCGCTCCACCTATGGAGCCATTACTTCTTGGTCTCGCTGCTGCTCATCGTTATCGCCTTTGTGACCTGGCAGAATTGGCGGGCCGGCAGCCCCAGCAAATGGTCCTACACCTGGATGGGCTACTCACTGGCGGCGCCTGCGTTGTCCTGGCTTCTGTCTTTGATCACGCTTGGCTACGGCGCGTGGACCCTGCTGACCACCGGGCAATTACCCTTCAACGTGGTGCTTTTCTTCCTGCTCATCGGATACGTGCCGTTCTCCATGTGGATCATGGCCAATGTCATCTTCAAGATGGTCAAACGAGACTGGCTATTGGCATCTCTGACCGCTCTACCGTTCCCCTTCCTTACATCATGGATACTGTTCCTGAACTGGCAGGGAGGACTCTGGAGCGTACACGCAGAACGGATGCAGGACTCAGACACTGCCAGGGCGTTCATCTTCGTTGCCATGGCCGTGACGACAGCCGTCTTCCTGAAAGTTGGCCCCCGGCTGCTCCGCATAGGACTACTAACGGTGACCACCTCGATCCTGGTGATCATCACCGCCGCCTCACTGCCGGTGAGCCTGAATGCTCTGGCTGTGATCCTGATGATCATCGCTTCTCTGGCGTTCCTGCTCAGTCCCGCGATGCTGGAGTCCAAGATCGAACGCCGGCAACTTGAGGCTGATGCTGCGGGCGATTTATTGGATGTGTGGCCGCCTGAAGAGGGGTTTTCCTCTTCGTGATCGAGGTGAGCGTCAGACAAGCCACCCGGATACTATCTACGCCTTGGACGTAACATATTGGAAGAGCAACACAACAAAGACGTAGCGTTGATGCGTGAGGCGCTGGACGAGGACCTAGCCACAACCCAGCCACGCATGCCGGGTCACCCGTTACTATTCGCCATGTGCGGACTGCCCGGGACCGGTAAGTCGCACTTCGCGGCAAAGTTGAACGAACAAATCCCCTTCATTACGTTGGAGACTGACCGGCTCCGCAAAGTCATCGTTCCTTATCCCAAGTACACCACCGCCGAACACCGCCGGGTATTCCGGTCCTGCTACCAGCTGATCGTCCATTACCTGATCAATGGCTACAGCGTTTTGTTCGACGCCACAAACCTGAATGAAGAATTCCGGGCACACCTGTACGAGATTTCCGAGACCACCGGGACTCCACTGGCTGTGGTCCATGTCACCGCTCCCCAGAACACCGTCCGGAAACGTTTGAAGCAACGCAAAGCAGATCGGAACGCCAATACCTACTCCGACGCCGGATGGCTGATTTACACCCGGCTGGCCCCGATAGAAGAGCCGGTGCAGCGTGACCACTACGCCATGGACACCTCTAAGGACATCGGCCCCGTGCTGGACCAGGTCGTTGCGTGGGCCAAGTCCGGTGGCGAGATTCCCGCGACCAACACGAAGTGATTGCGATAATAAAATCGAAGGTGCATAGCCAAAATGACGACGACTAAACCCCGGGCAGCCAATGCCAAGAAACCCGCCAAGCCCGCTAAGTTTGTTGGGCTGGCCATCGACGTCCAGTCGGCCGACATCACTGGCATCGACACCCCGGCCCTGGTGGTGAACCTGTTCCGGGGCGTAAAGAAGCCGGCCGGTGCGACCGGAGCAGTTGATAAGGCCCTTGGCGGCGTCATCAGCCAGTTGATAGAAGACGGCGAGATCAAGGGCAGTGCCGGCGAGACCACGCTGATACATACCCAGGGCAAGATAAAGCCCAGCAGGGTATTGGTGGTCGGACTTGGGCCAGAGGACACATTTGACGTCCAGGTCGTGCGCCGAGTGTCTGCCGAAGTCGTCCGCTTCCTTCGACGCAAGGGA
>CAVOAA010000014.1:0-26435 GCA_963693555.1 Dehalococcoidia bacterium | reverse complement strand
TGCTGATCAACATCGAATCTGGTAAAGCCGTTGAGTCGCATATACTCCAGGAATTCGGCGATCCAATCAGTATGCTGCTCGCCAGCCAGGATCATCTGAGTCTTTACCGACGGGCTCTGAGGTCCGGTGATCATAAACAGATTTGGGAAGCCGGCCATCGCCAGCCCCATGAAGGAACGCGGTCCATTCGACCATTTGTCCTGGATGGTAAGTCCTGCTCCATTGTCTAGTTCGATATTGCGCAGCGCTCCGGTCATCGCATCGAAGCCGGTTGCGAAAACTACCGCGTCCAGTTCGTATTCGTTCCCATCGGCTGTCCGTAATCCCTTCGCGGTGAATCGCTCGATCGGAGCTTCGCGAATGTCGACCAGAGTGACGTTGTCTTGGTTGTAGGTCTCGAAGTATCCGCTGTCGAGTATCAGGCGCTTGGTTCCGATCGGGTGGTCGTACGGAATAAGCTTCTCCGCCACTTTCGGATCTTTGACGGTCTGCCGAATTTTTTCGCGCACGAAATCAGCCGCAGTATCATTCGCCTCTTTGTTAACTAGGAGATCCTTGTAGGTGTAGAGGAAGCTGATACTGCCCCCTTCGGCCCACTTCTCTTCGTACGCGGCCTGCCGCTCGTCGTCCGACACGTCTAGTGCCGACTGTGTTGGTGGCGGATAACCAGCTATGCCGAAGGGCGTATCGAAGGCCGCCTCACGGAGGGCCCGGTAGTTGGCCTTGTGCGTCGCCTCTTTCTCGCCATCCATTGGGCCGTTGCGGGCCGGCAGGGAGAATTGTGGGGTCCGCTGGAATACATTGAGTTGGCTTGCTTGCCGGGCGATGATCGGGATGGACTGCACGCCGGAGGAGCCGGTTCCGATAACACCAACGCGCAGGCCAGTGAAATCGACACCTTCATGGGGCCACTGCCCGGTGTGATACCACTTGCCTTGGAAGGCGTCTAAGCCCTCGTAGTCGGGAACTCGCGGTGTTGACAGGTTGCCGGTGGCCATGATGCAGAACCGGCTAGTTATACGTTGTCCGCTCCCCGTCAATAGCACCCACTGGTTCGCGTCCTCGTTGAACGTTGCAGACGTGATCGGGCAGTTGAAGACGATGTCCTTGCGCAAGTCATGCCGGTCAGCCACATGGTTGACGTACCGTAAGATCTCGGGCTGGGTGCCGTACCGTTCGGGCCACTGCCATTCTTGCTCTAGTTTCTCGTCGAAGGAAAATGAGTACTCAAGGCTATCGACATCGCATCGACAACCAGGGTAGCGATTCCAGTACCAGGTACCGCCGACATCCCCACCCTGCTCGTAGACTCGAACTCGATAACCAAGCCCGCGCAGATGATGCAGGGCATATAAGCCGCTTACCCCTCCGCCGACGATTGCCACATCTAGTTCGGTGCTATCCAGGGTCTGTTCACTGGTCATATCGCTTCGCCATCCTTCCATTGTTGTGTTCCGCTGTTGTGTTCCGTCTGCCATCCCTATTCTACACATTCGACGGTTAGGTTTCTTTCCGGTGGGTTTCTCCAATCTATTCACCGTTGGAGGATACTATGCCTAGGCCAACCGTAGAGCCTCAATCCTATCCGCAGAGGTGCAAGGAATTGGGAGTATGGTCGAATTTGACGACCCCGCCCTTGAGGATAAGTTTTGTAGATCAGGCGACCTAGAGGCTATCTGACCTCCACCGGGTCCATTCGCACCGTAACCAACTACTCGGTGTCCAGCAGGCAAGAAAAGGCGCCCCTGGCGGTACACATGGAATACAGTGAGGCCGATCAAATCTAAGTGTGTTATAAACGACCGGAGCATTCGACTCCACCTAGAGGGACTTTGACGCGTGGTCGCATATAAACCAACAAATGCTAGGTATTGGTGCGTTGTCGACTTAGAGTGTACCGGCCTTGAACCTGAGAGGCATGAAATCATCCAGATTGCCCGGGTAGTAATAGACACCGTAGAAAAAACCATAATTCCCGGTCTGACGACGTCCGAGTACATCCAACCCACGCGGTGGGACCAACGAGATAACGCGGCAATGAAAGTCAATGGGCTAACATTTAAAAAGCTCCAAGCCGAGGGGGTCTCGGCAAAGTTGGCATTGGAAGACTTCGGCCGTGGGGTGAATTGGAACGAAACAGTACTCGCTGCTTGGGGCGCGGACTTTGAAACCAAGTTTCTCCAAGATGCATTCAGGCGTATCGACAGGGTAGTACCGTTCACCTTCAAGGTGATCGACGTACGTAGCCTAGGCCACCTTCCGCGAGCGAGGTTAGGTCTCACGGAATATCTGGGGCTAGGTGAAGCGTGTGATTATTACGGCGTATCATTTGATAGTGGCCAAGCCCACGATGCCCTTTATGACACCACTAAAACTGCAGAGTTGGCCCTGGTGTTGCTGGAGAAAACTGGTACGTCTTAAGGCATCCCGACGGCATCCCCTCCCTTCCTCCACCTGGTCGCACCGCACCGTCACCAGTTCCTCAGTGTCGAACATCGCGTGAAACCCGTTAGCCCACTCATCTGGGTGGTCCACGGTCCTCTGGTACACGTTGCTCTCGATTGTTCCAGTTTGGCCGGCGTGTTTGCAGCTTGTCTCGTCCGGTCGTCGCAGTAATATTCACGCCTGATTATTTTGTCTGCTGCCGGATTCTGTTAGTAAGTTTGTTAGTAAGTTTGTTAGCAAAACTGTTAGCATAGGCTCCCAAATCAGTCTCGCTCGAATATTCGTCAACAAGGAGCCACATGGAAACGAAAGTCCGTTTTAACAGCGACGGTATCCAGATTGCCGGGGTGCTTTTTGAGCCGGAGACCGCCGCCGACGATTCCTGCCCAGCAATAATGCTTTGCCAGGGCATGGTCGGCGTCAAGGAATATTTCTGGTTCCCACACCTAGCCCGCCGTTTGGTCGAATTGGGCTGTGTGGCACTTATCTGGGACTATCGGGGCGTTGGCGAAAGCGAGGGTGAGCCGGGCCGTCTGTACCCTTTGGAGCAGGCCGAGGACATTCGTAACGGCCTAACTTTTCTGGATACCAACCGCAAGGTGGATCCCAATAGGCTGGGCCTACTGGGCTTTAGCTTCGGCGCTGGCATGGTGCCTTACGTCGCCGGAATTGACGAGAGGGTCAAGTGTGCTATCAGCGTGGCGGGCTGGGGAGACGGCGAACGTTGGATGCAGAGCATTCGGCGTTATTACGAATGGCTAGAATTGTTGAAGCAGGTCGAGAATGACCGCAAAACCAGGATCGAAACCGGCAAGTCGGAAATGGTGAGTGGCGGAGGAATCTTGGTGGGCGACCCTGCCACAGCCGACGCCCGGCAAAAAGTGATGAACCAGATCCCCGAGATGGAAAATTACCAGAGCACGGCTTATTCCCTGGCCACTGCAGAGAAGCTTTTAGAATTCCAGCCGATCAGCGTGGTGGATCGCATCTCCCCTAGAGCCATAATGTACATCGCCGCAGAGTTGGACTCGGTGACCCCTGCCGAGGGCGTGGTAGATATGTTCGAAGAGACATTCGAGCCAAAGAAGCTGTGGGTGATTCCAAGAGCTGCCCACTACGACGTGTACCGGGAAGACCTGAAAGAACAGATTTGGGACATGTCGGTCGCGTGGTTTAAGCAGCACCTACCCATGTGATCCGACCTAATCTGAGATCGTGGTTTTGGCGCTTAAGAGTTAGTGACCCGCAAGATTGTGGCACCTCAGAGGCGTCTCTGCGGAAATGTCGGCAGTGGCAAGGGCGCACGACTGACCCAAAACACATCCTTATGGCGGATCATGTTGCTTTCCGCAGGTGCGCTAACGCGTCCACTTGGTCTCACCAAGCCGCAGACTCGTTCCATTGTCCACGTCTGTCCACGTCGCGTAGTGAAAGCTCCCTAAAGCGTCTTCTCTTTTTTCAATTTACGCTTTTCCTTTAGCGTATGCAGAGCAGCTGTCTGTTTTTCCTTTTTGGATTTATCTTTTTTGCCACCCTTATCACCCATTACGTTTGCTCCTTTGAAAGTGAATCTTCTACCGGCCCCAGGTTTAAGCCTGATGGGGTTCCTGATGGATTTATTGTAAGCGGACTGCCACTCTAGCCAGAGTTGACATATTATCCGAGATTGGCCATTTCGGCTGACCTTATGCCTTCAGCAAGTCCTGAATGGATTAAATTCCAGCTTACCACCAGTCTTCGAGTCTCGCCAACCTTCTCTTGCTGCGGCGTTGGACGAGGTTTCTGCGATGGACACCCAAATGGAACACGACTTATCGTTATCCTGGCCCCACTGCACCGTCACCGGCTCCTCAGTGTCCAGGATAACGTGATACCCGTTGGTCCATTCGTCCGAGTAGACCATTGTCCTCTGGTAAATATTACTTTCCAAGCTCCCAGTCCGGCCAGCGTACTCGCTGACTGTGATGCTCACCGGTTCGCTTCGGTTACGAATGGTAAGCCACTCTAGTGGGGGTTATTACCTTTGATTTGCGGATGGTACAATGTCGAATAGCACGCCTGAACCCGTTCTCCGAGCAACTGCCGATCAGTGGAGTTTCGGTTCGACCTTGAGGCGGGCCGCCAATGATCAAGCACGAAATGGTCCTCATGGGATCTGTAAAGGCCATAGGATTAACCAACCGGTATTAAATCGGGTTCATCGTCAGCCAATTGAGACCCAATAGAGAAGGAAAAGTAACATGCCGAAGGAATCAACTCACAGGGACCCGGAAGTCAGGGCTGCACGGATCGAACGCCGGATCAAGAACCGGGCCGATACCGCAGCGAGAAAGAAGGTCATAAGAGCGATGAAGGTTAAGAGCTCCTAGATCGAGTAGCTGAAAAGCATTAGCTCTGGCGTAGATTTGGCCAGACCACGTATCAGAACAGCGCCGGCCTCAACTCATGAGGCCGGCGCTGTTGTTTGCTACTGACGTCGGTCGTGGTTACTAAATCCAACGAGATGACCAGGGCGAGAAAGACGACTCAACTGATTCCAACCGCCATGTTTAGCCGCGCCTAACTCAGGCCGTGGCTGCCATCAGGCAGTCGGACGGATGCCCAAGATCTCTGTATAGAATTCGCCGCGGACAAATTTCGCACAGTGGAATCGCTCGGCTAGGGAATGGAACAAGTCCTGATTGGAGATTTGGGGCAGCCCGGACAGATGAGATCCTTGTGGCGGGGTTGGCTCGGTCTGGCCAAACACGTATACGGCGTCTGAATCTATGTTTTGCAGATAGTACTGTTGACCGCCCTGCGGGATCTCGGTCATCGCCATCGTGGAGACGAGCATGTTGGGCCTGGACATCTCGTCGGAGATTAGAGGGGTGGTTTCCGGAGTGGCCAGGCATATTTTCGAGTCGGGACTGCCGGTCAGATAAACGTCGCCGTTACGAATAGCGACATCCTCTGCTTCAAAAAATTCTGTCAGATAATAATATTGGACGGCCAGGGAGGCGGGAAAATCGATAATGAAACACCGTTTGGCGATGTCGTATTGCACAGCTAGACGGGCCATATTTCCATATCCGCCGCCTATCTCTACGTAGTCGATGGGGTTTGAATACATGTGCCTGCAGAAATCGTGCAGGACCCCGATATGGTAGAGGTGCCGCATCGCCGAGCGCGTGATTGAACAGCCGTCGATATTCACCAGGTCCTGTGGGTCGCCGCAGAAGGACTCTTGGTAGGTTGCCAGAAAGAGTGAATAGGTTGATCGTCCAACAGATTCCCGCAGACGGCTAAGATAAGTCTCGCCGCCACCGCCGCAAATCTGAGGGGCGATATTCGGGCTGGCTTGGAACCGGAGGAGCTCTGCAGGTTCGTCGGCGATCGCCAGCGCCATGCGGTCATGATGTTGTTCCCACAGTTCCCAGCGCCCATCAGACGTTGGGATATCACACCGTTCCATCTGGGAAAGCGCCCAACGGGCTCTCTCAACCCTCTCTTCACGAATACGTTCGCGGGGTTGTCTAACAGGGTTAAGCGGCAGCATTCAACAGAATCTCCTGTGGTGCCAACTCCGATTCTATGTCTTCGATCGACCACTGTTCGGCAAAGCGAGCAATGGGTTCTCCGTAACAAAACAGAATCAGATAAGGGACCAGAGGAACCCGATACTTTGAGACCATCCGGGGGTTGTCGTCCGCGTTGACCTTGAACACGGGCAGGCGGCTATCGAAGTGCTCGGCGATCTGGGAAACCACCGGGGCCATGATTCTACAGGCCTCGCAACGAAGGCTCCAGAATTCGACTACCGCGTATTCTTGTTGCCGGAGTCTTTCTTGGTCAAACCACAAATCCGATAACGCCATTGGTTCCGATCGGGACAAAATGCCTCCGCGCAGTTGCGTCATACCTGCTGCGAACTTGGGTTTCCGGCCGTCACTTGACCACGAACAAGTATCGGACGTGATGTACCTAATCGGCAGTACCAACAAGGTCATCATCAGTGGTCCATATGGCCCAGGTAGGAATCACGAGTAATGCGGGATTTTCGATCACAAAGGCAACATGAAATATATGGGTGCTGATCTGCGGTGTGTCCGGCCAGTCTTCTGCGGCTGTTGGTGGAGCGTCTCAGTACAAACAATCCAGCTCACGAACTATAACGCTCCAAGGCAGAATCGCTCGACGCAACTGCCAGTGAGAAATTTTTGCTCGGGTCATCAATGCTAACGAGAGACGAGTCATTAACCACGGGATACTGGTCAACACCGATGGCAGACCGGATGTATTGGAAGATCCGGTCTTCCGAGGCCGGGAAAAAGTTGAATTTCAACAGGTAAACAGCGTTCTCAAGAGAGCAACCGGCCTTCACGGCTTTTTCAAAAGCATCTCCCAGTCCAAGGGGCTGTTCCAGGCGGTATGCCATCGGTCGTTCTGTACGAAAATCCCGGAGGCTAGCTGCATCCTCATCCGATAGCCAAGCGTCCAGGTCGTACATGTACTCCACGGTCTTGCTTGATTGAAGGTCATCGTAGGCGATAGCGCGGTCCATCGAGAAGTGGAACCCCTGCAGTACGTCTTCGCGTTGTTGGTCGCTGAGACCGTTAAAACATTGGCTGATGACGCCGGCCACATAGCTCTGGAGGTCGAGTAGGTTCGATCGACGGGCATGGAATTTGCAGATGGCTGAAGGAACCAGCATCGTTTCCTTCTCGGCAAGTGCCTTGATATCTGCTGGTCCGAACACCCGGGCTATTTCTTCGGCGGTCAAAAGCTCATCCTGACAAGCTTGGCGGAATCCTTTTAGAACCCGGGCAAACGTCTCCGGCCAATTCGACTCATCGCTCACGATGAATTTCGACAGCATCACGATGTCAGCTTCGGTCCCTCTGAGACTGCGCCGGAATTCTTTGAACGCCCGAGAAGCAAAGAATTGGACCAATAAATGGAGGTCCCGGAGCCGCAGGTAATCGTCGAAGGAAAAATCATTCGAGCCAATCACGATCTCTTCGTATTCAACTGTGGAAACATCGCCAAAAGTCCCGCATGCTTCCAGTCCCTGGACACGAAAGGCGGTTTTAAACCCGAACCGTTCCCGTGACGCAGCGGTGGCGGTGTCAGCTCCCAAATTCAACAGATGCACGTATAACTGGATGCGCTCCTGCCCAGTCTTGAGGACTTTGCTTATACCATCGGCGAAGCTGTCATAAGATTCTCCGGGCAGGCCATAGATCAACTCGCAGTGAGTCCTGATGCCTCGTCGTTCGGCCTCCAGCCGGTTCGCTTCGTAATTCTCCATACCGATGTTCTTGCGCCCGATAAGCTCCAAAACATGTTCGTTGGTGCTTTGGAGGGACATGCTCATGCCGGCGATGGGCTTTAATATCTCAAATGTTTGCAGAGTGGTTTTCGTTTGAATCTTGGATGCGTAGATATAGAGCCTTTCCGGACGGGCATGCTTCTCCCGGCAGGCGATGAATGCTTCGGCGATGGTGATATCGCGCTTGAACATCCCAAAATTGGCGTCGGCCACGTAAAAGATTTTGGTGGGATTCTTGCTCCGCATTCCGATGTAGTTGATCTCATCGATGACGGTCTGGAGCTCGAATTGACGAACCACCGAGAGCGTGGCCTGTCCCCAAACACAGAACGAGCAAGAATAAGGACATCCTCGGTTCGTTTCGATGATCGGGGCGAAACGTGGGTCGTCTAAAAACTCATCCAATATTCCGGAGAGATAGGGAGAAGGTATCTCAGTCAAGTCCATCCTGCCGATGGGGTTCATTGGCGTATGGATCACTTGCCCGGACTTGTGATCGAAACTGTAAAAACTAGACGGCCACTGAGAAGGGTCCGATCGATAGAGGTCGAGGTCGTTCTTTTGCAAAATCTGGAGGTATCTCAGGAAGCTGAGTTCGCCTTCACCCGTGATAAACAGGTCGACGTATTGGTTGTCACGGAAGAACTCCGTGATTCGATCGTTGTCGTCATGGTCGAAGTTCGGTCCACCTAAAACGATCCTCAAGTCTGGGACGATCTCTTTGCATCTCCTTGCAATGGCGGCGTCTAGATTGGCATTCCAACCGTAATAGGTCATCGCCAAAACATCGGGAGGATGTGCTGCGACCGCTTCCAGCAATTTGGCCGGGTCTTTGAATATTCTGATCTCGATATCCGATAGATGTTTCAGTGCATAGCTGGCGATATAGCCAGCATTGAGCGGCACCGGGTAAAAGGGCTTGAAATCGTCAACGTAAGCCAGATCCGAAAAATATATCTTCATTACCACCGCGTATTCCGTTTGTGGAAATTTTTATGATTGAACTGCTGATCCGACAGCGCCATGGGCTCGAGCGACGGAAAACCTGAAGGGAAAAACCTGCTCACGGATTCGCCAAGTCCGCTGGGGACTTGGATTTACTCACCGCCACTTATCAGGCCAAGTATTGGCCGTGATTGGGCTAATAATCAGTACCTTAACGGTCATCATCCGCGGCCCAATGAGGTCCATTTAGCGCGTTGCTACTTGCCGTTTGGCCAACACTAAAGCCCAAAGGCCGATCTGTCCGAGCTTGCAGCCGGCGCGTTCTTTGGACCAACGGCCCCTATTGATTGTGTGGTGGTAGCTGGCTAAGATTCAGAGCGACCCGGTCAGATTGACCTAGTTATCAGGACTCTGATGCCGTCGCCTAGACCGCGCGCTGCCAAAGTCCTGAATGATCCTTACGAATATTTTGGGAGAGTTCATGAAGTACGACGTAGTAATCGTCGGCGGCGGGGCCGCCGGATCAGTGTTGGCCAGCAGATTGGCCGAAGACTCGAATACCTCCGTATTGTTGCTGGAAGCAGGAGCGGACTACCCGGACCCCGCCGGCCTGCCGGACGAGATCAAGTTTGGTGGCACCAGGTATGCCGAAGGACAGGACTCGCAGCACAACTGGGCGCTGCGGGCCACCATCACCGAGGAGCAAGGCGAGATACATGTAGCGCAGGGCAAGGTGATCGGAGGCGGGTCGTCCATCAACGGTCAGGCCATGCAGCGGGGGTTCCCCGAGGATTTCGATCACTGGTCGTCCCTGGGCAACGACGAGTGGTCCTACGCCAAAGTGCTGCCCTTCTTTAGAAAGTCCGAGCGTGATCTAGACGTTCGGGACGACTTCCACGGGACAGACGGACCGATGCCGGTCAGACGCCGTCAGGAAGGTACCTGGCCCGACATCCAGAAAGCCTTTCGTGACGCACTCCTACAGGACGGCTTCGGCGCGGTTGAAGATACCAACGGGCCGAACCCCGCCGGCGTTGGCGTCTCACCTTCCAACAACGTGGACGGCATCAGAGTGAGCGCCGCGATGTCCTATCTGGGTCCCATGCGGCATCGCCTCAACCTGACCGTGCGCGGCCAAGTCTTGGTTAGAAAAGTGCTGATAGAGGGTGGTAAAGCCGTTGGCGTGGAAGCAGAGAGCGGCGGAGAGGTCTTCACCATCGAAGCCGACCGAGTTGTATTGAGCGCTGGCGCCGTCAAGTCGCCTCATCTGCTGATGCTGTCGGGTATCGGCCCGGCCGACCAACTGAAAGAATATGGCATCCCCATGGTCCATGAACTTTCCGGAGTCGGTCAGAACCTCTGGAACCACCTGAGCGCCCATATCTCCTACAAGGTCAAAGACGGCAAAACTTTGGCCAGCGGTGCAGATGGCATCCACTTCAGTCTGCACTACACTTCTGAAGGCTCAAGTGAAGCCAATGATATGGTGCTGCGGACCAACACCGTGGTCGATGAGCGGGAGGAACGCGTGCCCGGACTCCGCACCAAGTACGACACCGGCGGCGTTTCACCGGACCAGGCGGCGCGCATCTCCTGCACCCTCGGCCTGCCGGATGGCTCCGGCCAGGTCAGGCTGGCGTCGGCCGACCCGTTGGTCCAGCCGTCATTTAACTACCAATACCTTCAGCATCCCAACGACATACGTCGGGTTAGGGAAGGGATCAGGATGGGCGCCAAGCTGCTGGAATCGGAAGTATATAAAGACGTTGCCGATTTCCGGATCAGCCCATCAGACGAGACTCTGGCCAGTGATGACGCCATAGATCTCTGGCTGCGCCAGACTGTGGGAACGGCCAGGCACGTTTCCGGCACCTGCAGGATGGGGCCTGATTCAGACCCGTCTACGGTAGTTGACCAGTATTGCCGGGTCAAAGGCATCCAGGGTCTTTGGGTGGTCGACGCGTCGGTCATGCCCAGAGTGCCCCGCTCCGGGGGCGCCCACGCCACCGTGCTCATGATTGCCGAGCGGGTCGTCGGCTGGATAGCAGAGAGTTAACCAGACCCAGACAATCCTGCCGTGAAAAAAGCCTTCCATTACACTATGAAGGGCTTTTTTCTGGTACTTCCGATCAGCCGACAATAAATGCTAGGTTGGGTTATAGTGCGCTGGCATTTATCGGGATATTGGTAAGAAGAGGAATATCAGGAGGAGAAATGAAATACGACATCGTCATTATCGGAGCTGGGTCTGCGGGTTGCGCACTCGCCTACCGGCTCTCAGAAGACCCCAACCGCTCCGTGTTGCTGCTGGAAGCCGGGCCTGATTACCCGGACTTCGAACACCTCCCGGACGACCTGAAGAATGGCAACAACGTGTATTATTCAGCCTATGGCCCTCATAACTGGGGTTACACCGCCCGCGTCACCTCGGAACAGCCTGAGTTACAGGTGCCACGAGGCAGGGCGACCGGTGGCTCCAGCGCAGTGAACGGCCAGGTGTTCTACCGGGGTATCCCGGACGATTACGACTCCTGGGCCGCGATGGGCAACGATGAATGGTCCTATACCGACGTGCTCCCCTACTTCCGCAAGATGGAGACTGACCGCGATTTCAGTGGCGACTTCCACGGCAGCGATGGCCCTATTCCCATCAAAAGAGACCCGCGGAATACCTGGGAACCCCACTCTGAGGCGTTCTATCAGGCGTGTGTTGACGCCGGATTCCGGGAAGACGAAGATGCGAACCACCCTGAATCAGAGGGTGTTGGCCCGCGTCCCCGGAACCATATGGACGGCGTCCGGATCAGCATGGCAATCGCCTATTTAGACCCCGCCAGACACCGGCTGAATCTGACCATCCGGGCCAACGCCCCATGCCGCCGCATCATCTTCGAGGGCACCAAGGCCGTGGGAGTGGAAGTTGACAGCAATGATGAGGTATTCGTGGTTGAAGGTGAGGAGATAATCCTGACCAGCGGCGCCATGAAATCGCCACAGATACTCATGCTCTCCGGTGTCGGTCCGGCAGACCACCTCGCGGAGTTCGGAATACCGGTGGTCAAGGACCTCCCGGGCGTGGGACAGAACCTGAGGGACCATCCGTTGGCGACGGCGGTCTACAAGGCCAAGGGAGAAGCGCCGGACTTGGACGTGCCGCTGATCCAAGTCTGTACCAGATACACATCAGAAGGCTCTCACTTGAAGAGCGATATGATCATCAGTCCTACGCTGATGACCAGCGAACACCGGCCGACCCAGATCGAGATCGACGACGATTCCAACTATCTGGGACTGGCCGCCGGCATCCAATTGGCCGTCGGTTCGGGCGAATTGAGGTTGGCTTCGGCCGACCCCAACGACCAGCCCTACCTGGACTACAACTATCTGGAGGAAGAGTTCGACCGCGACCGGCTGCGGAAGGGTATCCGGAAGGTCGTTGAACTCGAGTCTCACCCCGCTATCCAGGCGCTCATCGAAGAGCGGATAACCCCCACTGACGAGGAACTTGCCTCAGACGAGAAGCTGAACGCGTGGCTGCTCAAGAACGTGGGAACATCGCACCACATATCCTGCACCTGCAAGATGGGCCCGGCGTCAGACCCGATGGCTGTGGTGGACCAGCACGGCAAAGTACACGGACTGCAGAACATACGGGTCGTGGACGCTTCGATCATGCCCGACTGCATCCGGGCCAACACCAACGCCACCACGATCATGATCGCGGAGAAGATCTCCGACTTCGTGATCGAGGGCCGGTAGCTCCGGTAATCAAAGTAAATCCGTAGGCGCGGGGTATTAGCCCGCGCCTACAACAATTCCAACAGGGCTTCTGAGACAGCGTCAGGCCGTTGTACCGGTAGGTCGTGCCCGGCTCCGGCGACGATTCGGCGGGCCACTAGATTCGTGAAATCTCGCTGGTCTTCAGATGGGTCATCGGACGGTGTGCCCAACCCGCTCGCTCCGCCCCGTAAGACTATGGTCGGCACAGTTATGGGCGGCGCTTCCGCCAATCTGCGCTCCACATCGAAAAACCTTTCCTCACCCGGCGCGTTCTGGTGACGGTGCCGGTAGGAATGGACCACGATCTCCACGAAGTCTGGGTTATCGAACGACGGCGCCGACTGGTTGAACGCCTCGTCCGTGTAGTCCCATTCCGGCGCCCACGTTTCCCACAGGTGACGGACGATGTCTCTACGGTTCTCCTGCAGGCCGACCCGTCCCTGCTCAGTGTTGAAATACCACTGATACCACATCTTG
This sequence comes from Dehalococcoidia bacterium, assembly GCA_963693555.1. Lineage (GTDB taxonomy): Bacteria > Chloroflexota > Dehalococcoidia > Lucifugimonadales > UBA3495 > UBA9611. The sequence goes on along the minus strand of CAVOAA010000014.1, from coordinate 13,477 downwards.
GCTTCTCGCAAAGCAGGCGCAGGCTTTTCTTTGGTGACGGTGTCCTGGACGGAATACCCGCCCATGGCGACAAACCCTTTCACCAACTCCGGCTGCAAGATCGAGGTTATACAGGCCGCCCTTAGACCCCAGTCGAACCCGGCCAAGGCGCAATGAGTGATCCCCAAGGCTTCGGCAAAATCGACCACATCTTGACCGATGGCTGCCTGCTCTGCCATTCGGGGCGCGTCCGGGTCGAGAAAACTCGTTGGCCCGTAACCCCGTAGGTAGGGCACCAGCACCCGGTGGCCGGCTTCGACCAGCGGCGGGACCACGCCATCGAAAGAGCGGACATCATATGGGAAGCCGTGCAGCAGGATGACGGGAAACCCTGAGGCGTTCCCGTAGTCGCCGTACCCGATGTTCAGCACCGGCGTCTTGACGAAATTTACACTGCTCAGGTCGATCATCTCAGTCCCCGGAAGAATTTTCTGATGTCTTCAACCAGCCTGACTGGTTCTTCAAGGGCGGCGAAATGGCCTCCGGCCGGCATATCGGTCCAGTGCTGTACGTTGTACCCACGATCGGACCACTCACGCAGGGGCACGGTGTTCTCGCTGGGGAATGCCGCCACGCCCACCGGCACCGAAATCTTTTCGTCCTTGGCCAGGTTCCAGGCCTTGCTGAATGCCTCGTAATACAGCCTGGTGGAAGAGTTTATCGACTGCGTAACCCAGTAGATGGTCACCGTGGTCAGAAGTTCGTTCTTGGTGAACCGGGACTCCACGTCTCCGTTGCAATCGCTCCACCGCCGGTACTTCTCCACGATCCAGGCGGCCAGCCCGGCGGGAGAGTCGTTCAGGCCGTAGGAAAGGGTCTGCGGCTTGGTGCTCTGGATGTGCGAGTAGCCTCCCTCGTCGGCCAGCCACTGCTCCCGCTGCTGGAGCATCCCCTTCTCCGCTTCGGACAATTCTCTGGAACCAGGGCCCAAATAGGGAGTGGGGCTGGCCGTCGATGTGGTGTGGATGCCAATGACCTTGTCACCGTGAGACAGCCCGAGCTTCGCAGTGACCCTTGCTCCCCAGTCGCCTCCCTGGGCGGCAAACCGGCTGTAACCCAGGTTCTCGGACATCAGCTTGGCCCACATGTCTCCGATGGCAAATATGTCCAGGCCAGGTTTGGAACTGGCGTCGGAGAACCCGTAGCCGGGCATGGACGGGGCCACGACATCAAAAGCGTCGGCCGGATCGCCGCCGTAGCTCGCCGGGTCACTGAGCATCGGTATGACCTTGTGCATCTCGTAGAACGTGCCAGGCCAGCCGTGGGTTATGACCAGGGGCATGGGGTTTGGTCCTTTCCCCTTTTCGTGTATGAAGTGAATACCGAGGCCGTCAACATCAGTCTTGAAATGCGAGAACGAGTTGATCAACTTCTCTTGGGCGCGCCAGTCGAACTTGGTCCGCCAGTATTCCACCAGCTCTTTTATGTAATCGAGGTTACTGCCATAGTCCCAGCCGGAGCCGGGAATCTCATCGGGCCACCGGGTACGGTCCAGCCGTTCCTTCAAGTCCTCTAGGGCGGCGTCTGACACTTCAATCTTGAACGGTGTAACAGCCATTCTTGCTATCTCCTGGGCCAGTCTTCTTGTCTGGGGCAGGCGCTGTGCCTGCGGTGTACGTTGATCGGAGGATTTTACACGTAAGTGCTTCCCCTGCACCACCGTAGTCGTGTAATACTCTCGTGGAAGGATATATGAAAGGCATAAATAGGGTTTTAATAATCCTGTCTTGCGTATAGATTACTTGTGGCCTGATCTGCGCCACCCTCTGCGCCACCCTCTGCGCCACCCGATGATTAACAACGGCCTACCAACTTAGGAAGTGGGCGGACCGGGCAACGGTCTTGCAACATTAGGAATTCAACATGAACCAGGACGAACTGTCCGCAGTCCTAGGAAAGGCCCGAAACGACGGGTCAGATACGCTGGACCTCTCCAGGGAAGACCTGGAAACTCTCCCGCCCGAGATCGGTGATCTGGTCAACCTGGTGGAGCTGGACCTCTCGAACAATAGCTTGTCTGAACTGCCACGGGAGATCGGGAAGCTAACAAAACTCACCAGGCTGAGTGTCCGCAATAACCGATTGACTAGGTTGCCACCTGAGATCGGCAGTCTCGTCAACCTGAAGGGCCTGTTTCTACAGGTCAACCAACTCACCCAGCTGCCTCCTGAGATCGGGCGGTTGACGAACTTGGGCCGGCTGAATTCAAGCAATAACCTGCTGACCAGCCTGCCGGTAGAGATCGGGAACCTCACCAACCTGACCTGGCTCTATATGGCCGATAACGCACTGACCGAACTGCCTTCCGAGATCGGCAACCTGGCGGCGCTGGCCGATTGCTACCTCCAGGGAAACAGCCTTGCTTCATTGCCACCAGAGATTGGAAACCTGAGCGGACTGACCGAGTTGCAGTTGGACGGGAACGACCTGGCAACGGTTCCGCCGGAGATCGGCAGACTGAGCAACCTGAAGGTGCTCTACCTCAGGGAAAATAACCTGAAGTCGCTCCCGGTTGAAATTGGCGCTCTGGTTGGCCTGTCTTGGCTGTACCTCGGCAATAACGGTCTAACTTCACTGCCACCCGAGATCGGCGACCTAACTGGATTATCCGGGTTATATGTCGAATCCAATAGACTGACTGAGCTGCCGTCCCAAATTGGCAACCTCAAGAACTTGATCTGGCTTTACCTGGAGGGTAACCAGCTGACCAGGCTGCCCTTCGGAGTCGAAAACCTGGCGAACCTGATCCAACTGAACCTTCGCAGTAACAGCCTGACCGAGCTATCAGACGAGATTTGCAGCTTGAGCGCCCTTGTCTTCCTGGACCTAGCCTTCAATAAATTAACGACACTGCCGCCTGAGATGCGGAAACTGACGGCCCTAAACGAGCTGCACTTGAATGATAATCAGATAACTTCACTGCCCTTGGAGATTGGAGACTTGGAAGAATTGATCGACCTTTTTCTGTCGAACAACCGATTGACCAAGGTGCCTCCAACCATGAGCAGGATGAAGAGCCTTGAACGCCTCTTCCTCTCTGATAACATCTTAACGGCACTCCCACCCGAGTTGGATGACCTGGTCGCACAAGATATCGTTTTGCTGGACGGCAACCCGCTTAGCGCATAAGCCCTTCAGCGGGAACCGCTTTTGAGACTGGACGGCAGCAATTAGGTGTAAATACGAATGGCTCTCAAAGGCAGCAGGTCGAACGCGTTTAGTTATAATGGTGCCGCTATAGGCCTGATATCACCTGGATTCAAGAGTCCCAAGGGTCGATTTGTGCAGGCCTGCGCCATCGAAACTGAGGTTAAATTTGAGGGAAGCGCTCAGACCTAGATTCCTATTGGCCATTGCCGTGATTGCGGTCTTTGCCCTATTACCCTCATACGTGTCTGCGCAACGGGCGATACCGCACGCATTTTTAGGCTCGGCCACCATCAACGGAAGCCCCGCCGCAGACGGCACGGTTGTTGCTGCCTTTGTGGACGGAGTTCAGATTGCTGCCAAGTCAGTCGTTGACGGCACCTATCCGGTGCTGTTGGTGGAACCCGACGCGGAGAGTTTCTCCGGCAAAACAGTCACCTTCACCATCGGTGGGTTTGCTGCCACGGAAACTGCTTTGTGGATCCAGGGCGAGGTCACTGAACTGAACCTGACGGCGACCCCGCCATCCGGCACTCCAACTCCCACCCCTCAACCGATAGTGGAGCCCACCCCGGTACTGGTTGTTGGTGAGAAAGGCGAGACAGGCCCCGCCGGATTGCAGGGCCTCCAAGGCCTGCAAGGACCGGCCGGTCCAGCGGGCGCTGCCGGAGCGGCCGGCTCAGCTGGCGGTTTCGGACCTGCCGGGATTTCCGGTCCAGACGGGTCCCAAGGCCTTACCGGTCCCCGCGGAGAAGAAAACAGGAGCGGTAGTTCATTGTTCGGCATCATAGCTTTGTTGCTTGCGGCAATGGCGTTCATCGGCACATTTGGGTCGATGGTTTGGCGGCGGTTGGTGGAAGACTAATATTCCTAACTGAAATCTGGCCAATCTCCAACCAGAGAACCGCACGTTTTGGAGTGTGGACAGGCAGTTGGACGGTAGCTATAATTACACGGCTCTGAATATCGTTGCCCAAGGTCCAGGATAGCGGTGTTTGATGCCTGGAAATGGAAGATGGGGTGAGCCCAGCCCCGTTCGTCGGGGAAGTGTCGGAACTGGTAGACGAGCATGATTTAGGATCATGTGCTGCAAGGCGTCCGGGTTCGAGTCCCGGCTTCCCCACCATAAAGATTAGCACCAGCCAAAGGTGCATCTAAGACTCCTTTAATCAGCCGGAAGCAGCCGGAAATAGCCGGTACAGGCGAAAACAATAGAAACGGTATGCCCATGAGGGCATCCGTAATCATGGCTTGAGCGTATTAATCTAGGACGCAGACCTGAGGAGACCCATTGGCTACACTGCTTCAAGTAAAAGACCTAAAGACTCATTTCTTCACCATGGATGGGGTCGTTAAAGCCGTTGACGGAGTGTCCTACGATTTAGAAGAGGGTGAGACCCTCGGATTGGTGGGTGAGAGCGGTTGCGGCAAGAGCGTGAGCGCGCTTTCCGTCATGCGCCTTATTCCCAACCCGCCCGGCCGGATTGTTAGTGGTGAGATCCTGTTGGACGGCGAAGACATCTTAAAATTAGACATGAATGATATGCGGGAGGTCCGGGGTGCCAAGATCGCGATGGTCTTCCAAGAGCCCATGACCTCGTTGAACCCGGTTCTGACGGTTGAACGGCAACTGACAGAAACCCTCCAGCTCCACATGGGAATGTCGAAGAACGAATCGAAGCAGGAGAGCATCAACCTCCTGGCTCGCGTTGGAATCCCCGACCCGGAAAGCCGGATCAAGCAGTACCCTCATCAGTTCAGCGGCGGCATGCGCCAGCGCGTTATGATTGCGATGGCATTGAGTTGCAACCCCAGGTTGATCATCGCTGATGAGCCAACAACCGCCCTCGACGTCACGATTCAAGCCCAGATCCTAGACTTGATGAAGTCACTGACCACGGAATTTGGCGTAGCTCTGATAATCATCACCCATAACCTGGGTGTTGTGGCGCGTTACGCGGACCGCGTGAACATCATGTACGCCGGCAAGGTCATCGAACGTGGCAACGCCCGCGAGATTTATGCCAACCCCCGCCATCCCTATACGGTGGGCCTGCTTCGGTCAGTACCCCGTTTGGACCTGCCCCGCCGCGCCAAGCTCGACCCGATCGAAGGCCAACCGCCCGACCTGATCAACCTGCCTGTCGGCTGTTCGTTCCGCGAGCGCTGTCGTTGGGCTGTCGACAAGTGCGCCACCGACTCTCCAGAACTCATGGAAGTCGAAAACGGCCACCTTTCCGCCTGCTGGCGGTTAGAAGATCTGGGTCCGACGGCCGTAGACTTCTTGGCCGAGTCGAGTTCCGAATTAGCCGACGCGGAATAATACCTTTGGAGTGACATCTCCAACAAAAATAGGAATAACTATGACTACCATGCCCGAGGCCGCGGCGGCCGGCGCTGCATCACAAAACGACGATATCCTTCTTGAGGTAAAAGACCTCAAGATGCACTTCCCCGTGGGTGGTGGGTTCTTGTCCAGCAAGCCTATGGGATACGTGAAGGCCGTAGACGGTATCAGCTTTACCGTCAAACGCGGTGAAACCTTGGGGCTGGTGGGCGAATCCGGCTGTGGAAAAACCACCACCGGACGCTGCATCCTCCAGTTGTATAAGCCGACTTCCGGACAGGTAATCTTCGACGGCCAGGACTTGACCTCTCTTAAGACCAAACAGATGAGAGCCATGCGCCGCGAGATGCAGGTGATCTTCCAGGACCCGTACAGCTCCCTGAACCCCCGCATGACGGCCGGAAATATAATCGGTGAGCCATTGATCGTCCACAGTCTGGTCAACAACAAGACTGAATACCGTGAAAAGGTAGCTGAGCTGCTCACAAACGTAGGGCTGAACCCCTATATGGCAGACCGCTTCCCCCATGAGTTCAGCGGCGGACAGCGCCAACGCATCGGCGTGGCCCGGGCATTGTCCGTAAGCCCCAAATTCATCGTGGCCGATGAGCCAGTTTCCGCCCTTGACGTGTCGATTCAGGCACAGATCATCAACCTGTTGGAAGACCTGCAAGAGCAATTCAACCTGACGTATCTGTTTATCGCCCATGACCTCTCCGTGGTCCGTCACATCAGCGACCGCGTTGGCGTCATGTACCTTGGTCACATGGTTGAGCTTGCCGAGCGGAACGAGATCTACCGTAACCCGGCCCACCCGTACACCAAGGCGCTGCTGTCAGCGGTGCCCATCCCCGACCCCGTGTTGGACGCCCAACGCGACCGGGTGCTACTCACCGGTGAGGTACCCAGCCCGTTGAACCCGCCTAGTGGTTGTGTTTTCCACCCCCGCTGCCCCGTCGCCAATGACACCTGCTCCCAGGTTATACCGGAGCTACGCGAAGTGGAGCCGCAGCACCACTCGGCATGCCTCCTTTCTACCGGTTACGGCACCCCCTAGCTTCTCAACCGGTACTACAGACAGATTTGAAGAGGGGCTGTCTTATGACAGCCCCTTTATTTTTCATCCGCTGACAAACGTTGTTCACCGCAACCGAGCGTAATCTTCGTTGTAGGTGAAAATGCAGCGTGATACCATTGGAACAGTATGGAACCGAGCCTAATAAGAAACTTTTGCATCATCGCCCACATCGATCATGGGAAGTCCACTCTGGCTGACCGTTTTCTGGAGATTACCGGCACGGTACGTGAAGGTGAGATGCAGGCACAATTCCTAGACAGCATGGAACTGGAGAGGGAGAGGGGCATCACCATCAAGGGGAAGGCTGTGACCATGTCACACACAACCCCCGATGGACAGACCTACCAGTTCAACCTGATCGACACCCCTGGCCATGTGGACTTCAGTTACGAAGTCTCCCGTGCTCTGGCGGCCTGTGAAGGTGCGCTGCTGGTGGTTGACGCCAGCCAGGGCATCGAAGCCCAGACAATCGCCAATACCCTACTGGCTATGGAGTATGACCTCGAGCTTATCCCGGTCTTGAACAAAGTTGACCTCCCTCAGGCCGAGCCGGACCGGGTTTCCGCTGAGATTCAGCAGGCCTTCGGATTCAGGGCAGACGAGATACTTTACGTCTCCGCTAAAGAAGGCACCGGGGCCAAAGAGATATTAGATGCCGTTGTTGATCGCATCCCCGCTCCCAAGGGTGACGTAGATGGTTCCCCCCGCAGTCTGGTTTTCGACTCTGAATACAACTCCTTCAAGGGCATAATCGCCCACGTCCGAGTAAAAGACGGCACCATCACCAAGAATGACAAGATCAAGGTCATGTCTTCCGGTAAGTTGGCAGAGATCGTTGAGGTGGGGGTGTTCGCCCCTGGACCCACGCCCACCGAGTCCTTGGGGACTGGCCAGGTCGGCTATGTGGCCACCGGCTTCAAAGAAGTACGAGACTGTACAGTCGGCGACACTCTGACGGTGGACCGGTTCCCGGCGGAAGAACCGCTACCCGGATACTTTCCGCTGAAGTCCATGGTCTTCGCCGGCCTTTACCCGTCTGATGGCGAAGAATACAACAACCTTCGGAACGCTCTGGAAAAACTTCAGCTCAACGATGCTTCATTGAAGATGGAGCCAGAAAGCAGCACCGCTCTCGGCTTTGGGTTCCGCTGCGGGTTCCTGGGACTGATGCACTTAGAGATCGTCCAAGAACGGCTGGAACGGGAATATGACCTAGACCTGATCGTTACCGCGCCCAGCGTTGCCTATCAGGTGGTGTTGACCGACGGCGAGACGATCACTGTGGACAGTCCGGCCAAAATGCCAGAGCCCAACGAGATATCCGAGATACTCGAGCCGATGCTCGACCTGACGATAGTCGCGCCCAACCGCCATGTCGGTGCGTTGATGGAGCTGATGCACTCTCGGCGCTCCGAATTCAAGCGCATGGAGTACATGCAGGGTGGCGGCACCCGGCGGGACGGCAAAGAGGAGCCTGGAGACGAGTCGCGGGTGGTGATGGAGTACTCCCTTCCCCTGGTAGAGCTTTTGGCGGATTTCTACAACCAATTGAAGTCCAAGACCCAGGGTTACGCATCTTTGGACTACACCGTCTCTGGCTACAAGGCCGCGCCGCTGGTCAAAGTAGAGATATTGGTGAACCACTTCTCGGTCGAGGCCCTTTCGATGATCATGCACCGGGATTCAGCGGTGTTCCAGGGCCGCAAGATCGTGGAGAAGCTGCGCGGCACCATCCCTCGCCAGATGTTTGAAGTCCCGATCCAGGCGTCCATAGGCAGCCGCATCATCGCCAGAGAGACCGTAAAAGCCCTGCGTAAAGACGTGCTGGCCAAGTGCTATGGCGGTGATATCACCCGGAAGCGCAAGCTGCTGGAGAAACAGAAAGAGGGCAAGAAGCGCCGCAAGATGGTTGGGTCTGTCGAAATCCCGCAGGAAGCCTTCTTGACCATCCTGGAAGTCGGCGGGTCTTAACCCCCGGACACGGCTAACTCGGGCTAGATAGCACGGACTAGATAGCCAGAGCGTCTCTCAAGGCCTGTAATTGGACCAGATGGTCGCGGATGTGCCCGCTCAGAGTTCGCTCCAGAATCGTGTTCAGCGACCTTTCTTCGTCCACCTCACGAGTCCTCTGGTGCATCATGACTTTCTTGTCGTCTAGGTCGGCGTCAGATAAGCCCGAGACCGATTCGTTCAGGCTATCGAAGAAACCTTCGACGTCACTGTTGACCCGCTCGATGTCGTAAGCGGAGCGCTCCGGAGTGACATTGGTCAGGTCGCTCCAGATCTCATACTCCTTGACCTCTCCAGAGATAACCCCTTTAACCAGGTTCTGAGCGCCGCCAGGGGGCGTATCCAAGAGGTGGTACACCAACTCCCGCGCCGACCATTCCGAATCGTCTTGCTTCCAGTCCAGGCAGTAGTCCATACCGATCAGGACCGCCAAAAACTCGCTCTTGATGCTCTGGATCAACTCCAGAAGCGCCTGTTTACCGGTGGCCAAAAGGTCTCCTCCTGTTTTACGCTGATGGGCCTGTTCTATCTTGAAACTCACGCAGAAGCGCGATCGCATGTTGTGCTGTGTCTTCACGGTCCAATGCAAAGGCCAAAGAAGCCCGCAGTAGGCCCATGGGAGTACCGCCGTCATACCTAACGCCGTGGAACTCGTAGGCGTATAACTCATGGTCCTGGAGCAGGGCCAGCAGGGCGTCGGTGAGCTGAATCTCTCCCTTTGCGCCAGGCTGGGTGTTCTCCAAGTACTGGAAGATCTCCGGAGGCAGGATGTAGCGCCCAACGATGGTCAGATTGGACGGCGCTTGCTCTCGGGGCGGCTTTTCCACCATACCCTGAATCTTGTGGACCCGGTCGGACACCTGGGCAGCATCGACCACTCCGTAGTTATGGACGATCTCCCAGGGCACGGTTTCAACCGCGATAACCCCGGCGTTCATCTGGTTCGAGACCTGCACCATCTGGCTGATCGCGCCTGGAGCGTGGGCGATGATATCGTCCGGCAGGATCACGACAAATGGCTCATCACCCACTGCGTACTTGGCCATCAGAACGGCATGGCCGAGACCAAGGGCTTCATGCTGGAGGACAAAGCTGACCTTGGCCAGGCTGCCGGCTTCCGATACCTTGGCCAAAAGTTCGCTCTCGCCGCTGGCGCCGAGGCGTTCTTCCAGGTCGGCGTGAGGCTGGAAATAGTCACTGATGGATTCTTTACCAGGGGAGGTTACTATGATGACTTCTTCGACCCCGGCTTCAGCCGCCTCCGCGATGACGTATTGCAAAAGCGGGCGGTCCACGATGGGCAGAAGCTCTTTTGGGACAGACATGGTCACCGGAAGAAACCGGGTACCCAGGCCAGCGGCGGGTATGACTGCTTTGCGTATCTGCATAAATAAACTAGAGCGGCTGGGGCCTACGCGGGTCTGATTCTAGTGGCGGCCAGTCTCTGTGTAAGAGGGCCAACATGGATCATACCCTCTTGACTCGCCCACTCTCTCAATCCTACCATGTTAACGAGGCCGTACTAGACGGGGAGCCAGCGGTGCCCTCTATCCGCAATCCGCTATAGCGGAGTTGAATTCCTCCCCTCGGCTAGTCCAGAGGTCCCATATTATGGGTGGTGATATAGAGGGTTGGGTCCCGCGCGACGTAGACTTGTGAACCCCGCCAGATCCGGAAGGAAGCAACGGTAAACAGGACCCTGCGTGCGCCGTGGGAGTGCCTGGCCTGAGTCATCATTCATGACATGTCCGATGGTCTGTGACAACGGGAGGTGTGCGGTCTTTTGTTTGCCTCGAACTCTCCTACCCCAATACGACGTTGCCTGAATTGGGTTAATGACATATCAAAGTAAGCCGGCAGGCAATCGAACTGGCCCCAGAAAGTCTCTGGGTCAACATTTCCTGGCCGATAGCCGCATCGCCGGCCGGATACTCGATGCCGCCGAACTTTCTCCGGACGACCTGGTGGTTGAGATTGGTCCGGGCCGGGGTGCCCTGACCAAGAGACTGGTTGAAAGGGTCAAGCGTGTGGTGGCCGTCGAGCTTGACTCCAACCTGGCCGTTGCGCTGCCGGAAAGACTGGAATTTCCCCCAAACCTTACCTGCGTGGAAGCCGACGCCCGCGTGGTTGACCTGGCTGAGCTGATCGCCCCGGAGACCTCGTATAAGGTCGTCGCCAACCTCCCTTACTACGCTGCCAACCCCATCATCCGGCGGTTGTTGGAATCTCAACCGAAACCGGCTGTCCTGGTGGTGATGGTCCAGCAAGAGGTCGCCAAAAATATGGTGGCGCAGCCAGGCAGCATGGGAATACTGTCCGTGGCAACCCAGTTCTACGCCAAGGCCAAGATGGTCTGCACCGTGCCGCCCAAGTCCTTTAGGCCCCCGCCCAAAGTGACGTCTTCCGTGGTGCGTCTGGACGTCCTAGCAACCCCCGCCGCCAACGTGGCCAGCGAGGAAGGCTTTTTCACCGTGGTCCGGGCAGGGTTCGCAGCCCCGCGGAAGCAGATACGAAATTCATTAAGCCAGGGACTCCGGATCGAGCCAGTCGCCGGCGGCAAGATATTAGAGCAGGCTGGCGTGGATGCTACGAGGCGGCCTCAGACCCTGAACATCGCTGAGTGGGCTGATATCTACCAGGTGTGGTCGGAGACTATCCAGGCTGCGGAACAAGAGGCCTAGACGGTGGAGATACCCGCCTACGCCAAGTTGAACCTGACCTTTGAAGTGCTGGGCCGCCGTGGTGACGGTTTTCATGAAGTCACGACGATCATGCAGACGGTCGATTTGGCCGACGTGCTGCGGATAGAAGCCGGCACCGAACTCAAGGTTGAGTGCGAATACCCGGAATTGGCGGGGGAGCAGAACCTGGTCTGGCGCGCCGCTGTAGAGCTGGCTAACGCCGGTGGCATCGAGCCCAAAGCCAAGATACATATCGAAAAACACATCCCCGTGGGTATGGGACTTGGCGGAGGTAGTAGCGACGCCGCGACGGCATTATTGGGCTTGAATGAACTCTGGGGCCTGGGGTTGTCCCTCGAAGACCTGTCTGTGATCGCCGCGGAGCTCGGATCTGACGTGTCTTTCTTCCTGTGGGGTGGAACAGCGTTGGCCCAGGGTAGAGGCGAGCAGATCACCAGCCTATCCCCCCTGCCGCCATTGGCGGTCACCCTGGTGTTCCCCGACCTGGTCATCGCCAACAAGACGGCAGCCATGTATTCCAAGCTGACTTTGGGCCAGTTCAGCGATGGCGGCGTGACTCGTCAGATGATACAGATCCTAACTTCGGGCCGGTTCGTAAGAGAGTCTGTGAGCGGGCTGGTATTCAATGCGTTCTCTGAAGTAGCCGCCCAGTCGTACCCGGCGTTGCAGGAGATGTGCCGTCAGGTGGTCGACCAGGGTGGGCCGGTGATGCACCTCTGCGGCGCCGGGCCGGCTTTCTTTGCGCTGCCGTCCAGCGAAGAAGAGCACCAGCGGATAGTAGAGCTATTGCAACCGCACGGCGCCGGGGTTTACCTTGTTAATACGGTCCCGCCCGAACAATGCGGTCTGGGATCACTTCCGGCGAGCACCTAGCGGTCGGCACGACTCCAAAACAGCGAAGGTTTTATCAATGGGCATACTGGCCAGCATATCAATCGGGATCAATCCCAACCTGATCGACTTCGGGAGCATCACACTTTCCTGGCACGGTCTTTTGACCTTCGTAGCGGTCGCGGTTGCGGTCTGGCTGGTGGCGCGTTGGGGCGCAAAAGAAGGCATGATCGTTGACTCCATCTACTCCGTGGCGGTTTGGTGCATCATCGGCGGGGTGATAGGAGCTAGGATCCTTCACGTTATCGACTTCTGGGACGAGATCTACCAAGACGATTTCTTCAGGGTGTTTTCAGTCTGGTCTGGCGGCATCGCGATCTACGGTGCAATCATCGGTGGGTTCATCGGTGGTGCGGTGTATATCATGATCCGCAATTCAGAATGGTTCCTGTCGATGTGGCGGACGGTGTTTCCGTTCATGGGCGAAGCCCACAAGGCTAACCTGCCGGGTATCGGGCGTCTGGCCGACATTACCGCTCCGGCATTGCTCCTTGCCCAGGCCATCGGTCGGCTTGGAGACGTCATCAATGGAGAACACTTCTCCAATTTGACCGAGCTACCCTGGGGGATCATCTACACCCACCCCAACAGCCCGGGTATATTCAGGCCGCCTACTCATCCCGCCGTAGGGTATGAGCTTATCTTCGACCTGGTGTTGCTGGCCGCCATCTGGCCGTTGCGCGACCGGTTGCGGCCTCACGGAATGTTCTTCACCCTGTATCTGGCGACCTATTCCATAGGCCGATTCTTCCTCAGTTTCCTGAGAGAAGAGTTCAACGAATACTTCGGGGCGCTGAACGAGGCTCAAGTGGTGGCGATAATAGTGGTGATATTCACGGTGCCGCTGCTGGTCTGGAAGGCCCAATTGGTGAAACCGACGACCAACCGGGCGTAGCAACCCGGCGAGACTCAGGTCTCGCTAGCCGTCCTGTCATTCCGAGGCGTCAGCCGAGGAATCTCGTTGAGGGTGGGATCACAATGTCGAAGAAAAAAGTCACCCCTCTTCTTCCGTATAGGAGAGGGGTGAAAAAACTCTAAGGCGAGTGCTAGTGGTAGTCCGTTAGCCTTGAGACGGCTTGAAATCCAGCAGCCTCAGAGCGATGGCCCCTCTGCCACGGAATGAGTCGTTCATGACGGTGAAAGCCAGGTCAACGTATTCCGTTTTTGCCTGCCATTTGGCAGCTTGATTGAACGCCAACGCCGTGAACTGAGCGCCGTTCATCTCGACCCTTAGCCTCAGGTGCTGCTGTTCCCTACCCATAT
>CAVOAA010000013.1:0-28303 GCA_963693555.1 Dehalococcoidia bacterium | reverse complement strand
GAATGATAAAGGAGTGATCATGCAGAGTGACTCTGAACGTCAGGAATTAATAGATAGTAACCGATTGATAAGTGGACTATACCAACAGCACCTCATCGGCATGGTAATAGTCCTCGCGGTCGGGACATTTTTCTGGGGACTCCTCAGTTTCTTCTTGCCGGATGGTTGGTGGCATCTTGTAATCAACATCGGCGCATTCTTATTCACGATAGCGGCCTGCGCACCAATAAAAAATATGCTGGTGATTTTGGGAGTTCCTGGATGGCTGGCCTTTCTAGGAACGATGATTATTTGGGTTGTCGTCGTCTTAGTGGGTCGGTCAATTGAAATGGCAATTCTAGATTCGGTCCTCTAAAACCAGACGGATGTTCGGCAATATTTTTATCGAGGGGTGTTTTAAATGCCTTGGCCATTTAGCCGAGAATTGAAAGGGAGAGACGCGGTATTGGCGAGGCAGGTTATCGTACATCTCCAGACCCAAATTGCTTTCCAGCAACTTGGAACGGAAACTTACGGCACCGGATTGTCGCTGTCATAAACAAGCGTGAATCCTGGCGATGGTGTCTCAGTGAGGGGCATTGCTGCGATTGTAGACTCGGAACTCGTAGCGCAGCATCTTGTACCCGCGGCAAAGCAAAAAGTAAATATTGCCGAAACCATGTTAGCTGAACATCAAGATTTTTATGAAATTCAGACTGCTAACAAGAAATTTGAAGCCTACGACAAATGGACCGAATTCCTAGCGATTTACCTGGAGAGGGCAAAGCTGCAATTCAAACGCTGGGTTGATTTCGTGGAAGACCCATCACGATTCGACGTTCCGAAACGACTAACCACGCTCGACCATATTGAGGACGTCTCAATGACGGTCTCAGCGAGTGCATTAAACAGCCTCATCAAACGAGCAGGATTAGAGGGTGAACCTTGGCTTTCAATCAACTGCTCCGCGTTTAACGATGTTAGAAGCAGAATCGGGCTGCTTGCATTTACCGACCAAGAATTCCAAGAAAGATTCTTTCGAGGAGTGGCTGGCGAGCCAACCACGTTTTTTAGTTAATTGTCGTTTACTTATTGATTTAATGTGCGACATTTACTATGATAGGAACGTGAAGAAACGCATGGGCCGACCCCCCACAGGTCACCAACCTCACCTATCCGTACGAATGAACCCAGACGCCCTTGGTAAAGCCAAAGAGCGCGCCAAGTCCGAAGGTACGACGGTGGGACGTTGGTTAGAGGCGGCTATTCGGGAGAAATTGGAACGAGAGGACGTACAAGATGAACACTGACAATCTATCGCTACGTAAGCTGGCAACGATATTAGGCGTGAGTCAGCCGTTCTTATCGCAGATACGGGCGGGGAAAAGGCCAATTCCGGAAGCCCTAAAGACGAAGGTTGAGGCGTTAGGTGCTTATCACTTGCTTATCGGTGATAAGCAGGGCGGGGTTGCGATCGGCGGCGCAGCCGCCGCAAAAGAGAGCCTTGTAGGCACAAATACGAATGGTGGCACCGACTGGGTTCGAACCAGTGACCTAGCGCTTATGAAGCGCCCGCTCTAACCACTGAGCTACGGTGCCACCTAGAGACCACCCGGCCAGCCGCCAGGGTGTGCCTCGATAAAAAGCCGAGCGCCGAAATAATCGAGCGTCCTCGGCCTTGCCATGAGTTCCTCCGGTAGACCGGAGGGTCTCGACCTCTAATGTTAATGGCGGCTGTTTCACAGTGTCAATTGGCGTGGGGCCGTCTGGCGGGTTAGTATTGTCTGGCTATGCCCCTGTCTGAAGAAACTTCCGCCTCTTATTTGTCGCCTGAAGAGCACTCCCATGTCACCTGAAGAGCACTCGCGCGAGACTGCCGAACGGCTCCGGGCGGCAGTGATAGAGATGGCGTCCCAACTGCGGCCGTTTCCTGCGTTCTATGGCATGAGCACCATCCAGGCCATCGAACTCGAGTTGCCCCCAGGCTCTGGCTTTGAACCGCCGCCGGAGCTGGGCTGCGTGGTGGTGTTGCAAGACGGGGAGATATCGGAACTGGACTTGAAGAGCGCCCCAGGACCGGACGGGCCGTCGGACATCGTCCAGGTGGAGGTGTTCACCGAGTTGGAACTCCGGCCGGAGCAATTCATCGCCTACGCTACCGTGGCCATTCGACTGCTGCAGGCAGAGATAGATCGCCGGGTTGGTGGCGACCATAATCACTAGATCAGCCTAGAGAGAAGATAATGGCATTACCCCAGCACGACCTTGATTACTACTTTGAAACCGCCCACGAGCTGGCCCAGGCTGTGGCCGCCCAGGCGGACCGGATCGACGCAGGGCGACAGATCCCCGCAGAACTGGCCGCCGAGTTTGCCGACAAGGGTTTTTTCCGGCTGCTCATGCCCAAATCATTGGGCGGCGCGCAACTGGACCACCCGGATTTCCTTAGGATCGTGGAGATTTTCGCGGATGTGGACGGCAGCACCGGCTGGTGCATCAACCAGAACAACGTCCATGCCACGAACGGCCTCCGGATGACTCCCGAAACCGCCCAGGAGATATATGCCGATGACCGGGCGGTGGTCACCAACGGGCCACCCACTTCATCGGTAAAGGCGGTCCCCTGCGACGGAGGCTACCGTCTCAGCGGAAGGTGGGATTTCAGCAGCGGTTTCACTCACGCCACCTGGATCGCGGCTCTGGCCCCGATAGTTCCAGCGGGACAGGAGCGGGAAGCGGTCTTCAACCGCGAGGGCGCCATCATCTTGCTGATGCCCAAGAAGGACGTGAAGTTCGTGGATTTCTGGCCGGTCCACGGTCTCCGGGGTACGGCTAGTTTCAGCTTTGAAGTTGACGATCTGTTCGTGCCCAAATCCAGGATCTACGACCCGACCAGCACACCTCGCGAGGAAGGTCCCGTATTCGGAATTCCGACGACCTTGCTGTTCGCGAGCGGGTTTTCGACCGTGTCCCTGGGCATCGCCAAAGCCAGCCTGAAGACGGCCATGGACCTGGCCGGGAGCAAGATACCGGGGCGGTCCACCAGACTGCTGCAGGACGAGTCCACAACCCAGAGGATCATCGGCGAATCGGAAGCGATCTGGCATTCGGCCAAGGCGTTTCTAAAAGAGGCGCATGCGTCAGTCTGGGAGAGCGTGACCGCCAAAAAGCCGTTGACCATCGAGCAACGAATCAAACTGAGGTTGGCTGCCACGTTTGGCATTCAGAAGGCCAAAGAGATCGTTGAGACTTCCTACGCGCTGTGCGGGTCGAACGCCATATTGGACACCAACCCGATACAGCGCCAGTTCCAGGACATACACGTGTGCTCACAACACATTCAGGGAAGGTCAACTCATTTCGAGAGCGCGGGCCAGTATTTCATGGGCATGGAACCGTTCGGCAATTTCTAGGTAGTGAATTCCGGTTCCAGCAACCAGACTCGGGTAGAAACGTCAGCCCCATGAAAACCCCACGAGTGGGCTAGTCGAGGGTTATGTCTCCGCTGCGGCCACCACTTTTTTGGACCAGCCGGACGGCCTCGATGCGCATCCCTCGGTCGACTGATTTGCACATGTCATAGAGGGTCAGCGCCGCCACGGTCACAGCAGTCAAGGCTTCCATCTCAACGCCGGTACGGGCCGTCGTCTTCGCGGTTGCAGTGACGTTGATGCGGTTTTCAACCTCGTCCAACTCCAGTTCCACGTCCACCTTGTCCAACGGCAGGGGATGGCACAACGGTATGAGCTCTGAAGTCTTCTTGGCGCCCATGATGCCGGCCAACTGAGCGATGGTTAGCACGTCGCCCTTCTTCATCAGACCCTCTTTGATGAGGCGCAGGGTCTCCGGCTGGATGGACACATGGCCTTTGGCCACAGCCTCTCTGGCGGTGACATCCTTGTCGCCGACGTCAACCATCTTGGCATTTCCCTGCTCGTCCAGATGGGTCAGATGAAGTTCTGGGCCGTTGTCGGTGGTTGACATAATGATGACGCTCTCCCTGGAGAAAGGTGGTTGGCGAAGGCTATTTGGAGGTGCCGGCATCTTTGCAAAAAGTGATCGGCAATGGCTATTTAGAAGTTCCGGCCTCTTTGGTGGCCAGCGAGTCGGCCAGTTCATTGCCCCGGTCGCCGCTATGGCCGCGTACCCAGCGCCAAGAGACGTCCCGGCCCTTGACCAGTCGGTCCAGTTGCTCCCAGAGGTCGTGGTTGACCTTGCGCTTCCAGCCCTTGGTCATCGTATTGATCACGTAGGTGCTGTCGGAGCTGATCAGGACAGTGGCAGCCGGGTCAACGGCCTCCAGGCCCTTGATGACCGCCGTCATCTCCATGCGGTTGTTGGTGGTCTGCCGTTCGCCGCCGGAGAGACGTTGTTGGTTGCCGTTCTGTTCGATGACCGTGCCCCAGCCGCCTGGTCCGGGGTTGCCTTTGCACGCGCCGTCGGTGTGTATGACTATGTTGTCGTTCTGCATTGTGGTTATCAGCTATCAGCGGCCAAGACCGCGGTTATTTAGAGGTTACAGCGTTGTCGCCCTAGTCAAAACTACTGGCAGTAGCTTTCAAGCGGTCTGCATATTGGTATATATCATCCAAGGTCTCGATAGGAATTCGTTCCTCTTGTTTCTCTTGGTCGAAGAGCCCCAAATACATTTGCGTGCGATTAAACCATAGGCGACATATGGGTTTTCGATTATTGTCGTCGAGCAGCACTCCACAGTAACTTTTCATGTCGCGCATGAAAACACGTTTCAGGTCTACCGCCCCATGAAGCAGGCTCTTAACTATGTAAAAACCCTGCAGCTCGTCTTCAGTTGTGACAATCTCATCGCCAGTGAGTTTCTCTAGTGTTTCCTCTTTAACGGTTGATTGAGCAGGACTAAGGACACCAGCACTTTCGTCATTGGAAATCATTGCGGACTTGAGCCTGTCATTCACACGATCGTTCACAAACTCATTGAAGGCTGATCTTGTATATTTTGCGAACCGTTCTTTTACTGATTTGGTTAATGTGCCAGAGTAAATTTCAGAAGCGAACATCCGTACAAATTGGTCAGTGGGCTCTCTGAGATGTTGGGTAAGAATCCGTTTGATTTCCTTTGTATATTTTAACTCTATTGCGGCTTGAACCGTGCTTTCTAAGTCGAATGTGGATTTGGTAAACCGAGTTAGCTCTTCGAGGTCAGAGTCTTTTAGATCCAGCATGTTGATCTCTAGGAACGGTCGGTGGTCCATCTTGTGGCGGTCATCAAGATCAGAATGAAATTGATAAATGACACCGTTGGTCAGCAAGCCGAATCTAGCTTGGGTAGCCGCGAAGTACATGAAAAGTTGGGCGGCGTGTTCCTGGTCCAAATTTACGGTTGCTGCCTTGCACTCAATGAGCATAATTGGCTTTCCGTCCTTAAGGACGGCGTAGTCAACCTTATCCGCTTTTCTTGGACCAAAATCAGCATTAAATTCAGGCACAATTTATCTGGGGTCCTCGGTGTCATACCCCAAAGCCCGGACGAATGGCATGATTAACGCGGTCTTGGTTGCCTCTTCCGTATGGATATGTTCGACTAGGTCTGGGATTCGTACGGCGAGAGCTTTTATTTCGTCAATGAAATCCATTTAGCTAACCACCTCTGCAATTATATCTAACCACAATCGAGTGGGATTATGACGCAACTCTTCTAATAATTCCACGTGTAATAGCTATTAGCGTCCGCTTACCGGTGAAAACTCGCTAACCGCCTATCTGGTACATCTCGATCTTTCTGGGGGCGCCTGGCTCGTTGGGGTTGGCGGCCCGTTCCTCCGAATAACGGTCGGAGCGGACGGTCCACACCCCGGTGATGAGATCCCTTAGCTCGTCGTCGGTGGCACCGGAGCGGAGCGGGTCCATCAGGCTCAGGCCGTCGCTGGCGAAAAGACAGGTGAACATCTTGCCGTCGGTGGACAGCCGCACCCTGCTGCAGTCGCCGCAGAAGGGCTTGGTCACCGAAGCGATGACGCCGATCTCGCCGCTGCCGTCCTTATAACGGTACCGCGTTGCAACCTCGCCTTGATAGTTGCTTTCGACGGGTTCCAGGGGCATTTCGGCGTCGATGCGGGCGATGATCTCGTCGGCGGGCACCACGTGTTCCGACCGCCAGCCGTTGCGGTTGCCCACGTCCATGTATTCGATATAGCGGACGATGTGCCCCGTGCCCTGGAAGTGGCGGGCCAGGTCGACGAGCGTGTGGTCGTTGACACCCCTCTGTGCCACGCAGTTGATCTTGATGGGCGATAGTCCGACGTCCGCAGCTGTCTGAATGGCGGCCAAGACCCGCTCGGTGGTGAAGCCCCGGCCGTTCATGGCCTTAAAGACCTCGTCATCGAGGCTGTCCAGGCTGATGGTGATGCGGTCCAAGCCGGCGTCCTTCAACTGTTGGGCGAACTGGCTGAGCAGATAGCCGTTGGTCGTCAGCGTCAGGTCTTCGATGCCCTTGATGGCGTTCAACATGCCGATCAATTGGGGCAGGTCGTTTCGCATCAGGGGTTCGCCGCCGGTCACGCGCAGCTTCTCGATGCCCAACTCGGCGAAGATGCCGATCAGCCGGGTCAGTTCCTCAAAGGTGAGGATGTCGGCCCTGGGCAGGAATTCGTAGGCCTCGCCGTAGATCTCGGCGGGCATGCAATAAGGACACCGGAAGTTGCACCGGTCGGTGACGGAGATGCGCAGGTCACGCATGGGCCTGGCGAATTTATCAGTAAGCATAAGTAGCTATCAGCTTTCAGCGGTCAGGCTTTTTAGGGCTTCCATTGCTTGTTTGGCGGCGTGGGCCCGGTGGCTGATCCGGTTCTTGACGTCCGATGGGAGTTGGGCGACGGTCTTGTCGTATTCTGGTAGATAGAACACAGGATCGTATCCGAAACCGTCGTCTCCCTGGGGTTGGTATTGTATCATTCCGGCCACGAATCCCTCGGCCTGGGCGACGAGGGTGGGCTTTTCGCCTCCGGGCAGAGCAATAGCAATCACACACCGAAACCTTGCGCCCCGTTCTTCCCAGGGCACGTCTTTCATGTTTTTTAGCAAGAACTCTACTCGGTCCTGGTCGCTATGGCAGGAATCTCCTCCGTAGCGCGCCGACCGCACTCCCGGCTCTCCGGAGAGGGCGTCGACCTCCAGCCCTGAGTCGTCAGCCAGGGTTAGAAGCCCGGAGATAACCGCATATTCTGAGGCCTTCAACCAGGCGTTCTCACTGAAGGTATCCCCGGTCTCATCAACCTCATGGGTGATGCCCAGGTCACGCAGCGACACCAACTCAAAGGGCAGGCCAGCCAACAGGTCGGCATACTCCCGCATCTTGCCGGGGTTGCCGGTGGCGATGAGGAGCTTGGTCGCCACCTTAGATGGTCCCCTGTTCGGCTAGGTCCGCCAGTTCGGCCTCGTCCAGATGCAGCCATGATCCGTAGATATGACCGTTGTGCTCGCCGACCGTGGGGCCGGCGTGCTCCACCGAGCCGGGGGTCTCGCTGAACTTGGGCACAACTCCCAGCATCTTGGTCTTACCCAACTGAGGGTCGTCGATGTCGATGATGTCCTCACGGGCCTGGTAGTGGGGGTCGTCCATGATCTGGGCGGCGTCGTAGACCGGGCCGACCACTCCCCCGGCGGGGATAAGCTGGTCCATGGTCTCCTTCAAGTCACGCTGACCCAGCCACCCATCAATCTCCACGTTCAGGGCGTCTCGGTTCTCCAGCCGGGCGGCGTTGTCCTTGTATTCTGGCCGGTCGATCAATTCGGGCATACCCATGGCCTTGGCCAGGCCTTCAAAGGTGCTCTGGGAGGTGGCAGAGAGACCCAACCAGCGGTCGTCGCCGGTCTTGTAGAGGTTGCGCGGGGCGGCGTCGGGGAAGTCGTTGCCCACCCGTTCCCGGTTGATCCCCAGCATGTCGAACATCGTGATGTGGGGGATGCAGAGACGGAACAGCGGCTCAAATAGACTCACATCTACCACCTGGCCCTTGGCGTCCGGGTTGCCCGAAGCGTCTCGGTGGTAGAGGGCCATCATGCCGGACATGGCCCCGAACACACCGGCTATCTCGTCGGCCAGCGGTATCGGCGGCAGATTGGGGGCCGTGTCGGGAAAACCGGTCATGCTGATATAGCCGCTCATACACTCGGCGATGGTCCCGAAGCCGGGCCGGTCTTTGTAAGGGCCGGTCTGGCCGAACCCGGAAAAACGCAGCATCACCAGCTTGGGGTTCACTTTTTGGAGGTCGTCTGGGCCAAGTCCCCACTTTTCCATCGCGCCCGGCCGGAAGCCCTCGATCAATACATCAGCTTCGACGGCCAGTCTCTTGAGGATGTCCTGGCCTTCGGGTGTGGCCAGGTTCAAGGTGATCGACTTCTTGTTGCGGGAGTGGACCTTCCACCAGAGCGAGACCCCGTTTGCGAACGGCCCCCAATTGCGGAGCGGGTCTCCGGTGCCGGGGCGTTCCACCTTGACTACCTCGGCGCCAAAGTCGGCCATCAGGCTGCTGGCAGTGCCCCCGGCGACGATTATCGATAGGTCCAGGACTTTAAGGCCGGCTAGAGGCCCTTGGGCTGTGGTCAATTTTCTCTCCCGTTTTTAGGGCGTTTGGCGCGTTTATTGATGAGCTTGTTGGTGCTTTCGATACCGGTGGTTAATACTACCAGCCGGTTACTGGCTGGAAAAGGCAGGACAACGCGTCCCAGAACCGGCGGCTCTAGCCTGTAACCGAGTGGGGGTCTCTGCTATAATCTGGGACGATTCTAGGGCTGGTTTTCGGGGTCCCTATGTGCCTGTCACGATATCTGGATGATTTCTAGGTTATTTTTGGGGTAGATGAGAGTCCATGTTAGATAATTATTTCCGCGAGTACGGCCTGATCGCCATATTCACGGTGGTGGCCATCGGAGTTCCCATCAGCATGCTGATGATGTCCTCGATGGCTGGCCGCATCGGAATTCGCCCAAATAACCCAACGACCGTGAAATCCGAGACCTACGAGTGCGGAGTAGAGCCCATCGGCGGAAAGTGGGAGTTGTTCAACTTTCGCTACTATATGTTCGCCATCCTCTTCGTCATCTTTGATGTCGAGGTGGTGTTCCTCTACCCCTGGGCAGCCAAGTTCAACCAACTGGAGTTGTTCGCGCTGATCGAGATGGCCGTGTTCGTGGGAATACTGGTCGTGGGTCTGGCCTACGCCTGGCGCAAGAATGACCTGGAGTGGGGTTAAGGAGCAGCTATGACGTTGGAATTAACACCCGGAGAAGGCCCGCTACAGTCCCGCACCTGGGACCTGGACCGGTATGAAGGTTCGCTGGTACAAGACCTCAAGGACGCTTCCGCAGAACCTCTAGCGGAGCCTACCATCGAGATTCCTGACGACCTCAAGAACAACTTGATGATCACGTCAGTGGATGCTCTGGTCAACTGGGGGCGTAAGTCGGCCCTGTGGCCGGTGACCTTTGGTCTGGCCTGCTGCGCCTTTGAGATGATTGCCAGCGCCATGGGCCGGTTCGACATCGCACGATTTGGCATGGAGGCCTTCCGGGCTTCCCCGCGCCAAGCCGACCTGATGATCGTGGCCGGGACCGTCACCTGGAAGATGTCCCCCGCCATCCGCCGCATCTACGACCAGATGGCCGAGCCCAAGTGGGTGATTTCCATGGGCGTTTGCGCCACCAGCGGCGGCCCTTATTACGGCTCCTACAGCGTCGTTCCCGGCGTTGACCACATAGTCCCTGTCGACGTTTATGTGCCGGGCTGTCCGCCCCGCCCAGATGCTTTGCTCTACGGAATAATGGAGCTGCACGAGAAGATCAAAAAATACCACAACCTGCCCAACGGCCCCCAGTTGAACCCGTTCAGTCGCGGCTCGAAACGAGAGGACTCCTAGATGGCCGTTCTGCAGTTGAGCGGCGAGCGGTTGGCCGAGCAAGTGAGCGCCAATGTCCCTGACTCCCTTGTAGGAACAGGCGTCTGCGACGATGTGCTCTGGGTAAAACCAACCAGGGTTGCCGACGTTGCCGGCTTTTTGAAGTCTGACTCGGGCTTGGACTTCAATTTTCTGAACTCCATCTCAGCCGTCGATTACATCAACCATTTCGAGATCATCTACCATCTGACCTCGATGAATAAACAGCACACGGCCATCGTCAAGACACGTCTCGACGGCCGTGAAGAACTGAGCGTGCCTTCGGTCTACCACCTGTGGCGGGGGGCCGATTTCCAGGAACGAGAGATCTGGGACCTGATGGGTATCAGCTTCTCCGGACACCCAAATATGAAGAGAATAATGCTGTGGGAGGGCTTTGAAGGCCACCCGCTGCGGAAGGATTTTTTGTAGTTGTGTTGTTCCGTGGTTGGGCTTGCGTCTTGGGGGCGGAAATCCCCCCAACCCCCCTTTACGAAAGGGGGGAATCTGGTCTTCTTGAAACCCGCGGTGAGTTCTCCCCACTTTGCAAAGGGGGGACCAAGGGGGGATGTTTGGGACTTTCTGCATCCCTGCCCTTCGGAGCAATAGCTTAGTTACTATGCCGATTCAAACTGAGCCGATGACGGTGAATATCGGGCCGCAGCACCCCAGTACACACGGGGTGTTCCGGCTGCGCGTTACCTTTGACGGTGAGGAGATTCTGGAAGTTGAGCCTATCTTCGGCTACCTCCACCGTGGGACGGAGAAGCTGGCCGAGGAGCGCAACTACACCCAGATCGTAACCCTGACTGACCGTCTGGACTACGTCTCGTCGATGATCAACAACCAGGCCTATTGTCTTGCGGTGGAGGAGTTGCTGGGTGTTGAAGTGCCCCAGCGGGCCAAGTACCTCCGGACCCTAACCGCCGAGCTGCAACGGGTGGCCAGCCACCTGATGGGCATCGGCTTCTTCCTGCAGGACCTGGGCACCCTGGGAACTCCTTTGATGTATGCCTTCCGGATACGGGAGCGAATACTGGACCTGTTCGAGATGCTCTGCGGAGCGCGGATCACCGTTAGCTATATGCGTCCGGGCGGCGTGTTCTTTGACGCCCCCGAAGATTTCTGGCCGGCCCTAGACCAGTTTCTAATCGACTTCGACACCGAGTTTAAAGAGATTGAGCAATTGATCTTGGAGAACGAGATCGTCATGGTCCGAACCCGTGGAGTCAGCCTGTTGCCCCTGGACTTGGCGATCAATGCTTCGGTCAGCGGGCCGGTGCTTCGTGCCAGCGGATCGGACTGGGACTGGCGCAAGATGGCGCCCTACGATGCCTATGACCGCATGGAGTTCGACGTGCCGACGGCCACCGGCGGCGACAACTACGACCGGTTCTGGGTACGCATGCAGGAGATACACCAGAGCATCCGCATGGTCAGGCAGTGCATCCAGCAGATCGAGCCAGGGCCGACGCGGGCCGATGTGCCGCTGATCTTGCGGCCTGAACCCGGGGCCGAAGCCTACGGACGGGTCGAGGCTTCCAAAGGCGAACTGGCTTTCTATCTGGTGTCGGACGGGGGCATCAGCCCCTACCGCTGTAAGGTACGCTCGCCTTCCTTGATCAACCTAACCGTGACCGAACATCTGCTGGTTGGCTGGAAACTGGCGGACATGATCGTGACTTTGGGTAGCCTGGACATCAACATGGGTGAAGTGGACCGATGAACTGTGTCCTAGGCGTCGATAACGTCCTTCACGACACCTTGTTGTTCCGCGTGATCTACGAGGGAGTGGGCCACGTGCTGCCCTGCGGTCTATCCTACGTTGTTGCCGGCATCGCGATCATGATGCTGCTGGTCAACGGAGTGCTGCTTGGCGCTGGACTCTTCTCCTGGGTAGAACGCCGGCTCATCGGCCGGTTCCACAACCGGGTTGGGCCCAACCGTTGGGGGCCCTTCGGTACGCTGCAGCCGTTGGCCGACCTGGTCAAGCTGATATTCAAAGAAGACCTGACACCCAAGGGCGCAGATCGCATCCTGTTCACCATCGTCCCGGTGGCCATGCTGGCGCCGGTTGTATTGGTGATGGCCGTAGTGCCCTTCGCCAAAGACACGGCGCTGGCCAACCTGAACGTCGGCGTCCTGTACATCCTGGCCGTCACGTCCATAACTTCGATCGCTATCTTTATGGCCGGCTGGGCGTCGGACAATAGATACGCCATGTGGGGGGCTTCCCGAGGCGTCGCGGTGCTGATCAGCTATGAAGTCCCGGTGGTCATGTCCCTGTTGGGCGTGGTCATGGTGGCCGGTTCTATGTCTCTCAATGACGTTGTATCCGCCCAGACAGTGCCCTTCTTACTGGTACAACCGTTGGCCTTCTTCGTCTTCTTTGCCGGGACGTCAGCGGAATTGAACCGCACGCCCTTCGACCTGGCTGAAGCTGAATCAGAGATCATCGCCGGGTACCACATCGAATACAGCGGGGTGAAATTCGCCCTGATCCAGGCCGCCGAGTTCGGCGCAGTGCTGACCTCTTCCGCCGTGATGGTGACATTGTTCCTCAGCGGTTGGTCCGGCCCGGCATCCAGCTATCTGGGCTGGGCATGGTTCCTGATGAAGATTGGCGTTCTGGCCTTCATCTTCAGTTGGATCCGGGCCACGTTCCCCCGGCTGCGCATCGACCAACTATTGGCCTTTGCGTGGAAGTTTCTGCTGCCACTCAGCATCATCAACCTGTTCGCCACCGCGCTCGAGATTTATTTCCTGCGCGACAGCACGGGCGCTCTGGATACCACCGACCTGTGGATCATGGCCGGTATCAACTTTGGGGTGGCCTTTGCGTGCCTGCTGGTCTTCGGCACGCTGATCAAGGAAAAAGTCCGGCCCGCCGGGCCGCTTACGGGCGCAACCCTCTCAACTGGGGAGGCCGATTAATATGTACGGAATAAACATGGCCAAGGGTCTTTTGGTCACGCTGAAGAACCTGACCAAGAAGCCGTTCACCGTCCAATACCCCGAAGAACGGGTAAAACAGCACCCCAGGTTCCGGGGTGAGGAATTCGTTTGGTACGAAGAGCGCTGCACCGGCTGCGCCTCCTGCGCCAAGTACTGCCCGCTGGGGATCATCAAGATCGTGACCACACCCAGCGAGACGGCACCGGCCCAGGGCGACAAATACCGGCTGGAATTGTTTGATATATCCATCAACCGGTGCATGTTCTGCGGCCTCTGTGTCGAGGCCTGCCCCTACGATGCGCTGTTCATGGGCAGCGGGTTCGAGCAGGGCCAGTACTCCCGGAAGAAGATGGTCATCGACATCGACCATCTGCGTCAGGCCGACAAGCATCCCAGCACCTTCTTCCGTCCTCAGCTCGAGGAGATTGGCTACGACCCCAGGGCTGGACGCCCCCTCGACTGGCAGGAGGTTGGCCGCGAGTCGTGGCAGTGGCACGAGAAGGAAAAGGCGGGCATGAGAATCAACCGGCCCGTACCGTCTGACCTGATGGACCAAGGACTTCCCGTGGACTCGTCTTTCGTGGAAGACAGTGAGCCTGCGCCGGCATCGACACCCGCTGAGGAAGGCGAGTAGATGCTCTTTCAGGATGTCGTCTTCTGGCTCTTGAGCGTGATGGCTGTCGGCGGAGCGCTGGGGGTGGTGATGGTCCCGGACCTGTTCCGCGCCGCGCTGCTGCTGATAGTTGTATTCATCGCCGTGGCGGGCTTCTACATCCTGCTCAGCGCCGAATTTCTGGCGGTGGTCCAGGTCCTGATCTACGTCGGCGCAATCGCGATCTTAATCATCTTTGCCGTGATGCTGACGAGGGACGTACAGCGGGGCAATATGCCCAACCGTCTGCAGATACCGGCCGTGGTCTTTGCCGCCCTGTTGTTCTCCGCCCTGGTGGCGGTGGCTGTAGATACCAAATGGGAATATTTGCCTGACGCACAACAGGGTCGAGCAGAACTGGTACAAACCAGCGCTGTCACAACACTTACCAGCGACGTCTTGGTCGCAGAGGGAGTCACCAGCCCCGAGGAACAGGCCGAGGTGCAGGAATCTGGGTTGGCCGACCTATTGATCAGCGATTACGTGCTGCCATTTGAGGCGGTATCGGTGTTGCTATTGGCGGCGCTGATAGGCGCATTGGTATTGGTGCGGCCGGACCCTGGACAGGGGAGGGGCTAGCGAAGCATGTCATTCGAAGCCTTTCTGATCGTCTCGGCGATACTGTTCTGCATCGGACTCTATGGTTCACTAGCAAGGCGCAACGTGCTGGCCGTCTTGATGTCCATCGAATTGATGTTCAACGCGGTTAACGTGACCCTGGTGGCCATGGCCAAGTACCTGGCGCCGGCAGCCATCCAAGACGACATCAGCACGGTCCTCACCGGACAGGTATTTGCCATCTTCATCATCACGGTGGCCGCCGCTGAGATTGCCCTGGGACTGGGGATAGTCTTCGCCATGTATCGGACCAATGAATCGGTTGAACTATCTGACGCTACTCAGTTGCGACACTAGAATATGTGGGTTGAATTCAAAAAAACGCCAAACCTGATGTTGGCCGAGATGTGGAAGGAAGTCCTCGAAGGCGAGGGGCTGCCCACCCGCATCCTGCCGGAAGGCAACATCGTGGACTGGGCCGAGCGGGTCCCGTTCAAGATTTACGTCCCGAAGGGCCGGGAACACGTCGCCGAAGAGATTCTGCGGAAGCTATAGATGGTAAGTGAACTAGCCATCTGGCTGATCTTCCTGTTGCCTCTGGGTTCCTTTGCGTTCGCCGCATTGGTGGTCCGGCCGTTCTTCAACCGCTATTCCCTGGTCAGCGGCTTGGTCACGATCGCCGCACTCGGCACTGCGTTGGGGCTCTCGATCGCCACGCTGCGCTCAGTGATATTGGGCCACAATCTGGAGTTCGAGCCCATAGAATGGCTGGAGATCGGTGGCGCGACCATCGACTTCGGACTACTTGTCGACCCTCTGACCGCCCTGATGTTGGTGGTGGTCACCGGGGTCAGCTTGCTGGTGCAGATCTATTCGCTGGGCTACATGAAGGGCGACGCCAGTTTCTCGCGTTACTACGCCTACATGTCCTTGTTCACTGCCGCCATGCTCGGCTTGGTGCTGTCGTCCAACATCATCCAGCTCTACATGTTCTGGGAGTTGGTGGGTGTTTCGTCTTATCTGCTCATCGGTTTCTGGCATGAGCGCCCCGCCGCGGCCGCCGCAGCCAAGAAAGCCTTCATCATCACGCGTATCGGCGACGTCGGTTTCCTGATCGCCGTCTTGTATCTGGTCACCCAGGCCGAGACCTTTGCCGCCGCCGGGTTGAACGCCTTCCACATCCCTGACATCTGGGCAGCGGCCCAACCAGAAGTCATCGCCTCCGGAGCCATATTGACCGGTGGTGTGCTGACCTGGCTGGCCCTGGGGATATTCGCCGGAGCAGCCGGTAAGTCCGGCCAATTTCCGCTCCACACCTGGCTCCCCGACGCGATGGAAGGCCCGACTCCGGTCAGCGCCCTGATCCACGCGGCGACGATGGTTGCCGCCGGCGTGTTCCTGGTCGCACGGTTCTTCCCGGTCTTCCAGGCTTCCACCGACGCCATGACCGTTGTTGCTCTGGTTGGTGCGTTCACCGCCGTGTTCGCAGCGTCGATGGGTCTGGTGATGAACGACATCAAGCGGGTGATGGCCTACTCCACCGTCAGCCAATTGGGCTACATGATGGCGGCCCTGGGACTGGGGCTGTACGCCCCGGCCATATTCCACCTGGTGACCCACGCGGCGTTCAAGGCCCTCCTATTCTTAGGGGCAGGCAGCGTCAATCACGCCACGGGCACCTTCGATATGCGCTACATGGGCGGACTGCGAAAAGTAATGCCCGTGACCTACATCTTGGTGATGATAGCTGGTCTTAGCCTGGTCGGAATCATTCCCCTGGCCGGGTTCTGGAGCAAGGACGAGATACTGCTGGGCGCTTGGAACGGCACCGGTCTGGTGGACACCTGGGTCAGCCGAGTGACATTCTCCGCGCTGATCGCCGGCGTGGTGGTCACTGCTTTCTACACCATCCGGATGATCATCATGACCTTCCACGGCGATTTCCGGGGCGGCATCGAGAAAGAACTGGAAGACAAGGCGCTGGCTGATCCCTCCGCAGGGGCAAGTCACGGCGGCCATGGCGGTATCCATCTGCACGAGTCGCCCTGGGTGATGGTCTTGCCGATGGCGGTATTGGGAGTCGTTGCGGTATTCCTGGGCTACCTGGCCAACCCGCAATGGACCGAAGAGATAGGCATCCCCAGACACTGGATAACCGGGTTCCTGGGCGACGGTCTGCAGGCGGCGTTAGGCCTCCATGAACACGCGCCAACACTTGATTTCAGCCGCTGGATGGCCACTATCTCGACGGTGGCAGCACTGTCCGGAATCGGTCTGGCAGCCCTGCTCTACGCCCGCCGAAAGGGCCAAGAGAAAGACCCGCTGGAAAAGCTGGGACCGGTCCATACCCTGCTCTCTCAGAAATACTACATGGACAAGCTCTACGAGGACGTGATCGTCCGGAAGTGGTTCTACAGGATAATTGCGGGTATTACGGACTGGCTGGAACGCAACCTGGTAGACGGCATAGTTGACTTGATCGGATGGTTCTTCCGAAATATCGGCACGGCCATTGGCAAGTTTCAAACGGGACAGGTGCAGGCATACGCCACCGGGATCGCCTTTGGCGTCCTGGCGATAATCCTGGCCCTGTCATTGGCATAAAGACCGACCTGTAATCAGTACAAGGATTAAATGGTAGAAGGCTTTAACGGACTTTTGACGGCGACGGTGTTCCTGCCTGCGGTGGGAGCGTTGGTGTTGCTATTGGTGGTCAAAGGCGACAAGAATGTGCGGAATTTCGCCGTGCTGATCGCCCTGGCCGACATGGTGCTGTCGCTGATCGTCTTCGGCGCTTTCGACCGTGGTGAGGGAGCGGCAAGGTTCCAGTTCGTTGACCAGATCACATGGATACCGGATGTGGGCCTGAACGCCGATTTCCTGCTGACAGTTGACGGTCTCAGCGCGCCTCTGGTCGCGTTAACCGGACTGCTGGGCATGTGCGCGGTGCTGGCGTCTTGGCACATCGGTTTCAGGGTCAAAGAATATTTCATCTGGCTCCTGGTGCTCCAAACAGCGGTCATGGGCGTCTTCACGTCGATGGACCTGCTGCTCTTCTTCCTGTTCTGGGAATTGGAACTGGTCCCCATGTTCATGCTGATCTCCGTCTGGGGCAGCGGCCGGAAAGAATACTCGGCCATGAAGTTCCTGATCTTCACGATCCTGGGCAGCGCCTTCATGTTGGTGGGTATCGTGGCCGTCTTCCTGACGGCTGATGTCGGCACATTCAACATGGTGGCCCTCTCCACCGAAGCTACGATGCTGACCTCCGCCGGACTGCTGATTCCCATGTCCGGGTTGTTCTGGCTCTTCTTCGTCGGGTTCGCGATCAAGCTGCCGACCTGGCCGGTGCATACCTGGCTGCCCGACGCACATACAGACGCGCCCACCGCCGCCAGCGTCATGCTGGCCGGGGTGCTGCTAAAGATGGGTGGCTACGGCCTATTGCGCATCAACGTGGGCATGTTCCCCTCGCAGACCGACCGCTTCGCCTGGGCGCTGGTGGCCCTGGGTGTGATCAGCGTCATCTACGGCGCAGTGATCACCATGCGGCAGACCGACTTGAAACGGCTCATCGCCTATTCCAGCATCAGTCACATGGGCCTGGTGTTGGTGGGCATCGGATCGGTGGGTATATCCCAGGGAACGCTGACCGTGACCGGGCTGAACGGCGCGGCCATGCAGTTATTCACCCACGGCACAGTGACCGGGCTGTTGTTCCTGGCTGTTGGGCTGGTCTATGAAAAGACCCACACCCGCTATATCCCAGACTTGGGCGGCCTGGCCGGGCGCATGCCCGTGGTGGCCGTTGCCATGCTCATCGCCGGATTGGCATCCTTGGGGCTGCCGGGGCTGAGTGGGTTCGTATCCGAGCTATTGGTTTTCATGGGCGCCTACCAGGCCTATGCGTGGCCCACGGTAGTGGCCGTCTTTGGAATCGTCCTTGCGGCCGGATATATCCTCTGGATGATGGAGCGCACGTTCTTCGGGATACGCCGTGAAACGTTCGACGACCTGACCGATGCGTCGTTGGTGGAGGCCGCGCCCCTGGTGTTGATGGTGGTTACCATCATCGGGGTCGGCATCTGGCCCTCACTTTTGACCGACGTTTTTGAATCGGGACTCAACCCCATGGTGGATGTTCTTAATGGGGTGATCAACCCGTAATGTCAGTTCACGATTTTTACGTTCTATCCCCCTACCTGGCCATGGCCGGAGCAGCGCTCCTGGTGATTCTTCTGGACCTGGTTATCCCGAAGAAGAGCCTGCTGCCCTACCTGGCCTTTGCCGCGCTGGCCGCACCATTTGTGATGAGCGTGATCCAGTTCTATGACCTGGGCGGGTCCACCAGCCTACTTAAGGGCGCTGAGGCTTTTTCTTCCGACGACCCCAGCATCCTGCTTGGCGCGCTGTCGGTGGACCGGTTCGCCCTGTTCTTCAACTTCCTGATCATCGGCTCGGTTGCGTTGGTGGTTTTGGGTTCTACCGACTACGTGCGCACCATGGAGCGGTTCCAGGGTGAGTACTTCGCGCTGATATTGTTCGCGGCCACCGGGATGATGCTGATGGCGGCCGCCACCGAGTTGATCACGATCTACGTCTCCCTGGAGTTGACCACCCTGCCGCTGGCCGCCCTGACCGCATTCCTGCTGACCAAGAGCTCCAGCGAAGCGGGTATGAAGTTCCTGATAATCGGCGCGATCAGCTCGGCCCTGATGCTCTATGGAATGGCGCTGGTCTTTGGTTTTACCGGCAGCACCGAATTATCGGAGATATCCATCGCCGTCGGCCAGGCAACAGGGGACATACCCTTTGGTAACTATGCCCTGTTCATAGGCATAATCCTGATGATTGCCGGGTTTGGCTTCAAGCTCTCGGCGGCCCCCTTCCAGATGTGGGTGCCCGATGTCTACGAGGGAGGGCCCACTCCGGTCGTGGGATTCCTGTCAGTGGCCAGCAAGGCCGCTGCATTCGCCGTGGTGATACGGGTATTCTTCACCGGCTTCTTTGACGTGGCGCTGGACTGGGGAATCTTGATAGCTGGGTTGGCCGCCGCATCAATGGTCATCGGAAACCTGGTGGCCATCAGTCAGAGCAATATCAGGCGTCTATTCGGCTATAGCGCCATTTCCCACGCTGGATACATCTTGGTGGGTGTGGCGGCCGGAGTGAAGTCGGGCGAGGGCGTCTTCCGGGCGCCCGAGTTCGCGGCCATTGGGCCAGATTCAGTCCTGTTCTACCTGGCGGCCTACGCGGCAGCCAACCTGACGGCCTTCTTGGCCATCACCATCATCAGCTCCAAGATAAACAGCGACCAGATAAGCGACTATGCCGGCCTTTCTACCAGAAACCCGGTGCTGGCCATCATTCTGGCCCTGTCATTGCTGGCGCTGGTCGGGGTGCCGCCCACCGGCATTTTCATCGCCAAGTTGTACATCTTCACGGCGGCAGTGGACAGCGGACTGATCTGGTTGGCCATCTTAGGCGTGATAAATAGCGCGGTCTCGGCCTACTACTATGTCCGAATAATCCGGGTCATGTTCACCGAACCTGCCACCTCCGATGAGAAGATAACCGCATCACCCGCGCCTTGGCTGGCGCTGGGGATCGCCGGAGCCGCCATGGTATTCATGGGCATCGCGCCCGGGTTCGTCATGGAGGCAGCCCAGGAAGCGGTGAAGGCCCTGTCGATATAGGGATACCCTAGGCGGTCTTGAAAGACAAGATGGGAAGCAACCTAATTAAAAAAGGTTCATAATTAAGAACCTGGAATTAAGAGACAGGCCATAGAAATACTCGAGAAACGCCCGGCCCGACGTGATGAATAACAAGCGATGAAAAACAGATGAAAAACATAGGAATCATCTACAACGCCAGAGTGCCTGAGGCATTGGACCTCAGCACAGCCATCCTGCACCAACTGAACCTTTCGCAGGAGAGCTGGCTGTCCCCGGCTGAGAATCTGGAATCACTGTTGCCCAGGGCTGAGAACACCGACCTCGTGATCACGGTTGGTGGCGACGGCACCATCCTAAGGGCGGTGAACTTCACCGGACCCGCCGGCATACCTATCGTTGGCATCAACATGGGGAGACTCGGCTTCATGACCGAACTCCAGGTGGACGAGGTCATGGAAAGGCTGCCTTTCTACTTCAATGGCGGCGAAAACCCTCCCCGTATCGACGAACGCAATATGTTGCAGGCCACTGTGACCAGGGTGAACTCCGCGACCACGGACGAGGGCCCCTATCACGCGTTGAACGATGTGGTCTTGACCAGGGGCGCTGCTTCCAGGGTTGTAACGGTGGCCGGGACCATCGACGGCGCTCCCGTTACCACGTTTAGGGCTGACGGCGTAATCATGTCCACTGCCACAGGCAGCACGGGCTACAACCTGGCGGTCGGAGGTCCCATATTGGACCCCGAGTCCGACTCAATGGTGCTGAAAACTGTGGCGGCCCACATGGGCTTGAGCGCCGCGCTGGTGCTCAAAGCCTCAACTGAAGTGACGCTGATCTTGGAGGGCCACCAAGAAGCAATATTGGCCGTCGACGGCATCGTCGACCACCCCCTGGAACTGGGGGACAGGGTTGACCTGAAACAGAGCCCCCACAAGGCCAGGTTCCTGCGTGCCCATCCTTCCAGCTATTTCTTTGGCACGCTGACCCGCCGGTTGGGTTTTAGCATCAGGGGCCAGTAAACATGCCAGAAAATACCAAAGAAAACTCTGGCGAATTGCCCGCCGATTTCCATTCCGAACCAACCATAAGCTCCAAACGCATCTACGAAGGCCACATCATAAATGTGCGCGTGGACACGGTGCGTATGCCCAGTGGCCGCGACGCAACCAGAGAGATCGTTGAGCACTCCCACGCCGTGTGCATCGTGCCCATAGACGACGACGGCAACGTAATTCTGGTCCGCCAGTTCCGCAAACCTGCCGAGGCGCCCTTGCTTGAAGTGCCTGCCGGTGGCGTTGAAGAGGGCGAAGTATCGGAAGAAGCAGTCCTGCGAGAGTTGCAAGAAGAGATTGGCTACACCGCCGACAAACTGCAGCACCTATCCAGTTTCTGGGTTGCTCCGGGTTGGGCGACTGAGTACATGCACGCCTACCTGGCCACCGGCCTCAGAGCCTCCAAACTTGAGGGTGATGAGGACGAGAATATCGAGGTCGTCCGGCTGCCCTTCGACCAGGCGGTGGCGATGTTCAAGACCGGCGAGATCAACGATGGAAAAACCATAGCATCGATGCTTTTGGCCCAGCCCTTATTGCCAAAATAAAAAAGGCTACCGAGTCTGGCGCACGCTGGATTGAAGCACCCTTTTTTGATATTATATGTGGCGGTCTCCGGCCAGTGGAGACCCTGTCCAAGGTTAAGGCGAATTTGGAGGAAATAGACAAGCATGCTTGAGCATGATGTCCTGGTAATCGGCGCAGGTCTGGCGGGAATGCGGGCCGCGATCGCGGCCCGTGCCGGCGGCGCTACCGTTGCAATCATCAGCAAAGTACACCCCGTGCGCAGCCACTCGAACGCGGCCCAGGGAGGCATCAACGCCGCCCTAACCGATCGCGGTGATGAGTGGGAAGACCATGCCTATGACACCGTGAAAGGCAGCGACTTCCTGGGAGACCAGGACGCCATCGAGGTCATGTGCAAGGCGGCGGGCCAAGCCCTTATTGATATGGAACACTTTGGCGTCACCTTCAACCGTGACGACGAAGGACGCTTGGGCACCCGGGCCTTCGGCGGCCAACGCCGCGCCCGTACCTTCTTCGTCGGTGACTTCACCGGACAAGCCCTGCTCCACGTGATGTTCGAGCAGCTGATCAAGTCTGGCGTACGCCGCTATGAAGAGTGGTTCGTCAGTTCATTGATCATTGAAGACGGCCAGGTCTGCGGCGTCATGGCCCTTGAGATACGCACCGGCCAGGTCTTCGCGATCCGCGCCAAGACCGTGATCTTCTGCACGGGCGGGTTCGGCCGGGTCTTCGAGCCCAGCACCAACGCCCTGATCTGCACCGGCGACGGCAGCGCTCTGGCATTCAACGCCGGGGCCGAACTCATGGACATGGAAATGGTCCAGTACCACCCGACCACTCTGGCAGGCAGCGGAGTTCTGATCTCTGAGGCAGCCAGGGGCGAGGGCGCGTACCTTTTGGATAAAGACGGCAACCGCTTCATGGAGAAGTACGCTCCCAATATGATGGAGTTGGCTTCCCGTGACGTTGTCTCCCGGGCAGAACAGACCGAGATCAACGCCGGAAACGGCGTCGATGGCTGCGTCTACTTGGACTGCCGCCACCTTGGCGAAGCCATGATTATGGAGAAGCTCAGCCAGATCCGCGAGATCGGCATCGACCTGGTGGGCGTTGATATGATCACGGACCCGATTCCGATTCGGCCCGGCATGCACTACGCCATGGGCGGCATCCGCACCAACGTCGACGGCCAGACCAACCTGCCCGGCGTCTACGCTGCCGGCGAGTGCGCCTGCGTCAGCGTCCACGGCGGCAACCGACTGGGAGCCAACTCTCTCCTAGACACCATCGTGTTCGGTGAGCGTTCCGGCAACCACGCCGCCGAGGCATCGAGAGATTCCGACTACGTCGAATTCAACGTCGACCAAGCAGTGCGTAACGAAGAGAAGCGCATCCAAGACCTGCTAGACCGACCCCAGAACGGAGACCGGATCGCATCCGTCCGACTGGGCATGGGCGAGTCGATGAACCGCAACCTGGCGGTCTACCGGAACGAAGAGGGCATGAAAGAAACCCTGGGAGACCTCGTCGAGCTTCAGAAGCGCTACGAGACGGTCCCGGTGGATAACAAGGGCAAGGTGTTCAACACCGACCTGATATTTGCCCTGGAGCTGGGCTTCATGCTCGACAATGCCACCCCCATCGCCATGAGCGCCCTAGACCGCAAGGACAGCCGGGGAGCCCAGGCTCGCACCGACTATCCCGACCGCGACGACGAAAATTGGATGAAGCATCTGGTGATCAAGAAAGGCGAGACGGGACCGGAACTGTCCTATGCGCCCGTCAGCATCACTCAGTGGACTCCTGAAGAGAGGAAATACTAGCCGATGGACGTCAAACTAAATATCAAACGCTTCGACCCGGAAGTGGCTGACCCTCAGCCGTACTGGGAAGAATTCACAGTCACGATAGAAGACAACGGCACGGTATTGGATGCCCTGATCAAGGTCCGCGAGGACTCTGACGGCGCCTTCAGCCTGCGCTGCTCTTGCCGCAGTTCCATCTGCGGATCCTGCGCCGTACGCATCAACGGTCATGCCGGACTGGCCTGCAAGACCCAGGCCGCCACGGCCATCAAAGACGGCGTCATCACCGTGGAGCCAGCGGGCAACATGCCGGTGATTAAAGACCTGGTGGTCAACTTCGACAGCTTCTGGGACAAGATCAATGAGATCGAGCCCTACCTAAAGCCCGAAGGGCCCGAGCCAGAGGCCGAATACATCGCCTCAAATGAGGCCATGCTGCATCTGTCAGACGTCACGTCCTGCATCATGTGCGGCTCTTGTTTCTCCGACTGCACGGTCTTGGAAGTGGACCCGACATTCCTGGGCCCGGCCGCCCTGGCCAAGGCCTACCGCTTCACCGCCGACCCCCGCGACGGCGACGAGAACGGCCTGTCCATCGACCGCTTGGAAGAACTCAACAAGCCCACCGGAATGTGGGACTGCACCCGCTGTATGGAATGCGTGACCGCGTGCCCGAAGGGCGTTGCACCCATGGAACGGATCATGGCCTTGAGAGACCAGGCGATGGAAGCCGGGTTCACCAACACCAACGGCGCCCGCCATACCGAGGCCTTCAGCGACTCTGTTGAGCACAGCGGCTGGCTGGACGAACTCCGATTGGTGCCCAAGTCGGTGGGGATGACCAATGTGTCGGCCCTTATCGGCTACGCGCCCATCGCAATCCAGGCGATAACCCACGGCAAGATGCCGCCGATCATCCATAAGAAACTCCCCCAGTCCAAGAACGTCGGAAAGATATTCGACAAGGTGGACGGACCCGAAGAGCGTGGTCGCAGGCGGTAGGTCCCGAAAAACTTTCAGAGACCAGCTGATTAATAACCATTGGTCACGAATCCATCCGTTAAACATTGGAGTCATGCGTTGAAGTACGCTTTTTTCCCAGGTTGTGTGTCCCGAGGCGGTTGTCCGGAGCTCTATCCGGCGACCAAACTCATCTGCGAGAAGCTGGGTATCGAGCTTCAAGAGATGCCCGCCGCGTCCTGCACCGGCGCCGGTGTCCTGCAAGAGAAGAACGAGTTGCTGGGCGACACCCTAAACGCCCGCACCTTTGCTATGGCCGAGGCCCTGGACCTGCCCATCTTGACCATCTGCAGCACCTGTCAGGGGGTCATGAGCCAGGCCAACCACCGGCTGAAGAACCCCGAATACTTGGCCAAGGTCAACGGCTTTCTGGCCGAAGAAGGCCTGGAGTACAAGGGCAACGCCAACCCCAAGCACTTGCTTTGGGTGTTGATCGAAGACGTAGGCCTAGACAATCTTTTGAAATTGATTACCCGCCCGTTGGCAGGCATGCGCATGGCGCCCTTCTATGGCTGCTATATCGTCCGGCCGACTGACGCCCTGGAGTTTGAGGACAACCCGGGTCGCGAGACTGCCCTGGAGCAGATAATCGAGACCATCGGCGCGACCGTCGTGGACTTTGAGGGCAAGACCCGCTGCTGCGGGTTCCCGATCCTGACCATCAACGAGAAAAACTCAATGGCCATGGTCGGCAAGCACACCTCCGAGGCCAAAGACTTGGGCGCTGACGCCATGATCACTCCGTGCCCGCTCTGTCACCTGAACCTGGACAGCTTCCAGCCTAAGGCGGCAGCCCAAGCTGGACGGGACATTGGCCTGCCCATCCTGCACATGCCCCAGGCCATCGGACTGGCCATGGGCCTGAGCCCTAAGGAGATGGGACTGCAACGCCACATCGTCAACACCAAGCCGCTGATAACCCAGCTAGGGGTTGGCGCCGTCTAGGGCGCAGTTAAATAGAGACCTGCCAAGGGGCCGCTGCTATACAGCGGCCCCTTGTTGATTTCTGGCCCTTGGGCCGCGAGGAGATGCCAAGATGACCACCCCACCACCACAGCCGGAAACAATCTGGAGACTCAGAACAGAGTTATACCCGTCTTTTGCGCTGCTGGCCGCGATACAGCTAGACGTATTTACACCACTGAGTGACGGTCCTGGAAATGTTGAACAGGTGGCGGAGGCGATCGGCGCCGATGCTGACAAACTCAGGCCGCTCATGTACATCCTTGTGGAGACTGGGCTGCTGGCGGTCGATGGCGAAAACTTCTCCAACAGCCCAGAAGCCAACTATTATCTGGTGAAGGGCAATGCGAGCTACCTGGGCGCAGGCTACGAAGCTAACTCAAATCAATGGAACGTTCTTTGGAAATCCGCCGATTCGATCCGGACCGGTTCAGCCCAAGCCAAAATCGATTACTCTTACTCTGCCATGTCGAAAGAGGCGTTGGACCAAATTGCCCGGCGAGGTCACTCTGCCACTGACATTGGTGCGGCAAGAAGATTGCTTGCAGAGTACGATTTCTCTTCGTGCCGGAGGCTCATTGATGTTGCCGGGGGAACGGGCGGAGTGGCCATCGCCATCGCGCAGGCCTGTCCTCAGCTTCGGGCAACTGTCGTAGACCTACCCACAGTGACCCCGATCACCGAGCGGATGGTGCAGGAGGCGGGCGTAGCAGACCGGGTCGAGGTGGTGGCGGCCGACGTGGTCAACGGGACACTGGAAGGTTCCTTCGACGTAGCGATAATAAGTAAATTCATCCCGGTGATTTCACGGGACGATGCTCAACGCGCCGTCAAGAACGTTGCTCAGGTCATGGAGCCAGGCGGCACGTTATACCTAGACGATATCGGGACCATCGACGACACCCGTTTGGCCCCGTCTAACATAATCAGGCAAAACTTGTGGTTCATCAATGTATTTGACGACGGGCAGGCCAGGACCGAACAAGAGCGTAGGGAATGGCTAACCGACGCAGGGTTTGAGAACATCGTGCGCAAGACCTTTCCCAACGGGGATAGTACTATGGTGGCTCGGAAGCCGAAGTAAGAGCTGCGCAATCTTTCCGTCGGACGAAAACGACTTGAATTGCCCCGCTCGACATTTTGCCGCCGTGCCGTTGGGAGTTAGCATATGACGCACAGCACTTTGATCGTTGGCCCCGTGAGGAGTTGGACATGCCACACAGCACGCTGACCGTTGGCCCCGTAAGGAGTTGGACATGCCGCACAGCACGCTGACCGTTGGCAAAGTTGAGATTACGGTCCTCCATGACGCCGAAGTCGCGTCGCCCTTCAGCCAGTCGTTCCCGGACGCTCCGGCGGAGGCCTGGGAACCTTATCTCAAAAGATACCCCGATGCCTTTATTAACGGAGACAGCCGCCGGACTCACTTTGAGTGCTACCTGGTCAGTTCCCAAGGCAAAACCTTTCTGGTGGACACCGGATTGGGCACTAGCCAGACCAACCCGGGGACTGTCGACCAGATGTTTGGCGGGACGCAGGGAGTGTTGCTGGACGAATTGGCGTCGGCCGGATACCAACCCGGCGACATCGACACGGTGTTCTTGACGCACCTGCACTTGGACCACGTGGGTTGGAACATGACACAGGGCGGGGGACTGGGAACTCCAACGTTTCCCAACGCCCGCTACATCGGCAACGAGGCTGACTGGGCCGCCTTCAACACGCCCAAAGACTCGGAGATATTTGGGTTCTCCTGGTGGGCCGACACCGTTGCGCCTTTGAAAAAGGCGGGCGTTCTCGACCTTGTGACCGAGGAGACCAAGCTAAACAGCGAATTGACCATCACCCCAACTCCGGGCCATACCCCTGGCTCGATGAGCCTCGTGATCAGCTCGGGCGGCGAAAGTGCTTTCCTGATGGGGGACGTGTTCCACGGCCCGGCCCAAGTTACCGAGACCGATTGGGTGTTCCGTTTTGATATGGACTCGGTACAAGCCGGCCAGACACGCCGGTCGATACTGGACCGCGCGGAGAAAGAGAACGCCGCCATCGCCATCTGCCACCATAACGGCTTCGGGCGGGTGATCCAGGAGAATGGGAAGAGATACTGGCAGGCACTATAGAGGGAGACACCCACTAAACCCACGGCGAATGGTTAGACTAATGAAGCTGGAATTTCGCCCCGTAGGCGCGGGTTTCTAACCCGCCCACAATCGCATCAATGACGGCCACCGCGCCGAGGAGAGAAAAATGCCCCACAGCACACTGACCGTTGGCAACGTTGAGATTACCATCCTGCATGATTCGGAGGTTGCGTTGCCCTTCATCCGCACCTTCCCCGACGTCCCCAGAGAGGCCTGGACTCCCTACATGGAAAGATACCCGGACGCTTACACCAAGACGGCGGATGGCGATGACAGCCTGCGGGTCCATTTCGAGTGTTACCTGGTCCGATCTGAAGGTCGGACTCTAATGGTGGACACCGGCCTGGGGAACGCCAATTCCAATCCCAATGTCGTGGAGAAGATCGGCGGCGGCGTCGATGGT
Source organism: Dehalococcoidia bacterium (assembly GCA_963693555.1). Taxonomy (GTDB): domain Bacteria; phylum Chloroflexota; class Dehalococcoidia; order Lucifugimonadales; family UBA3495; genus UBA9611. Next base: position 652 of record CAVOAA010000013.1, on the reverse strand, counting down.
GTGCTGCTGGCGGAACTACAGAAGGCCGGATTTCAGGCTGGCGACGTCGACACCGTGTTCCTGACCCACCTGCACCCGGACCATGTGGGCTGGAACGTGAGCCGAAGCGCACCTGGGGCGTCCGATGAGGCCCCGATGTTCCCCAATGCCCGCTACGTGGCTCATGAGGCCGACTGGGCGGCATTTGATACGCCCAAGGACTCGGAGATCTTTGGCTATGACTGGTGGGCGGAGACCGTGGCCCCCCTGCGGAGATTAGGCGTCTTGGACCTGATCACCGGCGAGACCGAACTGACCGGAGAACTGACCATCACGCCCACCCCCGGCCACACTCCTGGTTCCATGAGCCTGATCGTAAACTCGGGCGGCGAAAAAGCGTACATGATGGGCGATGTGTTCCACGGCCCGGCCCAGGTCACAGAGACCGACTGGGTGTTCCACTATGACATGGATCCCGACACGGCCGGAATGACCCGCCGGGGCATGCTGGACCGCGCTGAGCAGGACAACGCCGCCATCGCCATCTGCCACCACAGCGGATTTGGGCGTGTCGTCCGGGAGAGCGGCAAAAGGTATTGGCAGGCGTTGTAACAGGGAGCTGGGAGCCCGATTGCAAGACACCACAAAAGCGTAGGGGCACGGCATTGCCGTG
>CAVOAA010000012.1:0-28567 GCA_963693555.1 Dehalococcoidia bacterium | reverse complement strand
CGCATAATACTGGACGAGATCATATCCGAGAACGGCCTTGACGCATTTACCGATGAAGACCGCCGCTTGATCGCCTGGCAGACCCCACACAATCTGGATGCCTGGCCCGACTTCCCAGCCGTGCTGACCCGATTGAGGGAAAGATATATCTGCGCCTCCTTCACTATCCTCAGCTACCGCATGATCATCGACACTGCCAAGAAGAATGGTCTGAGTTGGGATGCGGTGCTCTCCTGTGAGGGGATCGGCAAATACAAGACCCTGCCCGAGTCCTATCTGACCGCCGCCAAGTGGCTTCAATTGGAACCCGGAGAGATCTGCATGGTCGCCTGCCATAACTTCGACCTGGACGCAGCCAAGAAAGCTGGGTTCAAGACAGCGTTTGTGCGGCGTCCCGACGAATGGGGCGCCCAGGGTCCGCCCGACCCGGAACCGAACCCCGACCACGACATCATCGCCGACAACTTCCCCGACCTGGCAAGGCAGTTGGGAGTCCAGGTCTTCTAACCCGCAGTCATTTCGCTTACCGGACCAGCATACGTCCGAAGAAGTCGTTTAGAATATCGGAACAGCGACACCGATGAGGAAGCTATCAGGGCTTGAGCGATTCTGGGCAGAACCCCGTCCTACCAACCATGCCCGAGGGCCGAGAATTCGTGGGGCGCTCTCGGGAGATGGGACTCCTGCTGGCCGCACTGGCTGAAGCCATAGGTGGCCGGGGCCAGATAGCCATGCTGTCCGGTGAACCAGGTATCGGCAAAACCCGCACGGCCTAGGAGCTGGCCCGCCACGCCGGAGCCCAGGGCGCACGGCTCCTCTGGGGTTGGTGCTACGAAGGCGAGGGAGCGCCGCCCTACTGGCCGTGGGTGGGCCCCATCCGCTCCTATGTGGAGCAGACCGAACCCGACCTGCTGCGGGCCCAGTTGGGACCGGGCATCGCCGACATCGCCAGTCTGGTGCCGGAGATTGCCGATAAACTGGGCGATGTGCCACAGCCAACGCAGGTGGAACCCGAGCAGGCCCGCTTCCGCCTATTTGATGCCGTATCTTCTTTCCTTATACTGGCCTCGGAAGACGAGTCCATCCTGCTGGTTCTGGATGGCCTCCATTGGGCTGACGAGCCTTCCCTTCTTCTACTGCAATTCATGGCCCGGCAGATCGAAGACAGCCGCCTCATGATTGTGCTCACCAGCCGGGAAGCAGAGGCAGCCAGCAGTCCCATCGTCACGGAGACGTTGGCCCAGCTCTCCCGCATACCGGCGTTTCGACGGCATAGCCTCAGCGGCCTGGAAATCAGCGATGTGCATCGGTTCTTCCAAAGCGAGGCAGGTAGAGCCCCCGGTACCGCACTGGTCGAGTCGCTACACGCCCATACCGAAGGCAATCCCTTCTTCCTGGCCGAGGTTATCCGCCTGCTGGCATCCCAGAGCGCCGCCGGAGAAATTGCCGGAGAACTCGGCGGAGAACTCGGGTTGCCGGAAGGCGTTCGCGATGTCATCGGCCAACGCCTGCGCCGTCTTTCCGAACAGTGCAATCAGGCATTGACCACAGCGTCGGTAGTCGGCCGGGAGTTCGACTTCCGGATGCTGGGGATAGTCCTTCAAGACATCTCTGAGCCGGACCTTTTAGGTCTTATAGATGAAGCTCTGGAAGCCCACCTGATCGAAGAAGCGCCGGGGCAGGGAGACCTGTACCAGTTCACCCACGCCTTGGTCCAGCAGACCCTTTCCGAAAATCTCTCCACCAGCCGCAAGGTCCGTCTCCACGCCCGCATCGGGGAGGTGCTGGAAACGATGTACGGTGACAGCTCGGAGAACCATGCCGCTGAATTGGCCCACCACTTCACCCAGGCTGCGCCGGTACTGGGGACCGACAAACTGATCCGCTACGGCCTTATGGCCGGAGAAAAAGCTTTGGCCGCCTACGCCCATGAAGAGGCGCTGGGCCATTTTGCCCAGGGCTTGCAGGCTAAACAGGTCGCGGTCGATGATGACAGCCCTGTTCAAGACGAAGAGAGTGCCCGTCTGTTGTTCGGGTTCGGCCGAGTGCAGGCCGCCATCCTCCGGCGCGGCGCATCTCAAAACCTCACACGCGCCTTTGACTATTACGCCGGCATCGGTGAGGTGACCAAGGCTGTGGAGGTGGCAAAGTTCCCCATGGCGCCGGGAGTGGGCCGCCGCAGGGTTACCGACCTGATTTCCAGGGCGCTGGAACTGGTGCCACCAGACTCACTGGAAGCTGCCAGTCTTTTGTCGCGCTACGGGTGGGCGTTGGGGCAGGAAATCGGTGACTGCGACCGGGCGATGTCCGCCCTCAACCAGGCACTGGAAATCGCCCAGCAACACGGAGACGAATCATTGGAGATGTCGACCCGGGCCAACGCTGCCGAGGTTCATTTCTTCAATCTGCACCTGAAAGAAGTGCTTGCCGACAGTGAGCGGATGCACGACCTGATCGAGAAGATCGACAACCCGCAAGCAGAAGCTGTCTACCGGATCAATGCCCTGCTGGCGGCAACTGCGATGGGAAGGCTCGATGGGGTGGCCCGGCATTGGGCGGCCTCGATCACCGTGGCCGAAGATGTCCGAGACCAGTCTTTGCTAGCGGGTGCCTTGTTCGTCAACTCCGGGATATCCTTCGTCCGTGGTGACTGGTTCGCCGTGCGGAGTCTGACCGACAGGGGGCTGGGCCTGAACGCGTTCAATCCCGCGCTGATGCTTTCCAGGATTCTCTGCGAGTACGAGACGGGAAATGCGGATCAAGGGGATTTCTTTCAGGACCGGTTGATCAAGACGGCACGCGCCGGACGACATGGGCCTGGTCTGGAGATTGCCATACCGAGTTACGGGATCCCGATGATTGCTGAGATAACCGGCTCCCACGAACACCTTGCCGAGGCCCGGATGGGGTCCGAGATTGTGCTGTCTTTTCCTTCGGCCACGTCCTTCGCCGCGCAGATGGCCAGGACCGGGCTGGCGGTCAATCAAATGTTGACGGGCGACCTGTTCGGTATTGAAGATCTCTACAAAGAACTGCTGCCGTACCAGGGACTCTGGTTGGCCTGGATCGGGGTCGACCGGATACTGGGTCAGATATGCCATGCCACCGGCCGCCTGGACGACGCAGTGGAGCATTTCAAGTCCGCGATGGACTTCTGTGCCAGGTCGGGCCTACGGTCTCAACCGCCCCGGATCATCCTTCACTACTCCGGAACACTGCTGGAGCGGAACGGTGACGGAGACCGAGCACAAGCCCGCAAGTTGATCGATGAAGCTTTGGTCACGGCTGAAACCCTGGGAATGGGTCCCATACAGGAACAACTGACCAAACTGAAAGACGATGTTTCGGCGTCTCGTGGCGCGGCCGGGCTCAGTCCGGCTGGCCTGTCTCAAAGAGAGGCCGATGTCATCCGTCTGATCGCCGCCGGCAGGACCGACCGGGAGATTGCCGAGGAGCTGATCATCGCAGTCCGGACGGTCACAACCCATGTGGGCAACATCCTGAACAAAACCGGTGCCGCCAACCGCGCCGAAGCTGCATCTTTCGCCACCAGAAATGGTTTGGACTAGCGATCTACCCCTGAACGCCCTTCGTTTCCGCTAAGAATCCCCCTTTAATCTTCGGCTTTTCCAGCCCTTAAATACGCTATTTCACGCCTGAAACGGCTGAGGTCTACGTAGACATACGTAGACCTCAGCCGTTTTCTATTTTCCACCCCATTTTATAAATACGGACTTCTCCCGATGGCGTGCCGTCCGCCCGAATCTACTATAAGGCCACGACAAACAAATTGATGAGGGCAACAACATGAACGCTTCAACACCCCGGCACCAGATCAACGGCACGGCGATAAAAGAAAACGAATCGAAGAAGAATGAGGAAAACAAAATGACGAACGAGAACACCAACAGCCAAGACCTAGAATTGAATACCGGCAAATCCGTGAATACCAGCAACTCCGGCGTACTGACGATCAAGAACTCCATGCGGCTCCTCGGCGGACTGGCCCTGGCCGGGATGGTAGCGATGTCCACCACCTTCGGCTCGGTCTCCGCCGACAGCCCAGCAGTAACCACCAGCTCTTCCATACACGGCCCGTACGAGATGGACGCCGAATTCCTGAACCGCCTTGGTAACACCCACTTCAACCTTGGTCCTGGCGCAGGCACCCGGACCTCTGCCAGCGCTTACATGACCCATGGCCCTGACGTAGTCGAGCAGACCGCCAGCGCCTACATGACCCACGGCCCTGGCGTAGTCGAGCAGACGGCCAGCGCTTACATGACCCACGGCCCCGACGTAGTCGAGCAGACCGCCAGCGCCTACATGACTCACGGCCCTGACGTAGTCGAGCAGACGGCCAGCGCCTACATGACCCATGGCCCTGACGTAGTCGAGCAGACGGCCAGCGCTTACATGACCCACGGCCCCGACGTTGTTGAGCAGACGGCCAGCGCTTACATGACCCACGGCCCTGACGTAGTCGAGCAGACGGCCAGCGCTTACATGAACTTCGGCCCCGACGTGGTTCAGGCGGCCAGCACCTTCCTGTACAACTTCCACGGTCCCGACACTACCGAGTGGATTGGGTAGACCGCATCCTCATCCGGGCTATCCTCCGCAATCAAGAGCCGCCTGCTTTGAAGGGCGGCTCTTTCTTTGTTTGGACTTCGGTGTATATAGCGAGAAAAATTCAGATGCTATAGCATGGTCAGCACGATTAGGAAGAGGTGAGGCTATGGCACGCGAGTTTGAGATTCGGGTTACCATTGGCGACCTGCTGGATTCCCAAACGGATCGGTTCGCCGACCGCGAAGCACTGGTCCATGTTGAGGCCGGTACACATTTCACCTACAGGGAACTCAAGGACGAATGCGACCGCGTGGCACGGGGGCTGATGGCCATGGGGATTGAGAAGGGTCATCACGTCGGCATCTGGGCTACCAACTACACCGAATGGGTCGTGGCCCAATTCGCCACCGCCAAAATCGGGGCCGTGCTGGTCACCGTTAACCCCTCCTACCGCACCCACGAACTTGAGTACGTCCTGAAGCAGTCAGAAGCCAATGCGCTGTTGTTGATCGGCAAGTTCCGCACCTCGGATTACGTGGGCATGACCAACGAGGTCATCCCCGAACTAAAAGACTCCACTCCCGGCGAATTGCATTGTTCTAACCTGCCGTATCTGCGCAACGTGATTTACATACCATCCCCGTCAGAACCCGAAGCCCCGACACCCGACGGCATGTGGTCATGGGAAGACGTTCGCCGAAGATCGGCAGAGGTTACGGAGTCTGACTTGGCCAAACGCCAGGCGTCTTGTGACCCCGACGACACGATAAACATCCAGTACACCTCGGGCACCACCGGCAATCCCAAGGGCGCCATGCTAACCCACTACAACCTGGTGGCCAACGGCTACTACTGCGGCGAGGGCATGAATTTCACCGAGGAAGACCGGCTGTGCATCCCGGTGCCCTTCTATCACTGCTTCGGCTGCGTGCTGGGCAATCTGGCCTGCGTCACCCACGGCTCGACGATGGTCATTCCCTCTGAATACTTCGAGCCAATAAAAGCTTTGGAAGCCGTGCAGCAAGAAAAGTGCACCGCCCTCCACGGCGTGCCGACCATGTTCATCGCACAACTGGGTCACGACCGCTTCTCTGAATTCGATTTGAAGTCGCTTCGCACTGGGATGATGGCTGGCTCTCCCTGCCCCATCGAGGTCATGCGCCAGGTCGTGGACCAGATGGGCGCTAAAGAGATAACCATCGCCTACGGGCAGACCGAGGCATCGCCGGTGATCACCCTGACCCGTACCGAGGACACTCTGGAGCGCCGGGTCACCACAGTTGGCACTGCTCTGCCCAACGTGGAGGTGAAGCTGGTTGACCCGGAGACAGGCGAGGACACACCTGTGGGAGAACAGGGCGAGCTACTGAGCCGCAGCTTCATGGTGATGAAGGGCTATTACAACCTGCCCGAGGCCAGCGCGGCGGCCATCGACAAAGACGGCTGGCTACACACCGGCGACCTGGCCACCGTGGATGCGGACGGGTACTACCGGATCACCGGACGGCTCAAAGACATGATCATCCGTGGCGGCGAGAACGTCTATCCCCGTGAGGTAGAGGAATTTCTCTATGCCCACCCCAAGATAGCGGACGTCCAGGTCATCGGCGTGCCCGATGAGCGGTTCGTGGAAGAGGTCATGGCCTGGGTGATATTGAAGCCCGGGGAAACGGCCGACGAAGAGGAGATTCGGGATTACTGCAAGGGCAAGATCGCCCATTACAAGATTCCGCGTTACATCAAGATGGCCACGGAATTCCCCATGACGGTGACCGGTAAGATACAGAAGTACAAGATGCGTGAGATCGCAATTGAAGAGCTTGGCTTACAGAGCGCCGCCAGCATAGAGACCGCTTAAATAGCACCCCAAATTGCCAGGCCAACCCACTGGTGGTACCATTCACCGAATCGGTCAAAGACGTCTTATTAGACGTCCAAACGATGTTAGAGAAATTACCCATGCGCATGCTATTCAAGGTGTCTATCCCCGTGGAAGCAGGAAACGCTGCGATGAAGAACGGAACTTTTGGCGCTACTGTTGGGTCCATCCTAGAAGACACCAAACCCGAGGCAGCCTATTTTGCGGAAGATAACGGAGTCAGGACTGGATTTATCTTTGTTGATGTCGCCAGCGAATCGGATATCCCCCGGCTGGCTGAACCATGGTTCCTCGCGTTCAATGCATCGGTCGAATTTCACCCTTGCATGACCGGCGAAGACCTGCAAAAGGCCGGTCCGCACATTGAGGCTGCAGTCAAGAAATTCGCCTAAATTCCCCCACTGGCAAGCAAAAAAAGACCCCGGCGAGAGTCACTCTCACCGGGGCCTTTTTTATGAAAACGCGGCTGTGCCGCCTAGCCGGCGGCTAGGGCTCTTAATTCCTTGGCTTTTTCCGGCAGATCGTAGGTGGTCCAAGTTGCTCCGTCGTCCAGCGAGCCGAACACCTGGCCGTCTCGGGAGTTGCAGAAGACGTGGTCCGGCGCTCTGGGGTCAACGGCCACGGTCATCATCGTCGAGTTGGGAGCTATGCCCCTGTCCACCTGCTCAAAGGTCTTGAACAGGTCGCGGCTTCGGTACAGTGCGCCCTGAGTGCTCCTGGCGGCGGCGCCAATAGATACGTAGAGCATGTTGGGATCGTGGGGCGCTGCCTTCAGGTCGCGGGTGTAGGTGATCTCGGAGAAATTTCCGAACTCGACCGGGATCCATTCGCTGCCCCGGTCCGGGCCGATGAACGGTCCTTGGCGGGTGGTTATGAACACGGTGTGCGGCATGGCGGCCGAGCATTGGGCGCCGTGCAAGTCCAGAGTGTCCTCGCTGGGGCCCAGAGTGCCGGAAATCTCCTCCCACGTGTCGCCGCCGTCGGAGCTTCTGATGACGCCGGCCACTTCCAGGGCCGCATACATCTCGTCGGGGAAACTGGGGTCGGCACACAGCGCGATGACCCTGGTGGGAAAGGCCATGCTGATCTCAGCGGAGCCCATATTCTTGGTGATCTGTTGCCAGGAATCGCCGCCGTTGGTGCTGCGGTAGATCTCGCCAGGCGCCGAGCCAAGGTACATGACCGTGGGGTCTCCGGGCCGGAACATGAAGGTCCAGGGCGGTGCTCCCGTCTTGGGGTAGTCCAGACGCTCCCAGCTATTACCCCGGTTGGTGCTCCGGTAGGGGCCGTCTTGGGTCCCGGTGTAGATAACCTCCGGGTCGTTGGGGTGGATTATCAGCCCGCAGACCATCGGGTCGGCCGGCAGTCCTTTGGTCAGTTCCTCCCACTGGCTGGAGCCGGGGGACAACCGGAATAAGCCGCTGGTCTCGGCCCCGGCGTAAACGTACGTGTTATTGGTTTCTGTAGTCATATCAAGTTCCTCCCAAAATCAGTCGTGGCCCTGGGGTCAAAAGACTGCCGACGCGCTATTTAGAGGCGGTCGGGGCTGGTATCTCTTCCAGATCGAACCGGAATTCCTCGATGACCGGGTTGGCCAGCAGCTTCTGGCACATCTCGGTCACGGTACTCTCGGCTTCGGCGCGGTCGGTCTCGTCGATGTTCACCAACAGGTACTTGCCAACCCTCACATCCCCGGCTTTGTTGAAGCCCAGACGATGCAGGCTGGACAAGACCGTGACGCCCTGAGGGTCATTCACAGTGGCTTTGAGAGTGATGAATATGCGGGCCTGATACATGGGTCAGTTGGACTCCTCAGGAGCGTTATTCATGTTTTAGCAGGTGAACCTTTCCGGGCCAAGGCTTCCGGCGTAGGTTTCAAAGAATCGGGCGATGCGAGCTTCATCCACACCCAAGAATGTGTCCAGAACACCCCAGGCGGTAAGACTGATCTGTCCGGTGGGGATACCTTCATAGGCGCGGGTAACGCCCCAGATACGGGACATGCCAATGTTGCCCAACGCGTCCCGTAAAGCCCCGATATCGGACTCAAGGGGCAGGTTATAGTTGACTACGATGTTGCCGTGCTCCAGGTTGTGCACTACACGTTCGTCGGGCAATCCACCATCATAGAAGCCGCAGTTGGCCGGAGTCGCCCAGTGTTCCCCCGACGTGGGTGGGGAGCTGTTGTAGGTGGCCTCGATCCCCTCGGAGATGTGGCTAGGGGCGAGAATCGAAACCTGGGTGCCTACCCCTTCAACGTACTGCTGTGCGTTACCGCTATCGGCGGTGCCGCCGCCTCCGCCTCCCGTGAAGCTGGCAAAGGCAAAGCTGGCGATGACTAATACTGCGATCAACAGAGACGCAGCAAGGTAGAACTTATTAGTCTTCTTGCGGCGAGTGGTCGTTATTTGGTTGCCAGACCGGGCCGCCCTCGTCGCGGCTCGGCCGCGGCGGCGTCTTGAAATAGGCAATGTACAGTCCTCCGATTTTTGCCAGGGTCAGGTCCTGGGCGCGTGCCCCTTAGAGCCGCGCCCCGGTCAGCTTGTAATACGCTTCTCGGTACCGCTCGGACGTCTTTTCCACAACGTCGCTGGGCAGTTCCGGGGCTGGCGGTTCGTGGTCCCAGCCTTGGGCATCCAGCCAGTCACGCACGAACTGCTTATCGTAGTTGGGTTGGGACTTGCCTGGCGCGTAGCCATCAACGTCCCAGAACCGGCTGGAATCCGGGGTTAGCAGCTCGTCGATCAATGTGAGCTGGCCGTCGATGATTCCGAACTCCATCTTGGTGTCGGCCAGGATGATGTTGCATTCTTTGGCATAATCGTGGGCTGCCTTGAAGACAGCGATGCTGGTTTCCTCGAGTTGCCGGGCCATGTCGGCGCCGACCATGTCTAGGACTTCTTGTTTGGACATGTTTTCGTCGTGGCCTTCCTCAGCCTTGGTGGTGGGGGTGAACAGCAGTTCGGGAAACGGCTGGCCTTCCACCAGCCCCTGTTTCATTTCCATGCCGGATACGGTGCCCTGCCGCCGGTATTCCGACCAGGCAGACCCCGTGATATATCCCCTGACGATGCACTCCAGGTCCAGGCGCTCGGCCCGTTTGACCACCATCGACTGCCGGGCGACCTCTTCTGAGACTGCGCCGGCCACGCTGCTGCCCTCCAGGTATTGGGCAGCCTCGGGAGAGTCGGCGAGGCAGATGAAGTGGTTCGGCACGATGTCTTTGGTCCTGTCGAACCAGAAGGCTGAGATACGGTTCAGCACCAGGCCCTTGTCTGTGATGCCGGTGGGTAAGACGACGTCGAACGCGGAGATACGGTCGGTTGCAACCATCAACAGATGTCCGCCGCCAAGGCCGTAGGTGTCACGCACCTTGCCCCGGTGGAGTATGTCTGGCATCTGGGTTTCTATAATCATGTCAGGCTCCGTTATAAGCAGTCAGTTTTTAGCTGCTGGTCGTTTTTTCTTTGCGGCGGGTTTTTTGATCAGGCCCAACCGGGCAAAAGTATCATCCACGTACCGGGTGTAGTACCCGTAATCGAAGAGCTCGTCAAACTCGCCGGATGAGAAGTGCGTTTTAGTCTGTTTGTCGGCCCTCAGTAGATCCCGGAAGTCTTTCTTCTCTTCCCAGCAACGGGTGGCGTTGGTCTGCACGATCTTGTAGGCGTCCTCGCGGGCCAGGCCCTTGTCCACCAAGGCCAGCAGGACCCTTTGACTGAACACCAACCCCATGCTGCTCTCGATGTTCTCGAACATGCGCTCCGGGAACACTCGCAGTCCTTCTATGATTCGGCTGAAGATGCTCAGGATGTAGTCCAGAGCTAGGCACGAGTCGGGTAGGATTATCCGTTCGGCTGAGGAGTGGCTGATGTCCCGCTCACCCCAGAGGGCGACATTCTCCATGGCGGTTACGGAGTTGCCCCTTATCAACCGTGCCAGGCCGCAGATGCGCTCTGCCAGCTCAGGGTTGCGCTTGTGGGGCATGGACGACGACCCGGTCTGGCCGACGCCGAAGGGTTCTTCCAGCTCGTGTAGTTCGGTGCGTTGGAGCGCCCTTATCTCGGTGGCGAACTTCTCCAGCGAAGCGGCGATCAGAGCCAGTGTTGTGACGAAATGGGCGTGCCGGTCTCTCTGGATGATCTGATTGGAAATCTTGGCTACTTTGAGGCCGAGAACCTTGCAGACGGTTTCTTCAACGGACGGAGGCACCGTAGCGTGGGTGCCCACTGCGCCGGATATCATACCCACCCGGAGTCCCTCTATGGCGTCGGTCAACCGTTCTTTCTGACGCTGCATCTCGTCCCACCAGAGCGCGAACCGGAGACCCATGGTCATTGGCTCGGCGTGGACCCCGTGGGTGCGGCCCATGGCCAGGGTGTCTTTGTGCTCGACGGCCTTGTCAGCCAGGGCGGCGATGGCCTTATCGAGCTCGGTCTGCAGGAGCGCGCCAGCCTCGATCATCTGGAGGTTCAGGCCGGTGTCCAACATGTCGTTGGACGTCATGCCCAGGTGAAGCCAGCGTCCTTCCAGCCCCATGGACTCGGTGATCGACGATATGAAGGCGGTAACGTCGTGGCGGGTGGTCTCGAACAGTTCCATCATGCGGCTATGGTTGTATTTGGCGCTCCGCAGTTTGACCATGTCCTCTTCAGGTATGACACCTTCTTGAGTCCAGGCTTCGCAGACGGCCAACTCCACTTCCAGCCACTTGAGATATTTATTCTCGTCTGACCAGACCTGCTTCATAGCGGGCCTGGAATATCGATCAATCACGGTTAAGCCCCCTCAGGCCGCTGATTGCCGTTGACGCCGTGCTAGTTCCCCAGCCCTTTCTCGAGTTCGTTCCCGGCTTCGTTCTCTGGCGCGTGTTTGGAAAACTGCTGCACGGAGACGAGCATCCCTCCGAAATCATTGAAGGGTTGGTAGGTTATGCTCTCTTCGTCACAGAATTTCGCCAGGGTGCTGTGGGCGAAGATCACGTCTGCCACGCGGGCAGCTTCCAAGTCGGAACGCCCGTCGCCGGCGAAAAATACGTGGCAACCCCGGTTCTGGAACGATTCCACCACGAAACCTTTGGAGTTTCCCTGGCTTTCTTTGCCTGGATAGGTATGGTTGTAGTGGTAGGAGATCACGCCGTCTTGGAATTCGGTATCTACGGCGTACACCGGCACCCGGCCGACGCCCTCACGCTCGAGCAAAGCCTCGATATAGAAATCCAGTCCCTGGCTGACCACGGCCATGGGGATATTGTTGGACTGGCAGAACCCCCACAGCTCCCGGAAATAGGGCCGGAGGCTGGCATGCTCCTTGACGTAGGACTGCATGGTGGCGCGGTCGGCCCGTATGTTCCGGAAGGTGATCTCCTGGTATTCCTTGAGGTCCATGTGGCCATCGCGGAAGCTCTGGCGCACGTCCTTCCAGTCCGGGTCGCCGAACCGGTTAAGCAGCATTTCAGCCACGTTCTGGACCGCGGCTGTATCGTCGAAGTCGGTGAGGACAGCGGGATGCGGTCTACCGCTCGCGGAGTTCGCGTCGGTAGTCTTCATAAGCCTGCCTTATATTGTCGTACTTTAAGCCTAGGATCTGGGCGGCATAGTAAGCGGCGTTTCTGGCGCCCCAACTCCCCACCGCCATGCAGGCCACGGGGATGCCCGGCGGCATCTGGGCCGTGGACATCAATGCGTCGATGCCCTTGAGTTCACTTGAAGTCAGCGGGATGCCGATGACCGGCAACGTGGTCATGGATGCCAGCGCTCCAGCCAACGCCGCAGAGCCCCCGGCCGCCGCAATGATCACTTCGATGCCCCTTTCCCGGGCGGTCCGTGAGTATTCATGCACTCGCTCCGGCGTGCGGTGGGCCGACATAACACGGGCCTCGTAATCGATGCCCATCTGCTCCAGGACCGTAATAGTATCCTGCACCACCGGCTCATCCGAGGCGCTTCCCATAATAACACCTACCAACGGCAAAATAACCTCCCATTCACGCTCAAATCGGCTACTCTAGACGCTTTGTGATCTAGCCAGATAGCCAGTTCGGCGCGCTCCCAAAATTTGATTTGACCTATAAGTCCAGTTCGTCTCTAAATGCTTCGACGAGGCCCTTCTCCAGAGCTTCTCGCTCCGGCCGGACCTCGATCTCATTTATCTGCAAGTAAATCCCTTCGTCCGAGAGACCCAGGTCAACGGCGATCTCCAGCTCCCCGCCCTCATCCCAGGACAGGATGGTGGTGATGACCTCGGTGTCCTCGCCGTCATCGTCGGGCTCCTCGCCGTTCATGCTGATCTCGGCTTCCAGGTCGAGTTCATCATCGTCGTCATCCCAACCGATGATGGTCTCGACCTCGCCCTTGCCGTCCAACAACGTGGCGTTCATCTCGGCCAACAGTTCGTCGATCCCCAGGTTCTTGGCCATGAAAGAAAGATCGTCACGCTCTTTCTTCCGCCCGGCCTCTTCTTCCTCGACCCGATCCTTCCGCTTAGCGCGGACATCGACAAGTTCCGTTTTTAAGTCTTCTAATGTCTCTTGCCAGCTCATGGCCTTTCCCCCAGGACGATTAGCCGGAATATTTAATCTAAGTCTTCTTGCGGGCTGCCTGATAGGCCAGCTCGTCGATCTCTCGAAAATCACGACGGCCCGACTGGGCCCTTACCCCGTTCAGGGATTCCAACAGGTCCAGGTACCGGATGCCCACGGGGCCGTGCTTGATGATGGCGGGAAAAAGACCCGCCTGCTTCAGTAATCCTTCTGCATTGGCGTTCCAAACGGCGAAAAGACCGGGATTACTCAGGCATAAGAGGTAAGAGGGGAATTCCCGGCCTGCGCCCGCCATCCTGTAGGCCCCCTCAGGCGCGGCGCACTCGTCGAATCGCCCTTCCAGCTTGATATTATCATAGAGCAGAAAGTCCAGACCGTCTCTGATGTCCTCGATGGTGTTGGTCTTGAACCCGGCAGAGTCTCGGCCGCCTGATGCCCGGTAGAGTTCCAGGGCCTGTTCCATGCTCAGCGTCAGCAACGATTCCTGTTGTAGCCACTGCTGAAACTCGGCTGACCGTGACCATTTTTTGCGCCTGTACTCCAAGTTGCGTGGGTCATCCTGGGCAAGCGTAAATATCTCTTGGACCTGCTGCATCGGCTAGCCCGCAGTTTGGGTGGCGCCCTGGTTGGCCGCCGAGCTGATATCCCGCCGCCACCTGGCGCCCTCAAAGCTGATGCCTGCCAGTCTGGCGTAGGCGCGTTCTCGGGCCGACTCGATGGAATCGCCGCCGCCCACTACCGTCAGGACACGACCTCCAGTAGTCATGGTCTGGCCGTCTGCGCCCAACTCGGTGCCGGCATGGAAGACCATCGTGTCTTCCGGCCCGTCGTCATCTAAGCCCGATATCTCAAAACCGGTCTGGTATTCATCCGGATAGCCACCGGAGACCATTACAACGCCTACGTAGTTCTTGGCATTCCACCTGACTTGGACCGTATCGAGATTCCCCTGCGAGCAGGCCAGCATCAACTCCAACGGGTCAGACTCCAATAGCGGGATCACCACCTGGGTCTCGGGGTCGCCCAGACGGCAATTGAACTCCAAAACCTTGGGCCCGGCTTCAGTCAGCATCAGCCCGGCATAGAGAACTCCTTTATAAGGGGAGCCGTGTTCGGCCATGGCTTTCAGCACCGGCCGCATGATCGTCTTTTCAACCAGGGCCGCCAGTTCAGCGTTCCAGAAATCTGGTTGGGCGAAACTGCCCATGCCGCCAGTGTTGGGGCCAAGATTACCGTCTTCAAGCCGTTTGTAGTCGCAGGCCGCGACCAGCGGAGACAGATTCGCGCCGTCACAGAAGGCGAATACGCTGACTTCAGGCCCGCTGAGATATTCTTCCAGCACCACCGTGTCTCCAGCCTCGCCGAAGGCCCGGTCGGACATACATTCTCTGACCGC
Organism: Dehalococcoidia bacterium; assembly: GCA_963693555.1. Lineage (GTDB taxonomy): Bacteria > Chloroflexota > Dehalococcoidia > Lucifugimonadales > UBA3495 > UBA9611. Next base: position 14,182 of record CAVOAA010000012.1, on the reverse strand, counting down.
CGCCGCCCCCTGCGCCGAGTCTTGGCAGAGCAACACCCCTTTGCCGGCAGCAAGGCCATCGGCCTTCACCACCACTGGGCCAGGATGCGCTTTCAGGTGGTCAAGCGCGCTGTTCTGGTCGGTGAATATGTGAAATTCCGGACAGGGCACTCCGGCGTCACGCATCAAATCCAGGGCAAAACCCTTGCTGGCCTCAATCTGTGCGGCTGCTTGGCTGGGTCCGAAGACAGGTATGCCCAGCTCGTCCAGCCGGTCGGCCAGTCCCAATGCCAACGGGGCTTCAGGCCCGACAACAACGAGGTCGGCCTTCACCTCACGGGCGGCGGCAACCAGGCCGTCGACGTCGCTGGAGCGGATGTTGAGGTTGTCGGCCAGAGCGGCAGTGCCGGCATTCCCCGCAGCCACCCACAGCCGGGTCAGGTTGGGGCTTTGCTTGATCCGCCAGGCCAGGGCATGTTCCCGCGCTCCGGAGCCAACTAATAGGACATTCATGGGCGCGGCCCGGTGCTCGATACTAATCTAAAGGCTGAGATTATTCCCATTCGATGGTGCCGGGGGGCTTGCTGGTGATGTCGTAGACCACCCGGTTCACGCCGGGCACTTCATTGACGATCCGATTGGACATGCGGGCCAACACCTCGTAGGGCAGCCGTACCCAGTCGGCAGTCATGGCGTCTTCACTGGAGACAGCCCTGATCGCGCACACGTAGCCGTAGGTCCGGTAGTCGCCCTGCACTCCAACAGTCCGGCTGTCGCTTAGCACTGCAAAGCTCTGCCACAACTGGTTATACAGGTTGGCGGCTTTGATCTCGTCGATGACGATCCAGTCGCATTTGCGCACCATTTCCAGCTTTTCCCTGGTGACCTCGCCGATGATTCGGATGGCCAGGCCGGGACCGGGGAACGGCTGGCGGTAGATCATCTCAGCGGGGAGACCCAAGGCCAGGCCGACCTCGCGGACCTCGTCCTTGAACAGGTAGCGGAGCGGTTCCACCAACTCCATCTTCATGTTTTCAGGAAGGCCGCCGACGTTGTGGTGCGTCTTGATCCGGGCCGATGTGCGGTTCTCCGGAGATTCGCTCTCGATCACGTCCGGATATAGGGTGCCCTGGGCCAGGAAATCGGTCTTGCCCAGGCCCGTGGCGGCGTCTTCAAACACCCGGATGAATTCCTCGCCGATCACCTTGCGCTTGACCTCAGGGTCGGTCACTCCCTCAAGTTTGTCTAAAAACCGGTCCGTAGCGTCAACGTAGGTGAGGTTCAGTCCCAGGCCTCGTTTGAACGTAGCCTGCACCCGTTCGGCCTCTTCCAGGCGCAGCAGGCCGTTATTAACGAAGATACAGGTCAGTTGGTCTCCGATCGCCTGGTGCAACAGGCCGGCAGTCACGGCTGAGTCTACCCCGCCGGAGAGGGCGCAGATGACCTTGCCGTCGCCCACCTGTTCCCGGATGTTCTTGATGGAGTCATGGACCACGTTTCCGGGCGTCCAGTCTGCCTTGCAGCCGCAGGCCTTGAATAGGAAGTTGTCCAGGATGTCTTGGCCCAACGGCGTGTGGTTCACCTCTGGGTGAAACTGGATGCCGTACATCTTATCGTCGTTGCCGATGGCGGCCACGGGAGAGTTCTCGGTGTAGGCCATGCCTGTGAAGCCCGGGGGTAGGGTATCAACCCGGTCTCCGTGACTCATCCAGACCTGGAATTCAGTGGGTAGGCCGCTGAATAAGACTGAATCGTTCTCAGACCCCGTTTCCGGCCCATCTTGATGCAGGACTGCGTAGCCGTACTCCTGCTTGTCGCCAGGGGACACCTTGCCGCCTAGCTGGTGCACGAGGGCTTGCATGCCGTAGCAGATGCCCAGGACTGGTAGATGCTGCTCAAACACCCAGCTCGGTATCTGGGGAGCGCCTTCTTCGTAGACGCTGGCTGGTCCGCCGGAGAGGATCACGCCTCGGGGATTAAGGTGTTTCACCGACTCCCAGGTGCTCTTGGACTGGGCAATCATGGAATAGACTTTCAATTCGCGGATGCGGCGGGCGATCAGGTGGCTGTACTGCGAGCCGAAGTCGATGACGACCACACCCTCGCTCACCGATTGCTGGCCGTCGTCGTCATCCAGGCCAACACCCTCGAGACCTTTGGCTATCTCCAAGTAAGCCGACACCTCCAAGTCATCGCTGGTGGCGACCCGGCGCCCTTGAGGCAACTTGCTTTCAGTCGTGGCTCGACCTCCTGAAATAATTAAAGAATCGCCGGTGGGGGCAGGCCGCATCCGGCGTTACATAACGTGTGATAATTATACCCATTGGGTATGGGCGAGTATAGCGGCTGGACACGACATAAAGTCAACCTGTTCAGAGGTGATAAATGACCGGTTTTTGACGCTTTGGGATACCCAGCCCTGTGGTATACTCGGCCCGCCGCGGACACCTGTCTGCCGAGCACGAGTCCACGAATGGCGGCGATAGTGTCGGATACCCAGAATGAAACGGGATTAGCAGACTTGGAACAGGCCGTCCAGCATCTGAAAGATGGGGGCGTTGTGGCCATCCCCACGGATACCCTTTACGGACTGGCTGCAGACGTTTTCAACCCCACCGCTCTGGACCGGGTTTTCGCCGTAAAAGGCCGTCCAAATGACCTGGCGCTGCCGGTCCTGGTGAGCAGTTGGGAACAGGTGGGAAAAGTGGCGATCAACGTCCCGCCCCAAGCCCAGGCCCTGGCAGATCGCTTCTGGCCGGGAGGGCTTACCCTAGTTTTGGAGAAAGCACCTGGTGTGCCGGACCGGCTGACGGCGGGAGGCCCAACGATTGCGGTTAGGATGCCGGACCATCCGGTGCCAATAAAGTTGACCAACGGCCTTGGCGGTCCGATCACAGGAACTAGCGCCAACATCAGCGGCGGTCCGGACCTATTGACCCTGGCCGAACTGACGGACCAGATGGCCGAACAGGTAGACCACATAGTCCAACTAGGCCCAGAGCCGAAAGGGACAGCATCCACTGTCATTGACATAACAACCGGAGAACCCAGGTTGCTCAGACAGGGCGCGGTTCCCTTCGATTTAGTTGTTAAAACCTGGCAAACAGCCAATATCTAGGAGATCAGAAATACCTCCTCAAGAATTATACGAACCATACCGCCAAGCCCTGGAAGAAGAACTGAGAGCTGTCTTCGAGGCCAGAGAAGGCTTTCTCTACGACGTGTTGCGTTACCACCTGGGGTGGGTTGACCAACAAGGAGAGGCCCTGAGCGGCACCGCGCCGCTCAACTTCCAGTCGGCCCTGGCGCTGGTCTCCTGCGAGGCCATGGGCGGCGACTACCAAAAAGCGCTCCCGGTGGCCGCCAGCGTGGAGCTGATCTTTAACTTCACCCTGGTGCACGGCGACGTTCAAGCTGGCCGCGCCGAACCGGGTGACCGTCCCAGTATTTGGTGGGTCTGGGGTCCCGCACAGGCCATCAATGCCGGCGACGGCCTGCACGCCCTTGGCCGCACCACAATGATGCGCCTGGCTCAGAATGACGTGCCTGCCGACCGCGTTTTGACGGCGGTGCGCTCTCTGGACCTGGCCTGCATTTCCCTCTGCGAAGGCCAGTATATGGACCTGCAGTTCCAGGACCAGATGTTGGTCTCAACGGTCGATTATATGGACATGATCAGGCGTAAGGCCGGTGCCTTGGCCGCCTGCGCCGCCGAGTCGGGCGCTCTGGCCTCTGGAGCCTCCGAAGAGATGTGCGGCAAATTTGCCGACCTGGGCCGCAGCATGGGCATGGCCTGGCAGATTTCGCGCGATATTGACGACCTTTGGGGCGAGCACGGCGACGGTATGACCCCCAGCAACGTCCTTAATAAGAAGAAGAGCCTGCCGTTGGTGCACACCCTGGAGAACGCCGCCGTCAGCACCAAAAGAGAGCTGGGCGCCATCTATATGAAACGAGTCCTCGACAATGAAGACATCGCCAAGATGATCGAGATACTGAACGATACAGACGCCCGACAAACGTCCCAGGCGAAAGCCCAGGAGTTGGTGGACCAGGCACTGGCCGGTCTGGATGGTGTCTCCAAAGAAGGCATGGACGCTCTGACGAGCCTGGGCCAATGGGCGGCAGAGGGAGGCCGGTAATGGCGAAACGTAGGCTGGACCAGCTTGATGTAGCCGGTAAAAGAGTGCTGGTGCGAGTGGACTTCAACGTGCCCATCGACCAGGGAATCGAAGGCATTGCCCTCTATGACCAACGCCTCCGGGCCACACTGCCGACCATCCAGTACCTCATCGATCATGGCAGCAAGATAGTCTTGTGCTCCCACTTGGGCCGACCCAACGGCGAAGTTGTCGAGGGATTGCGCTTGGCCCCTGTGGGCGACCGGCTGGCGATGCTCTTAGGCCGCCCCGTAACGAGCGTACCGGAGACCATCGGCCCAGTAGTCACGGATGCCGTGTCTCAGATGTCGCCAGGGGACATCATCCTGCTGGAGAACCTGCGCTTCCACCCAGGCGAGGAGAAGAACGACAGCGTATTCGCCTGCGAGCTGGCCGACAACGTTGACTGCTTCGTTATGGACGCCTTTGCCGTTGCGCACCGGGCCCACGCCTCCACTGACGGCATAACTAAGTTCCTGCCCTCGGCCATGGGCCTGCTGGTCCAAAGGGAGATCGAGGCTATGGGCAAGGCCCTGGAATCGCCGGAGAAGCCGCTGGCGGCACTGATGGGCGGGGCCAAGGTGAGCGACAAGATACTGCTGTTGGATAACCTGCTTGAAGACCTTGACCACCTGTTCATCGGCGGCGGCATGTGCGTTACCTTCCTGAACGCGCTGGGCTTCTTGACCGGGGATTCCAGGATCGAAGAGGACCGTTTAGAATTCGCCCGGGAGATCATGGCACGGGCCGAGAAGGCGAAGATCGAGGTGCATCTGCCAGATTACGTGGTGATCGCCAACGAGTTCAAGGCTGATCCGAGTGAGACCGACGTCATGCACGTGGGTGACGTCCCCGACGGTTGGTACATCATGGATATAGCCCCCAGTTCGGCCCAGGATTTCGCCCAGGCTTTGAGCAAGTGCAAGACCATCATCTGGAACGGCCCGATGGGCGTGTTCGAGATGCCCAAGTTCAGTCACGGCACCCGCACAGTGGCCGAGGCGATAGCCGGACTAAGCGGCGTCACAACAGTGGTGGGCGGCGGTTCAACCGCCGAGGCAGTGGAAGAGCTGGGTCTAATGGACAAGATGACCCACGTCTCCACCGGCGGCGGGGCGTCTTTGGAATTCCTGGAAGGAAAGGAACTGCCTGGGATAGCGGCCCTTCCGGACGTTTAATCGATCTAGGGTGATAAGCTGTAGGGCGCGAGGTATTAGACTTTGATCGACGTAGAAGAACTTAGAGATTGTTACACCAAGACATCGTCCAAGATGGTGTTGTTGGTTGCCGACGGACTGGGCGGTCTGGCCCATCCTGACACCGGAAAATCGGAGTTGGAAACCGCTCACACGCCCAATCTGGACGCCCTGGCCCAGAAGAGTGCCTGCGGGTTGACCACTCCGGTGTTGCCGGGCGTGGCTCCGGGCAGCGGCCCCGGCCACCTGGCCCTATTCGGCTACGACCCGCTCAAGCACCAGATCGGCCGCGGGGCACTGGAAGCCTTGGGTATAGAGGTGGAATTGGCGCCCGGTGATGTGGCTGCCAGAGGAAATTTCTGCACCGTCGACAGCGATGGTTTACTCACGGACCGGCGTGCCGGACGCATCCCCACCAACGAGAGCGCGCCCATCTGCGAGCGGTTGGACCGTATCGAGATCCCAGGCGTGCAGATAGACGTCTTTTCCGTTCAGGATTACCGTTTTGTCCTGCGTTTGCGGGGCGAGGGATTGTCGGAACTGGTGACAGAGACGGACCCTCAAGTCACAGGCGCGAAAGCCCTTGCCACCACGCCGCTTAATTCTGAGGCCCAGAAGACGGCCGACATAGTTAACGAGTTCGTGAAACAGGCAGCGCAATTGATGTCCGAAGAAGAGCGGGCCAACATGCTGCTGCTGCGTGGCTTTGCCCAGATGCCGTCCCTGCCTCCCATGGGCGAGGTGTACCGGTTGGACCCCGCCGCCATCGCCGCCTACCCCATGTACCGGGGACTGGCCACTGTGGCCGGCATGAACGTAATTCCCACGGGCAAGAACTTCGCCGACGAGGTGGACACCCTGCGGGCCAACTGGGACAAGCACGATTTCTTCTTCATCCACTACAAGCCGGCCGACGCCGCCGGAGAGGACGGAGACTTCGACCGCAAGGTCAAATGCCTGGAAGAACTGGACCCGTTCATACCGGAGATACTCGCGCTGGAACCGGACGTTCTGATGATTGCCGGGGACCACGCCACTCCCGCCATAATGGCCGCCCATAGCTGGCATCCGGTGCCCTTCATGCTCCATTCCAAGTTGACCTTGGGCCAGGGAGTGCCGACCTTCGATGAGAAGGCCTGCGCCCTGGGCGCCATCGGCAGCGTGCCGGCCACCAGCGTCATGGTGCTGGGCCTTTCCCACGCCGGAAAGATGACCAAGTTTGGCCCCTAGCGGCTCGCCAACCCCATAAATCAACTGGAGATAAACCATGCCCGACCTGGTAGTCGCTGGAAACTGGAAGATGAACACCACCGTGGCCGAAGCTGCCGCCCTTGCCAGGGGCGTGCGCGACGGCGCGGCCGCTGTTTCAGGGGTCGAGATGGTGCTTTGCCCTCCCTTCGTGTCCTTATCGGCCGTCAGTGATGCTGTCAAAGGGTCGGCGGTGAAAGTAGGCGCCCAGAACATGCATTTCCAAGAGTCTGGGGCGTTCACCGGTGAGGTTGCGCCGGACATGCTGCAGGGCCTCTGCGACTACGTGATATTGGGGCATTCAGAAAGACGCCAGATGTTCGCCGAGACCGATGAGTCGGTCAACCGCAAGATCAAAGCAGCCCAGGCAGCGGGTCTACGGCCCATCATGTGTGTGGGCGAGACACTGGAACAGCGCGAGAGCGGCCAGGCATCCGATTTCATCAGCAGCCAGGTGCGTGCCGGACTTGACGGTATCAGCGACACGAACGGTCTGATCATCGCCTACGAGCCCATCTGGGCCATCGGCACCGGTCAGGCAGCCACACCTGAGACCGCCGCCGAGATCATGGGCGGGGCGATCCTAGCGACACTGAAGAGCCTGTATTCAGCCGCCGCAGACAACATATCCATCCTCTACGGCGGCAGCATGAACGCCGGCAATGCGGGTGACTACGCTGCCCAAGACTGCATCCACGGCGGGCTGATCGGCGGAGCGGCACTTCAGGCGGACTCGTTCCTAGAAGTGGCCGCCGCCATAGCCGCCGCCAAAGCCTAGGCGTTAAGCCGTCTTCTTTTCTGCCTGACGTGCCTACTGATTCCAGACTTCCCATCGCCGTCGTCGGCCCCACAGCTGTGGGCAAAACCCAGCTCGCCGTTGAACTATGCCAGCGACTGGGCGGCGAGGTCATAAACGCCGACAGCCGCCAGGTCTACCGCGACATGGACATTGGCACCGCCAAGCCGACCGCGGAGGAGCTTGCTCAAGCTCCTCACCATCTGTTAGACCTCTTGGAACCATCAGAGAACTTCGGTTTGGGGGCGTTCCTGCCCTTGGCCCAACAGGCAACTTCTGAAATCATCTCCCGGGGCAAGATTCCCATCGTGGCCGGAGGGACCGGGCAGTATGTGTGGGCGCTATTGGAAGGACAGTCCGTCCCGGCGGTACCGCCCGACCCCGAGTTCAGGGCGGCGATGGAATCCGAGGCCTCCAAAGAAGGCGGCCCGCAGGCGCTTCACGACCGGTTGCGCGAGGTGGACCCGGCCCGCGCTGATGTTTTGGATCCCAGGAATGTCCGCCGGGTGGTTCGCGCTCTGGAGATATACCACGCCACCGGTCAAAGGCCGTCTGAGTTGGGCAGCCAGGCACCGGAAGCTGGGGCCAACCTGGTCATCGGCCTGACCATGGAACGCGAGGCTCTCTACCAGCGCATCGACGACCGGGTGGACGCCATGATGGACGCCGGTTTCCTGGCTGAGGTTGAGCGGCTGGCCGAGGCAGGCTATCCCATGGGCGAGGGTGCTCTGGACAGCCCCGGCTACCGCGAGTTGGGCCAGCATCTGCTGGGCGAATTGTCGTTGGACGAAGCAGTCTCCCGCACCAAGACTCAGACCCACCGGCTGGCGCGCCGTCAGTACACCTGGTTCAAGCCGTCCGACCCCCGAATAACGTGGTTGGACGCCACTGATCCAGGCACGCTGGAACAGGCGGGTGGGTTGGTCTCCGCGTACCTGTCTGACACCGGCCCTGTGGTACAATGAGCCTCCCGTTCCACTAGGAGTCCAGACATTAAATTCACCAAGATGCACGGCGCCGGCAACGACTATGTGTACGTTGACGCGCGGTCTGAAGACCGTGACTGGCCCGAGTTGTCTCGCCAGATGAGCGATCGTCATTTTGGAGTGGGTGGGGATGGCCTGATCCTGATCAAAGATTCAGAAGTTGCCGACCTCAGAATGAGCATGTTCAACGCCGACGGTTCCGAGGCAGAGATGTGCGGTAACGGTATCCGTTGTTTTGTGAAATACGCTGTCGACCGCGGCATCGTTTCTGACTCTGCAGCCTCGGTTAGCGTTGAAACGCTGGCCGGCATTCGCCAGATAGCTCCGATTGCCAAAAACGGCCAGGTCGTGGCTGCTAGGGTGTCTATGGGAGTCCCTATTTTGACCCCTGACGACGTTCCGGTGAAGCTGGATTCGGCCAAAGAGTATGGGCCGGGGCCGGTGATGGAATACCCCTTTCAGATGGACGGGCACGATTTGCCATTTACCTTTGTTTCCATGGGCAACCCCCATGCCGTCACGTTTATAAACACACCGGTGGCCGAATTCCCATTGCTGACCGTTGGGCCCAAGGTGGAGCACCATTCCATATTCCCCAACCGGGTCAACTTTGAGATTGTAAACATCGACAGCCGCGACCACCTGACAGCCCGAGTTTGGGAGCGCGGTTCCGGCGAGACCCTGGCCTGCGGGACCGGTGCCTGCGGCATCGCAGTGGCTTCCATACTTGGCGGCCATACCGGGAACACGATTGACATAACACTGCCCGGCGGCACTCTGAAGGTGGACTGGGACGGTGAGGGAGAGATCTTCTTGGAAGGCCCAGCCCAAGAAGTATTCAGCGGGGAATGGACCTAAAAGGTTTGCCATGAAACTTTATAAGCTGTCGCTCGTCATTCACCAACCTAGTGAAGAAACCGAAGATAGATACATGGCAGAAGTTCCGGCTTTGCCTGGTTGTCGGGCTTGGGGGGATACCCCCACGGAAGTGATGGAAAACCTCCAGAGCGTAGCAGCCGGGTTCATAGATTCTTATAGCGCCAGTGGAGACCCACTGCCTCCGGAAGTCGAATTGATGTCCACAGAAGTGACTGACACCGATGTGCCGAGTGAATTTACAGTCGCGGTGTGAACTACCGCGAATTAACACGACGATTGCGACGCCTGGGTTGTGAGTTTGACCGCAATGCAAGGGGTGACCACGAAATCTGGATCAACCCGGCCAACCGGCAAAGAACAACCATCCCCAACTGGCGGGCTCGGGATTTAAGACCAAGAACAATCAGTGCTATACTTCGCGACCTCGGAATCTCCAGGCGCGAATTCGAATAACTGGGACGAATGGACTTAATTAAATACGGGGAGAACTGAAGTCGAGATGGTGAAATTTTCGGACCGTTTGGGGAAGTTGTCCCCTTATCCTTTTGTAGAGATCTCGCGGATCATCGCCGAGAAGCGTGCCGCCGGGGCCGATGTGGTCACCTTTGGCATCGGAGATCCGGACATACCCACCCCGCAGCCGATCATCGACCGGCTGCTGACCGCGTCCCAGCATGCACCGAACCATCGGTATCCTGAGACCGACGGCATGCCTGAGATGCGCCGGGCTTTCGCCCAGTGGTACGACACCCGCTTCAACGTGAAACTCGACCCCGATACCGAAGTGCTGCCGCTGATCGGCGCCAAAGAGGGTATCGGACACGCCGCATTCTGCTTCCTAGACCCGGGCGATATCGCCCTGATCCCAGACCCGGCCTACCCGGTCTACGGCGTTGGAACCATGTTCGCCGGCGCTGAGAGCCACATAATGCCGCTCTACGAGAAGAATGGCTGGCTGCCCGAGCTTGACGCGATTCCGTCCGATGTGGCTCGTGCCGCCAAGCTGATGTGGCTGAATTACCCGAACAACCCCACAAGCGCCATCGCCAGCGAAGAAGACTTCGTATCGGCCATCGCCTTCTGCAAAGAGAACGACATAGCCCTGCTCCACGACGCCGCCTACAGCGAGGTCGGTTATGAGGGATACAAGCCGATGAGCTACCTCCAGGTGGCCGGCTCCAAGGATATTGGGCTGGAGTTCCATTCCCTGTCCAAGACCTATAACATGACCGGCTGGCGTATCGGCATGGCCGTGGGCAACGCCGAAATGATAAAAGCCCTTTTTCAAATCAAAGCCAACCTGGACTCGGGCGTACCTCAGGCTGTTCAAGAGATGGCCATCGAAGCGCTGACCGGCCCGCAGGACTGCGTCGCCGACAACGTCGACGCCTACACTCGCCGCCGCGACAGGGTGGTGAAAGCCGTCCAGACCATGGGCATGAGTGTGGCGGTCCCCCGTGCTAGCCTGTACATATGGGCCAAGGTCCCGGATGGCTATACGTCGGCCGAGATGGCCCAATTACTTCTGCAAGAGTTGGACGTCGTTGTGACGCCCGGTTCCAGCTACGGGAAGTATGGCGAGGGCTACATTCGCCTGTCCCTGACCACTCCCGACGAACAGGTCGAAAAGGGTTGCCAGCGTATGGAAACCTGGAAGATTCCCCCGCCACAGGGCAAGTAATTAAATAAAGACCTGGAAGATACCCCCGCCAAAGGGCAAGTAAAGCTCAAGTAAATCTAGTGAGTAGAGTCCATAAGTAAACGCTCGAAACGTAAACTTTCCTCCATCCCGGTAGAACCAGAGCCGGAAAAAGCGATTCTCGTCGCAGTAGAGATGAACCGCCGGACCAACCTGTGGTCGTTGGAGGACACGCTCGCAGAGCTAGAGTATCTGGCCAACACCGCCGGGGCACAGGTTGTCGGCAGCGTCACCCAGCGGGCCAATCGGCTGGGTTCCACCTACGTCGGGTCCGGAAAGGTGGATGAGATACGCGAGATGGTGGAAGAACTAGAAGCCGACGTGGTCATCTTCGACGATGAGCTCAATCCCGCTCAGCAACGGAACCTGGAGAACGCTCTAGGCTGCAAAGTCATCGACCGGACCGCCCTGATTCTTGACGTGTTCGGACAGCATGCTTCCACCCACGAAGGCAAGTTACAGGTGGAGCTGGCCCAGCACGAATACCTTCTGCCCCGCCTGGCAGGCCAGTGGTCTCACTTAGAGCGGCTGGGTGGCGGGATCGGCACCAGGGGGCCCGGCGAGACCCAGATAGAGACAGATAGGCGCCTTGTCCGAAACCGCCTGCAGAAGATCAAAGCCGAGCTCAATGCCGTACGCCGCAGACGCACCGTCCACATGGAGCGCCGCAAGAAATCAAGCATCCCCATGGCTACGCTGGTCGGTTACACAAACGCCGGAAAAAGCACCCTTTTCAATGCGCTTAGCGACGCCAAGGTAATCGCCGAAGACAAGCTTTTCTCCACTCTGGATCCGGTCACCAGGCGGATCAGACTACCTTCCGGCGCTCCATTGCTGCTCAGCGACACTGTAGGGTTCATCCAGAAACTTTCCCCCAAGGTGGTAGCTGCATTCCGGGCCACATTGGAAGAACTCAACGAGTCCGATATCCTGTTGCACGTCATCGACGTCACCCATCCCAAGGCCGCGGAGCAGACCAGGGTCGTAGAGGAGACGCTCAAGGAACTTGGATTGTTGGACCGGCCCAGGATACTGGTGATGAACAAGATGGACCTATTGTCGGGCGGCTCAGCGGACGGGGCCAATGGCGCTGACAGCGGTGCGGCCAACGGGCTTTCCGCTGAGGAAGCACAGTCCGGCATCCTGGTGTCGGCTGCCAAGGGATGGAATCTGGAAGACCTGCTCAGAGAGATCGAAGAGACCCTGATCGACATGGACGGCCCGCTGACCGTGATTGACCCCGCAGGCAGCAGCCGAGGGCGTTAGCAGGGCCAGCCGGCCACCTTACATAACCTGTTTCATCCGCGTTATCCCTAATCCTCCATGATCGCCCTCAGAGCATCGTAAGACGCCTGTACCGCCGCGATGCTGCTGTCCGGAAAGACGGCCCATGAAAGCACGCAGGGCGCGCTGTTCTTGATTGGCATTGTCACCCCAACGGTCATCCCATTTCCAAAAGTCCACCCATCCGGGAAGTCATCGATGGTGATCGCTTGGCCGTCGCTCTTGAGGCAGGCCGGGCTGACTATAACCTCCCGTGGCGTCACGTCCAGCGCTTCACCCACAACTTCAACCTGGTCGGTGATCTCCGAGAAAAAGACCAGGTCCGGAGTGCGGACCAGAGCGGCATCTTGCTCTGCCGTCAATGGCTGGCCCCGGAAGTACCTCTTGGTCTCGAGGGCCAAAAGATAGCGGCCGTCTTTCCCGTGACAGACCGTCGGGTCGTGCTCGCAATCGCCAACCTGGTCGTGGCAGGCGTCTTGGCAGTGGCTGGCCCCGTGCTTGGCCTCGAGCTTTCCTGGGATGGTTGAATGTTCGATTAATGGCGTCTTGAAGATGCAGATCATCAGCTTAATGTCCTTGACCAGACGTGGAGTTCATCGGCGTACATGGAGATCGATGCGCTGTCCACGTGGCCGGTGATAATGACGTCGGTGAGCTCGACGGTTGGGACTCCTCCACTCATTGAAGAATGGATCGTGCCGTTGTCGTCGCCACCCAGTGTCAGGTGGCCCGACTTATAGGCGGTGACGCCGTAGGGCATCATGTCGATGTGGAACCGACCGGCGATATTACTGTTGCCTACAGAGCTCCAGGCCACGTCTGCCCGCGCCTGAGTGGTGTTGAGCTTCAGGCCGACGTAGGCGGTGGTGCTGGCACCGGTGACCTTGCGGACGGCGGCCCGGATGTCTAGCTGGCTGCCCACGGCGATGGTGAGGCCTGAGGCCGTCAGGATGCTCACGGTGCTAGTGCTGGTGGTGCTGGCTTCGGTGGTGTTACCGCCTACCCTGACCAGTCCGTTGATCGGTAGTGTCGTCCATGCCCCATCGTCTTTCAGGAAGTCTCCGGTGTTGGTGCCCTTCGGGACTAGGCCGTGGAGACTAGTCGAGAAGTCCAGATCGGTGTTGTCTTCCGGCGCGTTCAGGTCGTCCAGCCGGAGCGGGTCGGCGCCGCCGCTGTTGTGATCGGCCTGATGGGACGGCGCCGGCGGGTTCAGCGTGGCGTTGAACCAGTTCGAGCCGTCGGAATAGTAGAGGGCGCCGCCGTAGTTGTCGGAGATCGAGTCGGTGGCTGAGCCGTCGATGGTCTCTGAGCCCTCGGTAGCCACGGTGATGTTGTTGGAGTTGGCGGCTCCGGACTCGTCTTTGATGGTGTAGGAACGGCCTGGGCGGACCTCGGCGGTGGGAAGCGTGATGGTGACCGTACCGGCCCGGTTGACGCCAATGACCCTATCTCCGGCCTTGGCGGTGTAGGTTGCGTCTGTGACCGCCACATAGTTGTCACGGGCACCCAGGAGCGGTGATTGATGCCGCTGGCGGGATTGGGTCATTATTCGTTGCCTATGAAATCGATCTGGTCGTTGTTGTTGGCGGCGTCGGCCCAGAACTGAGAACTTGATATAGCGTCGGCCAGTTCCAGTTGGATCGATTCACCGGGTACCAAGGACATACCGTAGGTAGCGGAGACATCGCTGCCCCCCAAATAGCAGGTGCCGGTGTTGTCGTTGCGGGCCTTGAAGACCATGGACCTGGCGTTTCCTTTGCTGGCGGCCTGGACGGAGGTCCCGGCGGCGGTAACTTTGATGGTGCCGGAGATTGCCATTCTTTTCCCCCTTGAAAAATCTGAAATATTTCGTCGAAACAAAATCCATTGCCCAAATTCTGGCGATCGGCAATCCGGCCCGTCAACGGCGGGGTTTCACCGAAAACATGGGGCAATAAAATCCGCCGGATGACTTC
>CAVOAA010000011.1:0-28806 GCA_963693555.1 Dehalococcoidia bacterium | reverse complement strand
ACTTGGTCGGGCCATATTCAGAATGATTCGTGCGTCGTCGATGGTGATCCTTCCGTCATTATTGACGTCCAGAGCAAGGTCGATCTTCTGGAGGTTTGCGGCCATCCTGAGGACCTGCAAGGCGTCCAATGCCGTGATGACGCTGTCACCATCTGCGTCACCCATTATCCGCGGGCCGACCTTGAAGTCGGCGCCAACCAGTTCCATGTTCAATGGGCCGCTGGCATTGTGGTTGACCAGGGCATCGGACAGTGTGATCGGACTGACCGAGCCGGCGGTGCCAACGACCTGGAACTCCACCACCGCCGCGGTGCCGCCCTGGCTAGAGCCCTTGGTACCGGCGAACCCGAACCTGATCTCTCCCAGGGTGTTGGCATCGTAGCTGAAGGAGTTCTCAGCGATCCTGGAACCCCGTTCAACAGAGACCACCCGAAGGGAATCGGAGTCGTAGTTGAGGGTGAATCCCAAACTGGTCACGCTGCCGGCCTGATTCAACTTCACGGGCACCCTGATGATGCTTCCCAGAGGGGAAACCCGCGACTCAAGTATCATTGCCGTTCCAACGGGGCCGATGACTCTGGGCAGTGGCACGTTTGTCGGTGCCGGCGTCGGGTCGATGACCTTCGGCAGGTCAGGACGGACGTCACCCTGGCGTTCGATGGTGATCAGATAGGTCCCAACCGGATTTGCTACCCGGCCTGACGCTGATACTGCCAGCGTGTACCAACCGGCCTCCGGAGCTTCCCATTCCAGTTTCTGCTCCAGCCCAAAGTTGGAGGAAGAGAAGCCAGCGGCGGAGTTTTCCACCGAGAACCGGACGCCTTCGACTGTGCCGGGTCTTACGTCGACGGTGTAGCTTACTCCCTTCTCTGCTTGGAACCTGAAGTAGTCGTAGTCGCTGACCGGGCTGATGGCGCCGGCGATGGCGTTACCGAACCCTATGCGAGTGCCTTCGATCGCGATGTCGCTGTGCCGGTCCTGCAGTGTGCTGTCAGGCGTGACCTTCAGCGAGTAGGTGCCGGTAGCCTCGATGGCCTTAGCCGAGGCTGATATCTTGACGAAATAGGTGGCCGAATCCGGTGCGGTCCACAGGACGATATTACTCTCGCCGAAGTTACGTGCGCCGGTGTCAGCGCTGCCGCCAACACTGTTGACCTCAAGCGAGACTGATGTCGCGGACCCGTAAGTCAGGTCCAGCAGATACTCCACGCCGCGTTGAGCGGGGAAGGTGAAGTAGTCCAGATCAGATTTCGGACTGATCGCTCCCTGG
Organism: Dehalococcoidia bacterium; assembly: GCA_963693555.1. Classification (GTDB taxonomy): domain Bacteria; phylum Chloroflexota; class Dehalococcoidia; order Lucifugimonadales; family UBA3495; genus UBA9611. The sequence goes on along the minus strand of CAVOAA010000011.1, from coordinate 27,536 downwards.
TAAGCGGTGCCGAAGCTGAGGGGTGTACCCGATGAGGCCGTGTCTAGATGGCGGTCCTCAAGGTTGTTGTTGGCCGATACCGTGAGTGAGTATGAACCGATGCCCTGAGTCGCTTGAGGCGAGTAGGACACCACTACGTAAAACAACCCTGTGCTGGCAGCGGTCCAGCCCATACCAGTGCCCAGGCCGTTGGTGCTGCTTAGCGTATCGCCAATGTCATTCTCTATTGATATGACCGCGCCGTTTGCGGTGATAAGTTCGAGGGATACGGAATAGTTCACGCCGCGTTCGGCCAACAAGGAGAAGTAGTCCCGGTCGGTCTCAGGGCTGACCGCGCCCGGATGGGCGTTGCCGAAACTGAGCACGGAAGCGATGCCCGCGAAATCGCCGTGGTGATCCTGGAGTGTGTTATCTAGGCTCAGGTTCAGCGAATAGGTGCCAATCACGTTCTGCACCTGGGTCGACGCTGACATCACGGCCAAGAAGTTCCCGTTTGCCGGGGAGAGCCATTCGAGGCTGTTGCCCACTCCCCCATTGGAAGCCAGGCTCGTCCCGTCCGATCCCACTATGCTCAGGGTTATGCCTTCAGCGCTGCCGAGGGTCACGTCGAGCATGTACTTAACGCCACGCTGAGCGGGGAAGGTGAAATAATCTAGGTCGTCGGCAGGGCTGATAGAGCCCTGGTGAGCGTTGCCGAAACTGATGACCGTGGCTCCGGCATTGGTCTGGGAGTGTTGGTCTAGGAGCGAGCTCTCAGCATTCAATTTGATGGCGTAGGTGCCATTGGATTCCCGCACCCTGGTGGTGCCGGAAACTACGAGGTAATAGGTGTTGTTCCGGGGAGATATCCAACTGAGTGTATTGCCGATGCCGTCGTTGGTTTTCTCCACGTCGGTCACGTTGGTCTGAATGGCGATGTTCACACCTTGCGAGGTGCCCAGGTCGACCTCAACGCTGTACTTCACGCCTCTTTGTGCCTGGAATGAGAAGAAGTCGTAGTCGTCTCCGCCGTCTACCGTGTTGGCCAGACTGGGTTGGTTGCTCCAGGGGCTGATCGCGCCCTGGTAGACGTTTCCGGAAGAGATCTGGGTGGCGCCGGAGACCCGGTCGGCGTGCCGGTCAACGAAGCGAGTGTCTTCAAATCCGCTGAGGGTGTAATTGCCCAGATAGAAAGAACCGTTGGAGTTGTTGATGGTCCCCGATACTTCCACGTAATAGGTATCAGAGGTCCTGGCGATCCAGGAAACAGTTTTCTGTCCGCCGGACACCGTGAGCTCCTGCTCCGGCGAGTTGTCATTGCCCCGGGAGATGGAGTTGATGACGGCGATGTTGGCATCCACCACCGTTGTCTCGTCCAGCACGAAGGTGTATCTAACCCCCCTCAGCGCCTGGAACGAGAAATAATCGACGTCGAATAAAATGTCAGACTCATTGATGACGCCCGAAATGGCGCCTGATCCGATACTGAGATTGGTCGACGTGAAACGGTAATCACCGTGGTCGTCTTCCGCGTGAATAGTGCTCTGGTTGGCGAAGAAAGCCACCACAACCAACGCCAGCATCAGCAGCGTTACCGGTAGCAGCGATGATGAGATCCGCATGCCCGTCCTCCCTCCCTCCGCCGCAAAAAGTGCGGCACGGGGTCCGGGGCCACGGTCCGGATGGGACTCTTTAGACCCCGAATAGCAGGCGTCCGCATTCGACCGTTAGAGTCGGCCGATGGGCGTACTTCCCGCTTTTAGCCTGAAATATTAACTATAGTTTAAAATTAATATTAAATTCTAGTCAATAAAATAGACAGCCAGATAGCAGGCAAATCGTGCATTGGAGTCGCGAACCCCGAGAGATTTAGGGTTCGCTAACGGCTGAGGTTACGGGGTGTAGATGTCCGTGTGAGGGTAAAAAGCGTACCAACCGAACCAATAAGAGTCGCGGCTGGGCGTCTGTTCTAGGGTGCGGTCCGATCCGTCCAAGCTAACCAGCGCGTTCTCCTCTGTCTTCCAGTCAACGCCGTCCTCGTCGGTGAGTATCACGACCAGACTGCTGCCGGCAGACGATGCTGAGGGGGTGAACGCATGGTCTTCGCTGTCGTAAGCCCGGATTCCCGCTCCGCTGGCCGCCGCGAAGATCACCACGTTTCGTCCTGCCAGGGTGTCATTGATAACGTTCTTGTCCTGGAACAGGGACAATGGATAAGCCCTGGCTTCGTCATCGAACGCCAGACCGAATACCTGCTCTTTGGTGCTCAGGTCAGCACTCCGCTCTGGTACCGGGAAGATGGTGTCAGGTCGGTGCCGGTAAACGTAGTATGCGGAGTCGTTCTTCTCCTCAGGCTTGTACCTATCTGCCGGGTAGATACCGGTCTCCAGGTCGAGGATGGTGGTGTCCGGGTGTTCGGCCAGCCAATCAGACCAAAGAGTCAGAGTCATGGGCAGTACTTCAAGTACCAAGCCGCTGCCGACCAAGGGTCCTAGGGCCGGCACGCCCCGAAACTGGTGCCAGAGAGTGCCGGTTTTGCGATCGAACATCAGCTTGTTGCTGCGGTATAGGTACCCCGATGTGCCGAACTGGATCCTTTCGCCGTCGATCTCTGTGGAATACACGATTCCAGAACCGCAGAGGGTTCAATAAGCCAGTGCGAAAGGCACCCCAGCCAAAACGTCGTTGGCCATCTCATGGAGGTTCATTATCCTTAAAGGGTAGGCCCTGTGCTGGCCGTTGATCGAAACGCCGAAAACCCGGTCGCCGGGCAGCATGTAACTAGCTTGGTCTGCTGAGACCACCGGCGGGTCGATCAGGTCGGGTATTCCGTCTTTAACTACTCCGCCCCAGACAACCTCTTCGATCCTGATATCCGTTTTGACTCCGTCATACAAGAAATCCCCAAGACCGGGGTCGAGTATGGAATATAGCTGTCCCTTCCAGCCAGCGAAACCCGGCGGGGGGCTTACTTGAGGGTTGTTGCCCAACCACTCTATCCACCAACTCCACTGGTTCTGCTCTTCGTCAAAGATCATCAGCGTTTCGGGCGGTACACCGTCTTTGAGACGCGACAAGAAAGAGCTCATTGTGATGATGGCTTCTTGTTGACTCTGGAAGCGGAGAAACTCCAGCAATACCGGTATGTAGGTCTGGTCGAGTGAATAGGCCATCTTCCGGGCAACTCGGTCTAGGACCTCGTCTAGTGTGGCCATCATTAATTCCGTGGGGTCGTCCGGCAGGTCGCTCAAGTCCATCGAGCCGCTCGTTGTCGAGAACGGGTCGTCTAGGAAGGGTGTTGGCGTTGGTTGCTCGGTGCCAGCCGGGAAGGGAGCAGATGTCGGTGAGCCGTCATCGGACGAGCATGCAGCCGCCAGCAAGACCAAGACAGAAAGGGCTGACCAGAAGATGGCGGCGCGGCGTGATCGGGGAATCTTTAGCAAAAAGGCCTCATCCGGAACACTTGGTTACCTGACGGTTGTTACTAGTTCCTACGAACAACTGCCCAACATGGACGGGATACAGGTAGTTTGATGCGGGGATAGGGTGAAACGGTGCCGGGAACTCTACTAGGACTCCCGGAACAGCTCCCGGCCGATGAGTATCCGGCGTATCTCGCTGGTGCCGGCGCCGATCAGGTACAGTTTAGCGTCCCGCAGCAGTCGCCCTGCGGGGAAATCGTTGATGTAGCCGTTGCCGCCCAGGGTCTGCACTGCCTCTTGAGCGACCTGCATGGCCCTTTCACCGGCAAATAGAAGGCATCCGGCGGCGTCTTTGCGGTTGCTCTCGCCCCGGTCGGCGGCCCGCGCGACGGCATAGACGTAAGACTGGCTGGCCGACAAAGATGTGTACATATCGGCCATTTTGGCCTGGATCAGTTGGAACTCTCCGATGGGCTGACCGAACTGCTCTCGTTGGTGGATATAGGGCAAGACCACGTCCATACACGATTGCATGATACCCAACGGTCCACCCGCCAGGACCAGGCGTTCAAAATCCAGTCCGCTCATCAACACCCGTACGCCGTGGCCGACCTCGCCGAGGACATTCTCCTCAGGTACTTCACAGTCTTGGAAGACCAGTTCCGAGGTGCTGGAGCCACGCATGCCCAGCTTGTCCAGCTTGGGTGAGGCCTGGAACCCGGCAAAGCTTTTTTCTACCAGGAAAGCCGTGATACCGTGCGAACCGGCATCGGGGTCCGTCTTGCCGTAGATCACCAGCGTGTCGGCTTCGGGGCCGTTGGTGATCCACATCTTGCTGCCGTTCAGTACGTAACGGTCGCCTTTTTTCTCGGCACGGAGCTGCATGCTCACGACGTCAGAACCGGCGTCGGATTCGCTCATGGCCAGTGCGCCGACATGCTCGCCGCTGATCAACTTGGGCAGGTAGCGCCGCTTCTGCTCATCGCTGCCGTTCCGGAAGATCTGGTTTATGCAGAGATTGGAGTGGGCGCCGTAGCTGAGGCCAACGCTGGCGGAACCGCGGGATATCTCTTCCATGGTCACGGTATGGGCCAAGTAGCCAAGACCGGCGCCGCCGTACTCTTCAGAGACGGTGATACCCAGCAGGCCCAGATCGCCCAGCCGAGGCCAGAGGTCCCTGGGAAATGTGTCCGTCCGGTCGATCTCCTCAGCCCGGGGAGCAATCTCCTGGGACGAGAACCGGTGCACCGTGTCGCGGATGAGGTCGATTGTCTCGCCCAACGAATGATCCAATCCGCCGTAGACGGGTCTTCTGGATGTCATTTTTATCCCCTGAGAACCAGGGTTAGGGTTTGCTTAAGGTTTGCGCAGATCGATTATACGACGGGCCTTGAACTGGGTGCGTTCAAACTCGCCAGCGGGCTTTAGTTCCACGGCCACGCTGACTCCGATTGCCCGGCGCAGCTCACCGGTGAACCGTTCGCGCACCGGCTCCAATGCCGCTGGGTCGAACTCCTGAGAGGCGTAAGCGCTGCTCAAGACCTCGGCCTGCACAGTGAGCCGGTCCATCTGGCCCGACTCGCGTTCCAACACCAGACGGAACTCGCCGCCGAATTCTTCCAGGCCGCGGAGTATGTCCTCGATGCGTGATGGGAAGACGTTCTGGCCTCGGACGATGATCATGTCGTCCACCCGGCCATAGATCCCGGCGACCAAAGTTGGGTAGGTGCGGCCGCAGGGGCAGTCCACCATGTCCCACCGGGCGATGTCCCCGGACCAGTACCGGATCATCGGCTGAGAGGTGCGTTCGGTGTGGGAATAGACTGGCACCCCTTCCTCGCCCATAGGAAGGTTCATCTTGGTCTGAGGGTCGACCATCTCGGTGTAGACGATGTCCTGCCATAGGTGCATACCGCCGTCCAGGTGGCGGCAGCCCGAGGCGCTCATCCAGGGTGTCATCTCGGCCATGGTGCCCTGATCAACGACGTAACAGCCGAATGTTTCTTCGATCAGGCGGCGGGTGGCGGGGACGCTGGCCCCCGGCTCGCCGGAGAAAAACATGAACCGGAACCCGAAGTCTTCTTTAGGGTCGAACCCCATCTGCCGGGCGGTCTCGGCCAGATACAAAGCGTATGACGGCGTGCCGTAGAGGACAGTGGGTTTCACCATGTTTGACCATTCCACCGCGCGCTCGGTCTGTCCCGGTGCGCCGCTGCCGAATGGAAAGCAGCTTGCCCCTAAACGCTCCGCCCCGACCAATGCTCCCCAGCTACCAACATAGAGGCTGAAGACCGCGGCCACCATGACCGTGTCGTCGGGACGTAGGCCAGCACTCCAGAGGATGCGGGCGTGGGCCTCCGCGATCCGCTCCCAGTCGTCCTTGCCGATGCCGAACACCGTGGGCCGGCCAGTGGTACCTGATGTGCCGTGGAGCCGGAATATATCTTCTTGGGGGATGCAGAGGAACCGGCCGTAGGGTGGGTGCAGTTCCTGCTCCCGGCGGATGTCCTCTTTAGTGAGGATCGGCAGTTGAGAAAACTCTTCAAGGCTGGTGATGTTGGCCGGGTCAACCGGACAATCTTTGTAGAACTCCTGGTAGAACCCGGAGTTCTGGTAAACATAACGGACCTGGGCTTGGAGCTTGCTGAGGATATGCCGGTCCCGCTCGGCGGGCGGCATGGTCTCCAGTTCTGGAGACCAATATTCCTGGTCGGGTTTGGGAGTGAAGCTATCGGGGTATTTTGGAGGCCAGTTCATCGATGGAGACATAAGTTGGCGCGCCGCTTAGACCTGCGGTGCGGAACGGCCCCGGCTCACGTTCTCAATGATGAATTCGGTCATGGACGTGGTGAAGCTGCCGACCGGGAACACCCCGCGCACCCCCATCTCTTCCAGGGGTTGAACGTCGTCTTCCGGGATGGTGCCGCCGACCATGAGGATCGTGTCGTCGGCGATCCCTCGGTCCTGAAGGGCTTTGGTTAGGCGGGGAATCAGCCGCATGTGGGCGCCGGACAGGATGCTGATGCCCACCACGTCGACGTCTTCCTGCAAGGCGGTCTGGGCGACCTGGTCGGGGGTAACGCGCATGCCCATGTAGATCACCTCCAGGCCGGCGTCGCGCATGGCCCTGGCAATGACCTTTATGCCCCGGTCATGCCCGTCCAAGCCCAGCTTGGCCAGGAGAACTTTGATGTTTGCGGGTTGGGTATTGGGACTCTGTGTGGACAGTGTAGTTTCCTCAGACAAATTTACAGAATGGGTTGGTGCTGTCTTAGGCAGCTTTCCGGTCTGAATAAGAGACGATTGAGACCTCGGTTTGAAGCTCTTTCAATCTGGTCAATAGTTCATTAAGTTCGTCTGTGACTTTCCCCGAAACGTAAGGTTCGTGGCAGCTGAGGCAATTTTCTGCAGGCACGTCTTTGACGACAATCACAGAACCCTCGAACACGAACGGAACTGCGGATATTCTGGCCTTTAGCCGGCCGCCACATAAGGGGCAGGTATTATGTTTTTCGATTTCGCCAGCCATCATCCCACTCCTCTGAATCGGGTTTGTACACTGTTACAACTAATAGGCGGTCATTGTCGCCGTCTATCGCCAATACTGCGTGGAAAACTTCGCCGGATTTTGAAGTTCCTAGAATTAGGCAATCGGGCAGAGCTCTTGGCCCTGCGGGATAATCTTCTATGACTTCGCAAGTGAGAAAACCAGCTTCTATGTTCTCACGGCTCCAACTTTCGTTTACTAATTCCACGATAGCATGACGAGACCAGAATATGGACAGGCCTTCAGGGTCGGCCTGGTTTCTTTCAGCCACTCGCCGGATTGAACGCTGCTTGTCTTCAGGGTCCATGTTCACCAAGCTGATGAGCCAGTGGAGTTGAGTTCGGCGCTAGCTAAAACACCCCTGGGTCGACGTACTCGCCGTAGACTTCACGCAAGGTGTCTAGTATTTCGCCCTCGGTGGCCAGGGCTCCCACCGCTTCCAGCACTGGCGGCATCAGGTTTTTGTCGTTGTTGGCCGCTTGCTTGAGGGAGGACAGGGCCGATTTCACATCAGCGGGACTGCGCTCGCTGCGGGTCTCGGCCAAGCGTGCCTTCTGCCATTCCTCTTCTTCAGGATCGAATTGGAACAACTCAAGTTTTTGGCTGCTTTCGGACTGGAATTGGTTCAAGCCAACAACGACCTGCTCGCCGCTTTCGATGCGGAGCTGATACTCGTAGGCCGACCTGGCAATCTCAAGTTCTATGTACCCAGTGTCGATGGCGTGGAGAATCCCGGTCTTCATCGGGTATTCGCCAGAGCCCATCGCCTCTATCTTGCTGATGTACTCCCAGGCCGCCTCTTCGATGTCGTTGGTCATGCTCTCCACGAAATACGACCCGGCCAGAGGGTCAACCGTGTTGGTCACGCCGGACTCGTGGGAGATGATGAGTTGAGTGGCCAGGGACATGCGCATGGCTTCTTCTGACGGTATGTCGAACGCCTCGTCAAAACCACTGACGTGCAGCGATTGGGTGCCGCCCAAGACCGCCGCCAGTGCCTGCAGGGTGCCTCGGGCGATGTTGTTCTGCGGGTCCTGTCGCATCAGGGTCGAGCCAAGGGTCTGGGTATGGAACCGCAGCCGCATAGACTCCGGTTTCTGGGCTTTATAACGGTCCTTCATGATTCGCGCCCACATGCGCCGCGCCGCCCGGTACTTGGCGACTTCTTCGAACACATCGTTGTGGCAGCCGAAGAAGAAGGATAGGCGTGGCGCGAAGCTGTCTACCGGCAGGCCGCGTTCCAGGGCCGACTCCACGTAGGCCATGCCCTGGGCGATGGTAAAGGCCAACTCTTGTACGGCGTCGGAACCGCTCTCGCGGATGTGATAGCCGGATATGGAGATGGTGTACCAGTTGGGCACATGGTTGGTGCAGAACTCCACGATGTCCGTGGTCAGCTTGAGGGACGGGCCTGGCCCCAGGGCAAAAGTCTTCTGTCCGTGGAACTCTTTAAGCGAGTCGTTCTGGACGGTGCCCCTAAGTTTTGCCCAGTCGACGCCTCTCTTCTCGGAGACAGACAGGAACATGCCCATCAGGACTATCGCTGGGTGGTTGATCGTGAGGGACACGCTGACTTCGTCCAAGGGGATATCCAAGAACAGGTCGTCCATGTCCCGGACCGAGTCGATGGCAACGCCCAGACGGCCGACCTCGCCCTCGGCCAACTCGTGGTCCGAGTCGTAGCCCGTGAGGGTCGGGTGGTCGAAGTCGGTGCTGATGCCGTTCTGGCCGTGGTCCAACAGGAACCGGTAGCGTTCGTTGGTGGCCTGGGCCGTGCCGAATCCGGCGATCTGACGCCGGGTCCACAGGCGGCCACGGTACATGTTGGGGTAGGGGCCGCGGGTGAACGGAAATTCACCCGGTTCGCCCAGGTCTCGGGCGAAGTCGCTATCGGCCAGGTCGTCCGGTGTGTAGACCGGCTTCACTTCCAGGCCCGAAAGGCTGCGTTTGATCTGCTCTTTGTTATCGGCCATCAGTTAACGATTACCCGTTTCGGACGTATTTGTCGACACTCTTTTCGCCGGTCAACGCCAGGTAGAGGTCACCGTGGGCGTCCACCCAAGAGCCGTGGGCGGAGCGGGATGGGAATCGCTCCAAGACCTTGCCGTCGCCGTCCAACACGCTCATCTGAGGCGGGTTGTTGTCGTCAGGGCGCTCGGACGTGTAGAAGATGCCATCGCTGTCCTGAGAGATGTCCAGGGGCCGTTGCATGTCGGTCCACATGGTGATGTATTCGCCCTCGGGAGAAAACACCTGAACGCGGGAATTCTCGCGGTCGCAGAGATAGACCTGGCCGTTGTCGCCCACGATCAGGCTGTGGGGCAGGTGGAACTGGTTGGGGCCGCCCTTGCCCGGCTCGCCCCAGGATGAGATCAGCTCACCGGCGGCAGAGAAACGGTGGACGCGGGCGTTGCGGTAACCGTCTGAGATATAGAGGTCTCCGTTGGGCGCGGGGACCATCTCGGTGACGTAGTTGAAGGGGCCGGCCGAGCGGGGGGCGACCGTGCCTGCTACCTCGCAGCCGGTGTCCGAGTACTCGCCCTTGGTGCCGATTGACAGCAGCTGCTTGCCGTCCAGGGTGCACTTCATGGCGATGGAGCCTTCCCGGTCGGTGAGATAGGCGATGTCGTCCTTGATGAAGATGCCGTGGGGGTCGTCGAACATGCCCTCGCCCCAAGAATTGAGGAAGTTGCCTTCCCGGTCAAAGACCAAGACCGGCGGGTTCTTGCGCTGGAAGACGTAGACCCGGTCTTGGGAGTCCGACGCCACTGCGCTACAGGTGCCAAATTCTTGCCCCGAGGGCAGCTTCGCCCAATCGGGGATGTATTCGTAAGTGTATTTACCGCTTCCTACCGTGGCCATGATGAGTCATCTCCTGCCAACGAATTATTTATCTCTTGTTTAACGACGCTGGGCGCGAGTGATGCCACGCCTGGCAATCGTCCCAATACTACCACAGGCGGGTGAGTATGACCGCTGACTCAGCGGTGCCCGGCGTTGTACTACCGGCGTTGTACTACCGGCGTTGTACTACCGGCGTTGTACTACCGGCGTTGTATTGAAGGTATGCGTGGATTAAACTGGCGTGACGCTCAGACTGATGAAGGTTTCGTACGGAGGGTTCCATGCCAGAACTGGACGGAAAAGTAGTCTTGATCACCGGCGCAGGCGGCATGCGCGGCGTCGGCCGTGCCGCGGTCATGAAGCTGGCCGGACGGGGCGCTGACATCGCGCTTAGTGACGTTCACCGTGAGGCTTCAGATCTGCCGCCCGCCGAGATTCGGAGTGAATGGGGCGGAATAGAAACCGTGTCCCAGGAGGTCCAGGCCCTGGGCCGGCGTGCCCTGCCCATCTACTGCGACCTCTCAGACCCGCAGGCGATCGAGCAGATGGTGCAACAGACCATGGACCAGTTCGGCCGTATAGACATCCTGGTCAATAACGCCCGGGCAATCATCGGCAAGGACAAAGTGCCGGTGACCCAACTGGAGAAAGAGGTCTGGGACCACTTCTTGGCCATCAACACCACCGCCGTATTTCTCACCACCAAGGCGGTGGCCCCGCACATGATTGACTCCGGCAGGGGTGGCCGCATCATCAACATCGCCTCCAACGCCGGAAAACAGGCCAGCGCCAACGGGGCGGCTTACTCGGCCTCCAAGTTTGCCGTTATCGGGTTGACCCAGGCGTCGGCCATGGATCTGGCGCCCTACAACATCACCGTTAATGCCGTCTGCCCCGGCCCGATCAATACCGACCGCATGAGCTACTGGGAACGTGACCAAGCAGAGGAACGGGGCATCACCCAAGAGGAATTCAGGGGCCAGATAGTTGAGAGTTCCGCTCAGAGCACCCCCCTAGGCCGTATCGCCGAGTCACAGGACGTGGCCAACATGATCGCCTTCCTGGCCGGGGAAGACGCATCATTCATAACCGGCCAGTCCTACAACGTGAACGGCGGCCAACTCTTCCACTGATGAGCGATGCTATTTGCAAAAGAGCAAAATCCCTTCTCCCGCGCACGGGAGAAGGTTAGGATGAGGGTGCCTGCTCGTCTTCAAATGACGTCCAGCCCTCAAGGCAGATGAGCAAAAACCATGACCAACAAAAAAACAGAAGAGATAGTCTCCAGCACCAAGGCCTACTACGACGGCCCGGCAGACCAGATCTACCGCACCATCTGGGGCGACAACATACACCTGGGCGTGCCCTGTAGTGACGAGTGTCCCCACCCAGAGGCCATGGAACACACCAACGAGATCATGGCTCAAGCTGTACAGCTTTCACCTGAGACCAGAGTGCTAGACCTGGGCTGCGGCTACGGCTCCACCGCCCGCTATCTGGCTACCAACTACGGCTGTCCGGTCACTGCCACCAACATCAGTGAAAACGAGCTTGAGTTGGCCTGGGAACGCACTCTGGAGGCCAGCCTGGAGCACCTGATCGAATACGAGTACGGTGACTTCCACGACCTGATCTATGCCGATGACTCGTTCCATGTCGTCTGGAGTCAAGAAGCCTTCTTGCATGCTGCCGATAAGACAAAGGTCCTGTCCGAGGCCAACCGTGTTCTACTCCCCGGAGGGACTCTGGCCTTTACCGACATCCTGGTGCGGGCCGGCACTCCCGAGGCAGACCGAGAGCGCATCTACGACCGAGTGAAGTCTCCGGACATGTGGGACTTGTCTGACTACCAACAAGCGCTCGAGGATCTGGGACTCGAGATAAGCCGGTCGGAAGACTGGTCGGAACACGTGGCGCGCTCCTATGGCTGGATCCGTGATCAGGTGATCGAAAACCGGGAGAACCTGCTCAGGCTGGTGGACGCCAAGACCATCGACGGCACCGCTGACTCGCTGGGGTTCTGGGTCGAAGCGGCCAACGCTGGCAAGATCGGCTGGGCGATGTTCGTTGCCCAAAAACCGCAGAAATAGACCGGATTATGTATGCCACCAGAAGACAACTCTAAACTCTTCATCAGCGAATACACGACTGAGTTTGTGGACCGCTGGGACGAACTGATCGATTGGGAGAAACGTCAGGAATCTGAGGGCGGGTTCTTCGAAAAGATATTAAGCGACAATCAGGCAAAGACGGTGTTGGACATCGCCTGTGGCACCGGGTACCACACGGTAAACCTGAGCAAAATTGGGTTCACCGTTACCGGCTCTGACGGCTCGGCCAACATGGTCAGCAAAGCACGGGAGAATGCCGCGAAGTTCGGGCTGGTAGGGACGAGGCTGCTTGAAGCTCAGTGGACCTCCCTTTCAGACGTTTTCCAAGACGAGAAGTTCGACGCCATCGTTTGTCTGGGCAACGCCTTCACCCACTTGTTCAATGACGATGAACGCCGCAAAGCGCTTACAGAGATATACGGGCTGCTCAACGACGGCGGCGTGGCAGTCCTTGACCACCGCAACTACGACACCATGCTGGACAAGGGCTTCTCCAGTAAACACCTGTACTACTATCTGGGCGAGACGGTGGACGCTCGGCCGGAGATTGTGACCGAAGAGATCGTTCGGCTCCAGTACTCCTACGCCGATGGCGCAGTACATCACCTGACCGTCTGCCCCATCCGACAGGAACACTTGACGGACCTGCTTACCGGGGCGGGCTTCCAGTCCGTGGAACGCTACGGGGACTTCGAAGCCGGCTATGATTTCTATGACCCGGACTTCATCATCCAGGTGGCGAAGAAGTGATCGCCCCCTCCAATGGTCTCTCCCGCACCATGTAAGTGAGCATCACTGCGGCTAAGGACAGTATCAGCATGAGCTTGAACGCATCGTCGTAATTGCCCCGGTTGTCAAAGATCCAAGCTCCAAGGAAGGCCCCAAAACCGCCTGCGATCTGGTGCACCATCGATATAAACCCCGCCAGTGTGCCCAGGCGCGCCACACCGAAGATGTTCCCGACGAAGACGACGGTTAATGGAGCCGTTATAAGGTTGGTGAACCCGTAGAAAAGCCCGAAGACGATGATTGTCGCTGTGCTCTGGTCAAAGATGATTAACGCGAATATGAATATCCGGACGATGAAGCAAATCACCGTCGGCCGTACCGCTCCAAAGGCGTCGGCTAAAATACCGGCCGCCAGTACTCCCATCAGTCCCATCAGGCCCATGAGGGCAAGCAGATTGCCGGCCATTACGGCACCAACGCCCTGGTCACGGGAGAAGGCCACTATGTGGGTGACGACGAAGAAGTCCTGAATTCCGCAAATGGCGTAAATTATCGCCAACAAAGCCAGTTGGGGCGAGGTCAAAGTACGACTAAGGGACAACGGTGAGTCGGGGGGCGTGATCGGCAGATCTACGGTTGCCCGTACCGTTCCATCCTCGGCGGCGGGGGCGTCCTTGACCGCCAGAAACACCAAAGGGGTCAACACGGCGACGTTGGCGATGCCAAGAAGGGAATACGACCAGCGCCAGTCCAGTGAGACAAGTACCGCGGCCAAGGCCATGACTAACAGCAGTTGGCCCACGGCATTCCCTGCCACCGCGCCGCTGCTGGCGATGCCCCTGCGATTAGGGAACCACCGGCTAATCATGACAGTCACCGGCGAGATCGAAGACCCGGCATTTCCTATTCCAAATACGACACCGTAGACGACGAATACCTGCCACGGCGCTTGGACCTGTCCCATCAACCCGATTCCCAAGCCGCCGACCACAGCCGAAATTCCGATGGTCCCCTTTAAGCTCCACCGGTCCACAAGGCGGCCCATGAACGGTAAGGACAACGCAGAAACCACCATGAACGTGGTTACGGCCAGCGAGAGGGTTGAGCGGCTGACATCCAAGTCTTCCGACATCGGCTTCAGCATCAGGCCAAAGGCGAAACGGGAGCCGCCGCTGAAGAATAAGATGAAGAACCCGGTGGTCAGGATTACATAACTGTAATGAGGACGCCGCAACTGCAACTCCCTAGTGCTCTACAGGTGCCGGTTTTCGAATCGGGAATCGCCAAAAATATAACCACCGGCCCCAGAGATTCCGGGACCGGCGGTGGTTTGCTTGATTATAGATCGCCCTAGTATCGGTTGGCCGGAACCTACCGGTTCAACAGTTTCTTGACGGTGGCGATCACCCGCGTCTCATTGGGCATGTACTCGTTCTCCATGGCCCGGCTGTAAGGTACCGGGGTGTGGGGAGCCGTGACCCGGGAGGGAGGCGCGTCCAGGTAATCGAATACCTCTTCGGCAACCCTGGCGCAAATCTCTGAGGCCAAGCTGCAGACGGGTGTATCTTCGTCCACCACGATCAAGCGGTGGGTCTTCTGTACCGACTCGTTGATGTGGTCGTAGTCGATGGGCGAGACACTCAGCAGGTCGATGACCTCGCAGCTGATCCCTTCATTTGCCAGTGTTTTGGCGGCTTCGTCGGCAACCCAAGTCATCTTGGAGATGCCCACCAGGGTGATATCAGTGCCTTCGCGCACCGTCCGGGCCTTGCCCAGAGGCAGCACATACGGCTCCTCGGGGACGGGGCCGGAAATTCCATACAACCCCTTGTGCTCGAAGAACACTACCGGGTCGTCGTCGCGGATGCTTGCGGCCAGTAATCCCTTGGCCGTATAGGCGTCGGACGGGCATACCCCCTTCAATCCTGGGATATGGCTGAATATGGAGTAGTAGGACTCGGAGTGCTGGGCCGCGGCGCCGAAACCGGCGCCGATGCGGGTCATCATGGTGAAGGGGACCTTCACCTGACCGCCGAACATATAACGCATCTTGGCGGCGTTGTTGACCAGCTGGTCCATGCAGACGCCGATGAAGTCGATGAACATCAATTCGGCGACAGCCCTTAGTCCGGTGGATGACGCGCCGATGGCCGCGCCGATGAAAGCAGCCTCGGAAAGGGGGGTGTCCAGCACTCGCTCTTTGCCGAATTGCTGGATCAGGCCGACGGTGGTGCGGAAGGGACCGCCCCAGGCATCCTCGACGCCCTGGTCTTGTCGACCAGCGCCTCCGGCGATCTCCTCGCCCATGATGATTACATTTTCGTCCAGTTCCATCTCCTGGCGGAGACATTCGTTGATGGCTTCCCGGAACTGGATCTCCCGGGTCCCCGTTGTCTGCAATGTCGTGGTCATATCTATCTCCTCAACGCTTTGGAATCGTTATCGTCTAGTGGTGGCTAGACCGACATGTTTACGCCGCGTTTCATCATGTCTTTGGGGTAGTCGACATAAACGTCGTCATACAGTTCTATCGCTTCGGGCAGGGGGCTCTCGTCGGCGAATTTCACCGCCTCTTCCATGAGAGCTTCGGCGTCGGCGTCCATCTGGTCAAGTTCTTCGACCGTGATGTCGCCTTGAGGGAGGACCGTGGTCCGGAAATGCTTGATAGGGTCACGGGCACGCCAGTGATCCTCTTCTTCCTTGGAACGGTAGGTCAGAGGATTGTCGAAAACGGTATGTCCGTAATAGCGGTAGGTCTCGCACTCGATCAGGGTGGGGCCTTCGCCGGCCCGGGCCCGGGCCACTGCCTGGGTAGTCGCGTCGTAAACGGCGAAAACGTCCATCCCGTCAACGTGGATGCCGGGCATGTCGTATCCCTGGGCACGGTCGGCCACGTGGGTGGTGGATACGCCGTACTCGCTGGGAGTGGACATGGCGTAGCCGTTGTTCTCGCAGAGGAATATCACCGGGAGCTTCCAGACCGAAGCCAGATTCATGGACTCATGGAGCACGCCCTGGCTGGACGCTCCGTCGCCAAAGAAGGCCACGGCCACCCGCCCGAGTTTCTTGACCTTGGAGGTCAGCGCCGCGCCAACGGCCAATGGGATGCTGGCACCCACCACGCCATTGGTACCGAGCATGCCCTTGCTCATGTCTGAGATGTGCATCGAGCCGCCCTTGCCCTTGTTGGGGCCGGTGGCGCGGCCGAATAGCTCGGCCATCATCTCTTTGACATCGACACCCTTGGCGATGCAGTGGCCGTGGCCTCTGTGGGTGCTGCCGATGTAGTCTTCGTTGTTCAGGGCGGCGCACACGCCGGTGGCCACTGCCTCCTGTCCTGCCGAGGAGTGGACCGAGGCAGACATGCCTCTCTGTCCGGTCTCCGGGATACCCCGCTCTTCAAAATGGCGGATAGTCGTCATGGTCTTGTAAAGGTTTAGTAGGCCGTTCCGGTCGAGATCCATCGTCCCTCCTGCCTTCTTATGGAAAGATGTCTTGGCTGCGCGCCAGGCGGATTTTGGACAATGGTAGCACGCCCCCTAGCTATGTCAACCAGAAATGACGACGACCGTGATGCCTTCGGCCGCTAGAATCCCCAGCAACCCCGCCGCGCTGCCGTTCTGGACAGCAACTTCCAGGTACCCATGGCTGCCTGCCAGGGCAATCAGTCCGGACTCATTGGAGTAGGTGTCGTCGTTAAATGTTCGGCTGAGTCCGGATACGCTTCTTCCCTCAATCTGCACCTCGATCGACAGTCCGAACGGCAGGCTTTCTACCGGGATGTTGCTCACCAGATTGCCGTAGATATCCTGGTAGATTATCTGGCCGGTGATAGTGCCGTCGCGATGGCTCGGTTGGGACATCGGAAGAAAGAACAGGTCGTCGATGGCCTCACCCATATCTTCAGGCGCTACGCCCAATGAAAGATGGGCTGCAACGGGGGTGAACATGTCGCGGCCGTGGAAGGTGTGGCTCACCGGTTGACGCCAATAGCTGGGGTTGGTCAGGTGAATCGCCGACAGTCCTTTGGGCAGAGGTATCGGTCCGGCGATTGCGGGCATCGATTCCAGGTGCCCGGCCAGCACTCCGCTCAACAACCCATTGTCCGGAGCCACGAAACGGCCCCACGGTGTTATCAGCAAGATAGGCCGGCGGTCGGTGCCCACTCCTGGGTCCACCACGGCCACGTGGATGGCGTCGCTGGGGAAGAAACGGTAGTTGAGGCCAAGGAGGAACGAGCCTTGGGAGACGTTCTGGGGCGCGACCTGGTGGGTTAGGTCGATCAGCTGGAGGTCTGGGTTGATGGTCAGCGCCACGCCCTTGATGACACCGGCGTAGGGGTCTAGCAGGCCGAAGTCGGTGGTGAAGACCAACGGGGAAGAAGCCATAGCGGAACCGGGCGGAGAGTGCCGCCTCCGGCTAGCCTACCCGGACGCTGATGATAGAGATCACGACGAACGCTACCGAGAGGAAGATGGTGAATTGGTACAGCGTCTTTTCCAGTCCACGGCGCGTGCGCACGGTGGAGGAAGCCGAGCCAAATAGGCCACCGCCCCCTTCATTGACCTGTGCCAGAATCACAACCACCAACAGAATGGATACCAGCAGTTGTATCAAGTTCATGAATTCGTTCATGGATTAACCTCGGCGCCTTCGCGGATGGTCTCCGCCTGGTTCATTATACTCGGCCAGAGCGGAGTTTCTAGGTAGCAGTTATTTGAGTTTTTCCAGGGCCACAACGACCAACTCATTCACCAAGTCTGGTTTGGCCTGGCCCTTGGTGATCTTCATCACTTGACCGACCAAGAACTTGGCGGCGGTCTCTTTGCCGCCCATATAGTCAGCCACTGCTTGGGGATTGGCCTCGATAGCTTCCTTGACGGCCACATCGACGGCGGAAGAATCGCTTATCTGAGTATAGCCCTTTTCCTGTACGACCTGCGCTGGGGAATCGCCCGATTCAAAGACTTCTTCCAGCACTGTCTTGGCCATCGAGACGCTCACTGTGTCCTGTTCAACCATACCGATCAGTTCCGCCAGGTGCTCTGGCGAGACCGGTGATTCGTTGATCTCCAAGCTTTGTAGGTTCAGCAAACGGCTGAGGTCGCCCAGCATCCAGTTGCTGATGTTCTTCGCGTATTTCTCGCCATCATCTCCGGAAATTGACTCTAGGACAGCAGTCTGCTCGTAGAAATCGGCCATGGCCTTGGAATTGGTCAGCAGCCGGGCGTCATATTCGGGCAGGCTGTATTCCTGAATGAACCTGGTCATGCGATCGGTGGCCAGTTCGGGAATCCTGCTCCGTATCTCTTCGATCCAGGCGCCGTCAACCACCAGAGGCGGCAGGTCTGGCTCTGGGAAATACCGGTAGTCGTGGGCTTCTTCCTTACTGCGTTGCGAGTAGGTGGCGCTGCGCTCTTCAGACCAGCCGCGGGTTTCTTGAATCACCCGCTCACCCGAGTCCAACACCTTCTTTTGGCGTTCCTGCTCGTGGTTCAAGGCCATGAAGACTGCCCGCATGCTGTTCATATTCTTGATCTCGGCCTTGGTGCCGTACGCTTCTTGTCCCACCGGCCGTAGGCTGATGTTGGCGTCGCACCGGAAGCTGCCGTCCTGGGCGTTGGCCGTGGACACTCCAAGGTACTGGAGGATCGAGTGCAGCTTGGTCAGGTAGGAACGGGCTTCTTCGGGTGTGCGCATGTCCGGGTGGCTGACCACTTCCATGAGTGGGACTCCGGAGCGGTTCACGTCGACCAGGCTGTGGGCGTCCCTCGCGCCATTTATATCATCGCCGCTCACGTGTTGGAGCTTGGACACGTCCTCTTCCAGATGGACCCGCTCGACACGAATCGTGCTGTCGTGGCCGTCGGCGGTGATATCCAGATGGCCGTTCATGGCCAGCGGCATGTCGTACTGGGATATCTGATATCCCTTCATGAGGTCGGGGTAGGGGTAGTTCTTGCGGTCGAACTTGGTCAGGCCCGGGATATTACATCCCAGAGCCAGGCCGGTCATAATCGTGTACTCCACGGCCTTTTTGTTGATTACCGGCAGAGTACCGGGCAGGCCCAGGCACACCGGACAGACACGGCTGTTGGCGGGCGCAGTCTGATAATCGGCCCGGCAAGAACAAAACATCTTGCTCTGGGTCTGGAGTTGAACGTGGACTTCTAGTCCGATTACTGTTTCGTATTCCATAAGTGGTTAAAAAGCGGGCGCCAAGGGGCGCATTTAAGCACGCAGCGTTACTGAAATCCAGTATAGCAGGCGTAGTTTTAGGGAACAACGACGGGCGAGCCCTGTCGGCGGTCCAGGTTAAGCCAGCAGGCCGTTGCTCCTGAGCATCTCCTGGGCGGTGGAGCCGATGTCGGCCGGAGTGGGAATGATCCAAGCGCCGGCGTCTTTCAGCGCGGCGATCTTGTATTCGGCGGTGGCGCTCTCACCTGTGATGATCGCTCCGGCATGGCCCATGCGTTTGCCGGGAGGAGCCGATGCTCCGACCACCAGTGAGGCAACGGGTTTGGAGAACCCATCCTTGATGAATGCCGCAGCGTCCTGTTCCATGGTGCCGCCTATCTCTCCGATCATGACCACTGCATCAGTGTCGGGGTCGGCTTCGAACAACCGCAATACGTCAACGAAGTTGGTCCCGATGATCGGGTCGCCGCCGATACCCACGCAGCTTGATTGTCCAAGGTTCAAAGCGGTGAGTTGTCCCACGGCTTCGTAGGTCAGGGTGCCGCTGCGGGAGAGGACTCCCACGCGCCCCGGCAGGTGGATCGCGCCGGGCATGATGCCAATCTTGCATTTGGCGCCGGGGTTGATCAGCCCGGGGCAGTTGGGGCCGATCAATCGAGTGGGCTTGTTCTGGATATACCGGTAGATCTTGACCATATCCTGCACTGGTATGCCCTCGGTGATGCAGGCTATCAGCGGTATCCCGGCGTCGGTGGACTCGGCGATGGCGTCGGGAGCGAAGGGTGGCGGCACAAAGATCAGGGCCATGTTGCACTGGGTCGCGGCCACAGCTTCTTCAACCGAATTGAAGACTGGGACCTTGTCGTCAAACATAGTCCCGCCGCGGCCCGGTGTTACCCCAGCCACAACGTTGGTGCCGTACGCCATGCAACCGCGGGCGTGGAAGCTACCTTCCTTCCCCGTGATGCCCTGTACCATTACTCGTGTTGTCTCGTCGACCAGTACGCCCATCTAGGTCTATCTCCAGCTGCCTGCCTAATCGGCCGGCTTGGCTAAACGTTTAGCTGCTTAATGGCGTCGGCCGCCTCGGTGAGGGTTTCGGCAAACACCACCGGCAGTCCAGACGCGCCCAAAATCTCTTTCCCTTCCACCACGTTGGTGCCGAGCATCCGCACGACCAACGGGACCGTTGAACCAGTTTCTTTGTAGGCCAGCACGATTCCTTCGCCGGCGATGTCGCAGCGTAGGATGCCGCCGAATATGTTGACCAATACCCTGCGGACCTTGCTGTCCGACAGAATGATCTTGACGGCGCTGGCGACCTTTTCCGGCGTGGCGCCGCCGCCGACGTCCAGGAAGTTTGCCGGGGCAGCCCCGGCGGCTGAGGTGACGTCCAGCGTGGCCATGGCCAGACCGGCCCCGTTGACCAGGCAGCCGACGTCTCCGTCCAGGTTTACATAAGCTATAGACAGGTCAGACGCCTGTGCTTCCAACGGGTCTTCCTGGCTGACGTCCCGGTATTCCATCAAATCAGCGTGACGGAACATGGAGTCATCGTCCAGGTTGATCTTGGCGTCTAGGGCGATGACCCGGCCGTCGCCCGTGACGATCAGCGGATTGATCTCCACCAGGGTGCAGTCATTCTCAACAAAAACCTTATAGAGGGACGAGAGTACCTTGGCGGCATCGCTGGCAACAGCCTGGTCCAACCCCAAGAACCGGACCAGACGCCTGGTCTGGAAGGGCATCAACCCCGAAAGCGGGTCAACAGTCTCGGTGTGGATGTCGTCAGGGTTCTCGTCGGCAACGGCTTCAATGTCCATGCCGCCCTTGGTGCTGACCAGGAACGCCGGACCACGGTGGCCGCGGTCGATGGTCAACGCGACGTAAAGTTCTTGCTTGATGTCGGCCAGTTCTTCGATCAGGAGCTTTTCAACCGGCGCGCCCTCGGGGCCCGTCTGAGGTGTGACCAGGTTGGAGCCCAACATGCGCTGGGCTGCTTCCGAGGCCTCTTCCGGACTGCGCACCAGTTGAACGCCGCCCGCCTTGCCCCGTCCTCCGGCGTGAATCTGGGCTTTCACGACCGATTGGCCGCCCAACTCGACGGTGGCCGCTTGGGCCTCCGCCGGAGTGCTGGCAACGATGCTTCGCGGCACCGGAATCCCGTAGCGGGAGAAAACTTCTTTGGCTTGGAACTCGTGGATGTTCATTGATTTCCTTGGGACGTACTTTTCCCGGGGGCGTACTTTTCCCGGAGACTCGCATTACACAAAGACTCGCATTACACAAAGACTCGCATTACACAAAGACTCGCATTACACAAAGACTCGCGTTACACAAAGACCCGCGTTACACAAAGACCCGCGTTACACAAAGACCCGCTTAACCGGGATAGACAAGCCATAGGCAGGGTCTTTCTCCGAGCGTCCGTAGAATGTAGGCGATTTTAACCGGCCCGTCAACGCGCCCCGAAGCGCTTCTGGCACGCTTCTGGTGGACAAACCTGACCGGCCGTTTCATAATCTCGCCCAATCCGGCCCTGCGCCCGAGACGTTTGAGTAACGGACTCACCCCAAGATTGGCCCCGATTCAAAGCCGGAATAGAACTAAGGAGTAACTAATGGTCCGCTATAACAAGGTGATTGAACTGTTGGAACAGGGCAAACCGGTGTTCTGCTCTGGCCTGACCTGGAACGGAAACTTGGATGATATGACCTTTGTGGGAGATGCAGACTACGACATGGTCATAGTCGAGATGGAGCATCAGGGGTTCGATCTTAACGACCTGCGTACCACGCTCCAGTTTCTGTTGAACCGAAAGAAAATCTCTGAGACGGGCTCCCTGCAGGCCGACCCAGCTCCCTTTGTGCGAATTCCACCCAATACTCGCGAACGGAACCAATGGGTTATGAAGCAGGCTCTGGACGCCGGTGTGTATGGTCTGGTGCTGCCGCATCTGGATAGCGTAGAAGACGCCAAGGCAGCGGTTGCAGCGGCCCGCTATCCCCAAGTGCCCGGCGTGGCAGACTTCGAGCCTGAAGGCGAAAGAGGTTGGTGGTACCGCATCGCCCCTCGTTACTGGGGCTTAACCCCCGCCGAATATTACGATGCAGCAGACATATGGCCCCTGGACCCGGACGGCAACATGCTCTTGATCGGCATCATTGAAGACCCGGTTGGCGTGAAGAACGTGCGTGACATTCTTCGGGAGGTCCCGGGCATCGGCGCGATCTGGGCCGGTCCCGGAGACATGTCCGTGGCTATGGGGCACAAAGGGAACGCCAGCCATCCGGATGTGCAGGCCAATCTTCTGACCATCCTTGAAGCCTGTAAGGAGTTTGGGGTCCCTTGTGCCACCGGCTGCACCGCTGAGGAAGTTCCCATTCGGTTGGAGCAAGGGTTCCGGATAATAATAACGGCCCCCGAGAAGACCACTAAGGGTCTGGACGAGGGCCGTAGGATCGCTGGCCGCTAGTCGGCGCGTTGGTTAACGCGCCGGTTATCGATTGTTACCTGGTTCCGGTGGTTGCGCTGGAACCTTCACCGGGGCTCTGCAAGAACTTGAAGATGTCCGATTCAGACGACAGGATGACTGTAGTCCGTTCGTTCAAGAAGTTCCTGTAGGCTTCCAGGCTCCTCTGGAACGAGAAGAAGTCCGGGTCTTTGTTGAGGGACTCAGCCAGGATGGAAATGGCCTGGGCTTCGCCGTCACCTCGGAGCCTGTTGGAGTCTCTGTCGGCCGCGGCCAGGATAACCTCAACTTCTCGGTCGGCTGCGGCTCGCCGGGTTCGGGCCTCCTCTTCACCTTCAGCACGTAACCGGCGGGAGATCTTTTCACGGTCTGAGCGCATCCGCTCAAAGATCCGGCCGGCCACTTCCTGAGGGAAGTCGGCGCGTTTGATTCGAACGTCGATCATCTCGACCCCGAAAGACGGGCTCTCTTGGGCCAGGTTGGTCTGGACCGCTGCGATCACGTCTTGCAACAACTCTGTTCGGGAGTTGGTGGGTATGACCTGGGAGTTGCCTTCGTCGTCGGTAACCGGCTCTCCGGATGCATCCAATTCAACGTTGCCGCCGATGATCTGCTCACGGCTACGTTCGGCGACCTCGGCTCTGAGGGATGAGTTGATCCGCTGGGCCAGAATGGTCCTTGCATTCTCTTCAGTGGTGAGCGTTTGCAAGAAGGCGCGCGGGTCGTTGATCCGGAAGCGGCCGTAGACGTCAATCTCCAGGATGTTAATGTCCTTGTCCAAGAACTGGCTGGGCGGCGCGTCGATACGCAGTAACCGCTTGTCGTAACTGGTGATGGTGTCTACGAATGGGGCCTTCACGTATAGGCCCGGTGCTGTGTGAATGCTCTTCACGTCTCCGAATCGGGTGACCACCACCTGTTCGGTTTCCTGCACCACGTACAGTGTCTGCGAGATTACTAACAGGGCAACTACTATTATTACCCCGGCTATGATTAGGTTCCTCATGGAGACCCCTTTTATTGCTTGTTAACTATCTGTTGTTGCTGGACTGATCTATTGGGAGTGCGGCCCTTCTAGGGAGCCCGCGGTCCCAGTGGGACCGGAAGGACACCATCCTGGCCGCCGAGTATCAGTACCGACTCGGCTTCAGGAGAAACGATTATCTTGTTGATGCCCGGCAGGATATCTTCCATCGCTTCCAGGAACAACCGCTCCTGGGTGACGAGGCTGGTTGACGGGACAAGCAGGTTTTCGCGGTTCATGTACTGGACCGTGAACTGGTTTCCGGCCTGCAATTCTTCGCCGGACTGAACTATCAGAGTCACGATGTTGGTCGACGGATCAAATCCCGAAACCGAGATATCGATCCCGCTGACCGCGCCACCGTCGGGGCCATCGACAACTACGATGTCGGCGAATGTAACGCCGGTTGTCAGATCGTCGTCGCCGTCCGAGTTGTCGGTGTCCATCGCTTTGTTGCTAAGGCGGACGCTGAACGGTCCTGCGCCAACGAATTGTGGTATCGACAGGTCTTCATTGCCCAGGTAGGCGATGGAGTACGCTTCGCCGATGGTCAGGTCGCCGGACTGTGCATCGTACGCAATTGAGAACCTGCAGGTCTCGGTAGCGTCTGTTGTTGCGACCTCATTGGCCGTGAATGCGCAGTTGCCCACACCCAGCACCGTTACGCCTGATACCAGGATGTCGAACCCATCACCGTCCAAGTCAGGGGCCTCGATCATCGACACATCCGAAAGACCGATGCCGGTGCTGGCGTCGTTGTCGCCGTCGCCGTTGTCGGTGTCTTGGAGCACGTTGGATAAGGTGATCGACCGGTCATTGAACTGGGCCAAGATGGACAGGAACTGGTCGGCTTCACCCTGTGCCCTTTCGATACGGGCACGTTTGAAAGCTTCAGCCGGCTGGATGATCTGTTCTGCTCGACCTCTGGCTTCCGGGAGCACTTGGTTCTCGTAAGCCTGAGCTTGGTTGGTGGCAGTTACCTTGTCCTGACGGGCTTGAAGCACGTCGTTAAACGCAGCCTGCACCTCGGCGGGTGCTTCCACCTTCTGGAGCTGTACGCTGACGATGTTGAGGCCAGTCTCGTAGCCGTCGAGAATCTCTTGCAGCTTCACTCCGGTATCTATCTCCAGGTTTACGCGCTCTTCAGCCAGTACCTCGGCCAAAGAACGTTGCCCAACTACCAGGCGTAGGGCCGCTTCAGTTGCGTCCTTCAATGTCCGGCCATCAGGTCGACCAGGGGCGATGTTCCGCTGGTCACCGGCGTCTTCCCCAGGGTCATCGACCTTGAAGAGGAAATGGGTCAGGTTTTTGATGTCGTATTGGACGACCATCTGAACGTCAATGATGTTCAGGTCGCCGCTGATCATTTGGGCTTCGATGGGCACCGGGGTGTTGGCCACGCCGTCGCTACTCCTGAAGCCAAGCTCCAAGCGCCGGACCAGGTCGGTCCGAACGATGTCTTTGTTACCAACGGGACCCGGCCACCACCAATGGAGTCCGTTCTGGGTTATCGGTGTTGCCTGGGCCTTTCCGAAAAGGCGGAGCACAGCTTGCTCACCGGGGCTGGTGGTGTAAACGCCGCTGGCTGCCCAGATCACCACGATCAGGCCGATCAACAAGGCTAGAGCTAGCCCTACGCCACCACCTCCCAAGCGCTGGGACACGCGACCGACTACGTCGCGGATACCGCCTAAAATCTTTTCAAGATCTAATTCTGGTTGCCTGGGTCCGCCTCCGGGTTGATACATGTCTGTAAGTTCCTTTTGCCTATCCTTTTAGGTATGGCGCAGGCTATCGTAGTGCCGAGCGCCCCATTATCTGCAAAGCTTTTTCGATTCTATCATCTAAGGGGTATCCGAACTACATCGCAGCCTCTAACTATGATGCACTACCATTGAAATACGTTGTAACGCTCCAATTGGACGGGTAGTCCGAGGCAAGCTGGCCAGCTCAGCCATTATCTGACCGCTCTGTGAGTCTATGCTAGGACAAAACCCGGGGTATAATACTGCCGTTGCCGAACCATTTTGTACTCAGACGGCGCAATATTTCAGTTGAGGAACAAGCACATGACAACATCTGGCCTGGAAGTAATCCCAGGGAACGATATGACACGGATCAGGGCAGTCTGTGACCACCAGAGCGGTCTGATTTACGTGGTGCCTGCGGACCGCAGTTGGGTCTGTGACCAAGCAAACATGCCGGCCCACGCCCTAGCCGGGTTCTTCAGAGAGCTGACTTCGCTGGAGAACAAAGAGGTCCAAGGGTTGATGCAGCAATGGGGTATCTACTACCGCCAGCTACCGAGAGACCAAGAAGATGCGGCGGGCGACGCCAGTCCGGCCTAACCCTTTAAAACGTGACGCACAAAAAAGAGGCGAGGTTTTAACCCCGCCTCTTTTTCTGTTTACTTACTAAACCGCTTGATCTATCAGTCGGCATCCCCGTCGGTTGCCGTTGACGTTAGCGTCGGTGACGGCTGAGGCATCGTTGGTTGCGGAAGGGGATTGGCGTTGTATTCCGGCGGCGCGTCCGGCGCAACAGGCGGCGTGGCCGTTTCACCACTAGGGTCGTCATCGGCGTTGAACAGCCGGTTCATTGCCTCGCCGGATACCGTCTCGTATTCGATCAGGTACTCGGCCAGTCTGACGAGCTTGGACTGATGGGTCTTGATCACTTCGACGGCTTCGTCGTAGGCGGTGTTGATCAGTCCAGAGACAGCGTAGTCGATTTCTTCCCCAATCTTGTCTCCGTAGTCCCTTTCTTCTCCCGATATGCCACGGCCCAAGAAGACCTGTTCTTCGGCCTTGCCAAAGGTCCGCGGCGCTCCCAGCCCGTCGAGGCTGTGGGAGTTCTTGATGATGATGGTGACGGGCTTTAGACCGGCTTCGATCAGCCCTTCACTGAATTGCGCCAACTGGAAGTCGTCTTCCTTGCGGGACCTGAATTCCGTGTCGTCGGTCATCGCCACGAGAAGGTCGTTGCCATACACCTCTATCGTTGAGATGTTGCCCTCGCGGGCGTTCTGGATAACTTCACTGATCGGCATCTCGTTGTAGTGTTGGGCGCTGAACATGCCGTAGCGCTTGATCATGCCCTGGGCCAACTTGGTGGCCTGCTCCAGGTCGTTGCTGGCGCCGGTGGTCACTTCGTCGAATATGATCTGCTCGGCGACGCGGCCGCCCATGGTGACAGCCATGCGGTGTTCGAACTGGTTCTTGGTCCACAGATACCGGTCTTCTTCCGGCACCAGCGAGGTATGGCCGCCCATCTGGCCGCGGGCGACGATGGAAATCTTGTGTACCGGATCGGCGAACTCAAGGCCCCACGCCACCAGAGCATGGCCGGCTTCGTGGTAGGCCGTCATCTCTTTCTCACGCGGGTTGATCCTCCGGTTCTTGCGCTGCGGGCCGGCGATGACCCGGTCCACGGCTTCCTCGAAGTCGACCATGAAGATGGATTTCTTATTGCCTCTAGCTGCCATGATGGCCGCTTCGTTGATCAGGTTAGCCAGCTCTGCTCCACTGAACCCCGGCGTTTCTTTGGCCAGTGAATCAAAGGCGACTTCCGGAGCCAATGGCTTACCGGCGGCGTGGACCTTCAAAATCGCTTTGCGTCCTTCGATGTCGGGCAGGTCCAAGGTCACACGGCGGTCAAATCGTCCCGGCCTTAGAAGGGCCGGGTCCAAGATGTCTGGGCGGTTGGTGGCGGCGATCACGATGACATTGGTGTTGGTTTCGAAACCGTCCATCTCAACCAATATCTGGTTCAGGGTCTGCTCGCGTTCGTCGTGTCCACCGCCGAGACCGGCACCCCGGTGGCGGCCGACAGCGTCGATCTCGTCCACGAAGACGATACATGGGGCGTTGCGCTTGGCCTGCTCAAACAGGTCTCTGACCCGGGCAGCACCAACTCCAACGAACATTTCCACGAACTCGGAACCGCTGATATGGAAGAAGGGCACTCCGGCCTCTCCAGCCACGGCCCTTGCCATCAGGGTCTTCCCGGTTCCGGGAGAGCCTACCAGTAGGACACCCTTGGGGATGCGAGCTCCCAAAGCGAGGAACCGCTCAGGGAACTTTAAGAACTCAACAACTTCTTGGAGTTCTTCTTTCGATTCTTCAACTCCAGCCACATCAGCGAAGGACACCGTTGGCTTGTTGAAGGTCATCATCTTGGCGCGGCTGCGCCCGAAACTCATGGTCTGGTT
>CAVOAA010000010.1:0-28928 GCA_963693555.1 Dehalococcoidia bacterium | reverse complement strand
TCCGGGGGCTTTGGTTCCGGCTGGACGACATTTTCCCCAAGAATTCTCGAGGATCGCGACGCCAATGACGACTCCTGCTGCTGTTGAGAGTACCCTCCCCCGCCAACCGACCATCCGTGAGATGCCCACCAGCGAAAGGCCTCGCGAGAGGCTGGTGGAGTACGGTTCTAAGAACCTGAGCAATACGGAACTCATCGCCATCTTGCTGCGTACTGGCTCGGCCGGTGAGAACGTCATCACCCTCTCTGCCCGGCTGCTGACGCGGTTCGGCGGGCTGGCGGGGTTGGGCAAGGCGGCCTTCGCCGAGTTGTGCGGCGAGCGCGGTCTCAGCGAGGCCAAGGCCTGTCAGCTACTGGCGGCCCTAGAGTTGGGACGCCGGTATATCTCCCTGGCTCCCGAGGAGCGGATAATCATCAGCACACCACAGGATGCCGCCAACCTGGTCACTGGCGAGATGGGTACTTTGGAGCAAGAGCACCTGAGGGTTATACTGCTGAACACTCGTAACGAGGTGCTCAGCACCCACGAAGTATACGTGGGCAATGTGAATAGCTCGGTGGTGCGGCCGGCGGAGGTGTTTAGGCCAGCGGTCAGGAACAATGCGACTTCCCTGATCGTGGTCCACAACCACCCTTCCGGTAACCCCGCTCCCAGCGACGACGACATCGCCATCACCGCAGACTTGGTGGAGTCGGGCAAGCTGTTGGGGATAGAAGTTCTGGACCACCTGGTGATCGGCAGCGGGCAGCGTTACGTAAGCATGAACGAGAGCGGCCAGGGCTTTAGCTAGCCCGCCGGCCGCACTCCCTACATGATTGGAGGGAACCATGTCTTACTTCATAGATGCGTCCGACAGGAAGCCGATGGAAGTGGTGCCGGGGGCCAGGACCCGTACTTTTTGGGGCGAGCAGATGCTGCTTTCTCTGATCGAGGTCGACGCGAACTCGGAAGTGCCGCGCCACACACACCCTCATGAGCAGGCCGGGATAATAGTTGAGGGCGAGCTGGAGATGGGCATTGACGGCGAGGTCAAACTCCTGAAGCCCGGCGACATGTACATCATCCCCGGCAACGTCGAGCACTACGCCAAGGCCTACGAAGTTAAAGCCTTGGCCCTGGACATCTTCAGCCCGGTGCGAGAAGAGTTCAAGTACTGATCGAGGCCGGGGTTGTTCGCGTGATCGCTAAGGCGTCGTTTGGGTTATGCCGGAATCGTTTCTTCTACGATCTCCAACGATCTTCCTAACGCCACGGGCTTGCTTAAGCAAGCCCTGACCCCTGTTAGCTGCCGGACGCGAATAGGCGCTCCAGGCCATCCAGACAGCCGAACCAGCCTCCCTGGTGTTCGTCCCGCATGTGTTCGTCGGGGAAACGTTCGTGGGTTAGCACCACCTCAGTGGCGTCGCCCTTGTCGATGAACTCCACGGTGACTAAGGTTTCAGCGGGCACGAATCCGGGGTCATCACCGGGCATCTTCTCGAAAGCCCAGGTGAATACCAGCTTCTCCGACTCGATCACTTCCTGGTAGACCCCGTATGCGACGTAGGGGGCGTCTTTGCCGGGCTCCAGCATGCCAAAGCGGTACTTGCCGCCAACTCGCAGGTCCACCTCGGCTATGGGCGCTGAGAAGCTCTCGTGGGCGCCCCACCATTTATGGAGGTGTTCCGGTTGGGTCCAGGCGGCGAACACCCGTTCACAGGGCGCGTTGATCGTCTTGGTCACCCGTAGGCTGATGCCGGTCTGCGGCGTTGATTGAGTCATGGTTCCTATCCCTCCGATTCTTCTGCTTGATCATTGTCTTCTTGAGTATCTACCTGAGTATCTTCCTGAGGATGTTCGCCGGAGGAAGTCGCCTCCAGATAATTGGCCAGCGAGTCCAATTGGTCCTCCCAGAACCGGCGGTATTGTGCGATCCATTCCACCGCTTCTTTCATGGGCAGGGCCTCCAAGTGGCAGCGCCGGACGCGCCCGTCTTTCTCTTGCGTCAGTAGCCCGGCACGTTCCAGGACGCGTAATTGTTTGGAGATAGCTGGCAGCGATACGTCGAATGGCTCGGCCAGGTCCGTCACTGTCGAGTCGCCGAAAGACAGCCGTTCCAAGATGGCTCGCCGGGTGGGGTCGGCCAGCGCCGAGAAGGTCAGGTTAAGCGCTTCTGCTTGATAATTAACCATATGGTTAATTATCAAGCAGAGAAGAAAGGATTGTCAACAGAGGGATCGGAAATCCCTCCGGAGCCCCCGTTTGCAAATGGGGGTTGGGGGGATTTTTGGTGCTCTTCGCCGAACGACTGCGGAGAAGCAGCCCCGGATCAGTCTCTTAGGCGTTGATCGCGGTAGTTGGGAGCGGAGATCGGCACCCAATTTACAACCATGCCGTCGACCAACCGAGAGGCGATACGGGACTTGGTGTCTTCCAGTTCTTCAATCATCGAGACGGTCGTGATGACAGTGGGCAGGCGCGCCTCGTGGCGATGAACGATTATCTGGTATAGCTTTTCCTCCGCCCAAGCGGTGCTGCTCTCCGCGCCCAGATCGTCCAACACAAGTAGCGGCACGGAGTTGATCTGCTCGAATAACTCGTCATAGCCGACCGGGCTGTCGGGGCTGAAGGTGGCCCGGAGGTGGTCTAGCAATGTGGGCACGAAGGCAAAGAATACCTGGCTGCCCTGCTTGAGACGTTCGCCGGCGATGGCCACAGCCAGATGGGTCTTGCCGCAACCCCGCGGCCCATTGAAAAGCAGCCAGCCCTCGGGGTCGGCGGCGAATGCCTCTGCTATGTGCTTAGCACTGTCTAAAGTTTCTTGGTGTTGGGCAGTGGCGTTCGCCCCGCCTACGGTGTCGAAATTCTCGAAGGTCATCCGTTGCAACATGTCAGCACGGACTTCCCCGATGCCTTGAATCATTCGGCTGTTGAAGTTGCCCAACTGGGCTACGGAAGCGGTTCCGTCAACGCCCTCCAGGCGCGTGCGCAAGGCGTCGTCCAGCCGTTGCAGGGGGCCGCGAACCGTTACTACGGTGGGCAATGAGTTGTTATAGCGGTGGTTGATCACCTGGAATAATTTCTCCTGGGCCCAGGGGGTGGCGGTGGCCACGCTTAGGTCGTCCAAGATCAATACGGGTACGTTACGGACCTGCTCGAATAGTTCATCGTAGGAGACCGGGTTGTCCGGTGCGTAGGACGCCCTCAAGTGGTCTAGCAAGTCTGCCGCGACTATGAAAAATGCGGTCTGGCTCCGTTCGATGCATCGGTTGGCGATGGCCACTGCCAGGTGGGTTTTGCCACTACCACTGGGGCCGGTGAGAACCAGCCAGCCTTCTGGATTCTCGGCGAATCGGGCTGCGGCAGTGACGCCTTCGGAGAACATCTGCCGGCTGGAGGCGTCCGGCATTGGCCCTTCCAAGTTGGTGGTGGCGAATGTTATCCGGGAGAGTGCGCCCAGGTTGCTGTACCGGCGCAACGCGGCTTCTCGGGTGCTGGAGTCCTGGGTCTCCTGGCAGGCGCAGGGGACGGCCTGCCCGAACTCGGGATGGCCAATATGGACGCGTCTAGTGACCCAGCCGCTGCCATTACATTGAGGGCAAAGGTCAGCGGTCGGTTCGTTGTCCGGGAGGCGCACCCCTCCGCCGTTGGTATTCCTCGAGATATTTCTGGCCGTTATCCTTCTCAGTATGTCGCCCAGGCTTTCCATCTTTTCCCCTCTCAGCCTCTCCCCTAGTCGTTCCAGTGAACTCTCTGCCCTCTGAGGTCCAGCGTCTTAGTATGCCGGCCACGTAACGCCAACTGCGTTTGTTCTCCGCCACTGCGATGCCGAAGGCCTCCCGGAGCCAGGGTTCCGGGTAGCGCCCCTCGGCCTCTTTCAATTCTTCCGCCAACAGAGGAGATAACGACCCGATGCTGTCTTCGTACAGGGCGAAAATATTGCGCCTTTCCGGTTCCGGCTGGTCGGTGGCTGGCTCGTCGTCTATCTCAGGTGCGCCCTCAACGGATTCTCCGGCGGCCAATCTGGCCAAGGCCCGTTGGTCGGCGTCGGTGTTCAACAGGAAGATCGTGCCCGTGCCCTCCAACTGGTGGGTCAAGAAGGTGCCCCGGGTCACGGCCAACCGCAGACCTTGGCGTATGGCCTCTTCGGACGATTCTTCGCCTTTGGACTTGAGTCCCTTGATCAGAGAGCGGTCTGATAGGAATTCGTCCAGGGAAACGGCTCTCAGAGCGCCGCGCTTGCGGTGAAACAACCACAGACCGCGCAGAGTCACCTTGAGTTCGGAAAGATCCTGAATCTGCTCCAGGATGGGTCCGAACACCGGGTTGGGCACCGGGGTGTAGAGTGTTTTCCCAGTGAATCCAGCGAAGGCCCCGGAAGGCGCCATAACTAGAAGTCGTCCACCCTAGATAACGAATCGAACCGGACCAGGTTGTCCCGGAAGAAGAGCTGCAGGTTGCCGGTGGGTCCGTTACGATGCTTGGACACTATCAGGTCCGCGATGTTGCGGGGATAGGGCCGGCCGGGAAACTGTTGGTCCCACTCATCTTCGGTGAAATACGCGTCGTCACGGTGCAAGAACATCACGACGTCGGCGTCCTGCTCGATGCTTCCGCTGTCACGTAGGTCTGAAAGCATGGGGCGGTGGCCTGGCCGCTGCTCAACACCACGGCTGAGCTGGGAGCAGGTGACGAGGCCGATGTTTAAGTCTCTGGCCATGATCTTGAGCGACCGGGAAATCTCTGATATCTCTTGGACACGGTTTTCGCTGCGGCCGCTTCTGCCCTGGATCAACTGCAGGTAGTCGACCACAAGCAGGTCCAGTCCATGCTCCAAAGACAGCCGGCGCGCCTTGCTACGCATCTCGATCATGCTCTGGAACGGTGTGTCATCTATATAGACGGGTAGGTCGGACAGTTGACCGATGGCGTCTGTGATCCGTTCCATCTCGGCTTCGGTCAGAAGTCCCAGACGCAGCCGGTGAGAGTCGATCTCAGCCTCGGATGAAAGTATCCGCAGGGCCAGTTGTTCCCGGCTCATCTCCAGGCTAAAAACACCGGCTGAAGAGCCGTTCTTGGCGGCGTTCAGGCAGATGTTCAAGGCCAATGTGCTCTTACCCAATGACGGGCGTGCGCCCAGGATCACCAGGTCCGAGCGTTGGATGCCTCCGAGAAGTTCGTCGAGGTCTGTGTACCCGACCATGATCGGACCGGTGTTCTCGGTTATGGGGTCGGCGATGGCAGCCTGGTCTTCCAGGTATTGGTCATAAATCTGCCGCAGCGGGACGAAGCCCCTCTGGGAGTCAGGACCCCGGATGGTGAAGAGCGCATCCTCTGCTTGGCGGAGGGTGGCGTCAACGTCGTCGGTGTCCTGGTAGCCCATGGCCGATATGCGGGAAGCAACGTCAATGAGTTTCCGCATGGTGGCGGTGCGGGCCACCACGTTGGCGTAGTGTTCGGAGTTGGCCGAGGTGGGGGTAACGGAAATCAGGTGGGAGAGATAGGCCATGCCGCCGACCGTTTCCAACTGGCTGGCGCGGCTCAGTTCCCGGGCCAGTGTGACTTGGTCAATGGCCTCATCCCGCTGGAAGAGTGCTTCGCAGGCGGCAAAACAGAGCTGATTTCTCTCTCGGTAGAAATCGTCTGCCTTAATCACAGGCGCGACGCGAGAGAAGCAGTTCCCATCGATCAAGACCGACCCAACAACCGCCTCCTCCGCCTCCAAGTCATGGGGTAACAGCTTCTCGGCGTACATCGCCCTATTCTTCTATCTCCGCGTTGACGTGTATCGTGGCCGTGACTTCGGTTGAGAACCGGAGGATCACGTCGTATTCGCCTGGTTCGCGGATCGGCTCGGCTATCTCAACCCAGCGCCGCTCCACTTCCCGGCCGACTTTATCGGCTAGTTCCATGGCGATGTGGGTCTGGGTGATGGCGCCGTAATACCGTCCGGTAGGCGTGATTCTGGCCGTGAGACTGATGGTGATGTCGTCCAGGCCGCTGGCCAGTTCTTCCATGATGGCGGTCTCGCGGACGCGTACCTCGTCACCGACGGCGCTGATCTTGTGAACCCGCTTCAACACCTCAGGAGTGGCGATCTCGGCCAGACCCTGGGGCAAAAGATAGTTGCGTGCGTAACCGTCGGGCACACGGCGGACTTCGCCCGCCCTGGCCTTATTGGGAACGTCTTGGGTGAAAACTACTTCCATTGTTGGTCACTTCCGTTGGGTACTCCGATGGGCATGGTCGATCGGAACAGGGATAGGGCCTCATTTTACAGAGGCCGACTTGATTATACGGCATGCCCGTCTGAGGGGAAAGCGGGGCCGGTCTGCGGCCGGACCCGGGCCTGGGTGACTAGGACCGGCTGCCCGCTGCGCCCGTCTAAGCTGAAGACGGAGAGCAGACCGACCTATGACTGGGGAAATATATCCCTCTTTTGACGACAAATCCAGGCAGTTTCAACCAATCTGAAACGAATATTTTAGTCCAATCAGAGATCCTAGGTCGTTGTCATGGTTGTTGTACCGGCGTTTCGTCTCAACATTACTTGAGGGGTAGATAGGTGGGGCGTACATGCCGGATGCCACTTATATCTGGAAACGGGAAAAACCCTTAAAACTGAGGGTTATTTTGCGCCGGAAGTAAGGCCGTTCTGCACGGCGTAGGCTGCGGCTTCGGTGCGGTTGGCCGAGTCGGTCTTGCCGAGAATGCTCCTTACGTGATTGCCTACGGTATTGGGGCTGATGATTAGCTCCTCTGCTATTTCACGGTCGATCATACCCAAAGCCACCAGCCGGATCACTTCTACTTCTCGCGCGGTTAGACCATCGGGGAAAGCAGTCTGGGAAATGTTTCGCTCTTGGAGCCTCGCAACCCGTTCAATCAATGGCCTCATGCCCAGTTCGTTGGAGATGGCGAGGCACTCTTCAAAAAGACCAGTCGCTTTTGCCCGGTCTCCTGGTCCGTTGCGCTCTATCAAGAGGTCCGCGTATTCACAGGAGGCCCAGGCTAGCTCGGGCTTGTAGCCGCCTTTACGACAGAATGACAATGCGTCGTCAAAATGTTTGGCTGACTGATCGAGCTGACCGATGGTCCGGGCCAGTAGCCCCAGGAGGCGATCAGAGGATACGCAAAAGAACATGAAACTGTGATGCCAAGTCTTCATGAGTTCGTATTTTTCCGCAGCCTTATCTGCGTCACCAGAAATGACCGCAACCATGGCCAGACCAGCGTGGGCTTGATTGACGGACAAAGCAGTTGCATTGGGATGTTCAATGATGAACGTGGCCGCGTTTACAGAGGATTCCAGACGGTCAGAATCTCCAGTGATATTCGCAGCTAGGGGTCCTGTTAGGGCGACCCTAGCGGAGGCGGATAGGTCCATGAATCTTGAGCCAGCCGTGCCATCGCTAGCGATCTTCGTGAGTAGATCCAAATGGGAGTTCCCCAACCTGCTATTTCCTACTTCGTGTTCGTTCAGCGCCAGTCCGCTTAGAATGTTGGATTGGCGCGATCCAATATCCAAGGCTCGCTGGGCGAATGTTCGTGCCGATTCCCACTCTCCGGCAACGCGAAGAGTCATTTCGGTTTTCCAACACGCTCCCTCCAGCCAAAACCGATCACCCAATCGCTCGGCTTTTGACAACATCTCCGTTGCGTGGCGACTAGCTGCGCCCAGATCGCCATTTTCGATATAACAGGTCGCCACAAAGTAATGGGCGGAAACTTCGGAACGCAGATCGTTGACCTGCTCATTAAGCTCGAATATTTTAAGGCCGTTGGCCAAGGCCTCCTCATAGTGCATATGGTTGCTGTACACCGATACGATCGCTGCCAGACTTTGAACTTCCAGCTCCTTGTCGCCCTCACGCCGAGATATATCCAAGGCCTGATTCAAGGCATCGATAGCTTCATCGTAGGCGGCGTTCTGCAGCCCGATGATCTGCCCGTGCCGCGATAGCAATCTGCCCGACTGTAACGAACCCTCCTGTACCAGTTTCAATGCCGGGCCGATCAGTTGTTCCAATCCAATATTCCTGGTCGCCGCATAATCCGGAAGCTCGGCGATGGCAACTACTTTTTCCAAGTCTCCCGCCTTGGCGTAATAATCCAAGGCTCTCCGCAGTGAGCGGTAGGCACCGTCTTCTATCAAAGCTGCCTGACAACGGCCCAGACCGAAAAGCAGACTAGCGCTGTCCTCATCTGGCGCCGGCGTTTGCTCTTCGAGGTTGATCGACAGGGCGGCGAGGCTGTTCTGGAAATACGCCATCGCCTCTTCCCAGGCGTAGCCTTCCAGAGCTCGATCTCCAGCCAACTTGGAGTACTTCACCAGCTTCTCAGGCCCGGATACCGGAGCGGCCTCTGAGAAGTGGTAGGCCAATTCTTCAGCATGCCCTCCCGGCTGGTCGCCGTAAGCTGTCTCCAACGCTTCGCCGATTTTCGCGTGCATCCTGACTCTGCGGCTGGTGGAAAGCCGTTCCAACAGCGTTTGTTGCACCATGGCGTGGCTGAATTGGTAGCGGTCCCGATGTTCCGGAAGTTCTTGCAAGATTCGGGCGTCCAGCGCCTCTTCCACTTGCTCAAGAAGCTGGATCTCTGAGGCGTCTTCGCTC
Source organism: Dehalococcoidia bacterium (assembly GCA_963693555.1). Classification (GTDB taxonomy): domain Bacteria; phylum Chloroflexota; class Dehalococcoidia; order Lucifugimonadales; family UBA3495; genus UBA9611. The sequence continues at coordinate 20,334 of CAVOAA010000010.1, read as the reverse complement.
AGGTTTTTAAGCAGGTTGAAGTCGAACTGGCGGCCGATGGCGGCTGCCATAGTCAACGTGTCGACGCAGTCTGCTGATAGCCGGTTCAAGCGCTGACCGATCACTTCGACAACGCCCTGCGGCAATCCGAGCACGATTGGAGTACCAGCGGTTCCAGCTCTGGCGTCGAAGTTGCTCTGTTCTCCGAGCAGCCGGACTACCTCTGACAGAAATAATGGATTGCCTTCGGTGTGGGTGTAGATAGCGTCGATCAACTCGGTGGAAGCACTCTCTCCGCCAGATTCACGGACGAATTGGCCCACGTCGTCCGATTCCAACCCGGTGAGCGCTAGGCGGCTGAAAGCGGGGCTACGAGACAGCTGCGCCAATGACTCGCTTAAGGGGTGACGTCGGGTAACCTCAACGTCTCGGTAGGTGCCGATCACCAGGATATTGCTGTCTGTCATCTGCTGGGTAAGGAACTCAAGCAGGAGCAGGGATGGCGTGTCGGCCCATTGAAGATCGTCTAATACGAATACCAAGGACTGGGACTGGGCCAGGTTGGTGAGGAAGGTGGAGATGGAGTTGAACAGCCGGAAGCGAGTTTGCTGCGGGTCCAGCGTCGGCGATGGTTCCAGGTCCGGAAGTTTTTGGCGAATCTCGGGCACCAGGTCTGCGATGTCGGAAGCGCCGGAGCCCAGCTCGGCTAAGAGTTGCTCGACGGGTGTCTGGGAGATATAGGACTGGATGGGCTGGACCCAAGGCCAATAGGGCGGGGCCCCTTCACGTTCGTAGCACCAGCCCCAGAATACCTGCGTGCCCAGTGACCGGGCGCGGGAGGTGAGTTCCTGGGCGATACTGGTCTTGCCGATTCCGGGCTCTCCGGCCAACATGACTAGCCGGCCATGTCCGGCGATGGCGTCGTCCAGCGCGGAGTTAAGCTCGGCAATCTCTTGATGCCGGCCAACAAATACTGCCCCAGTGTGTCCAGAAGTGGCCACTAATCATCCCCCCGGCACGTTGGTGACATTCTACACCGAAACGGTGACATATCTGAACGAGAACTAGGCCTTAACCGCCCGGAACACCCAGCAGGGCCAGGAGAAGGCGATGTCGTCGTGGACGGGAGCTACTTGGAAAGCCTCGCGGGTGGCGGCTGGGGCTTCTAGGAACTCTTTGTAGAGGGCTTTTGTTTCTTCAGGTGAGACCTTGGTGCGGGCGGTCCACTCGTTGAAGCGCAGATAGATACGGGGGTAGTCATTCTCGACCACCGTGAAGCCGCGCTCCATGAGCATTTCCGTTATGCGGGAGATCTTGCGGTTCTCGATGTGGCTGAAATCCCGGCGCAGTTCGATGTCATTCATCCATTTGGTGATGGCGTCGTCTTCCGGGGCGATGCTGTCGGCCATCAGTAGCGAGCCGCCCTTTTTGAGGACCCGCTGGGCTTCGTCGAGTGCCTTTTCGAAGTCGCGAAAGTGGTGGGCTGAGACCCGGGAGGTCACCAGGTCGATGGACTCATCAGCAAATGGCAGGGCTTCTGCGGCGTTTTGGCTGAGACCCAGGTTGGTGATGCTCCGCTCTCGTCCCAGGCGCTCAGCCTGCCGCAGCATCGGCTCTGTGACGTCGCTGGCGATGACCCGGTCGGAGACCCCGGCCACGGCAAACGCGGTGAACCCGGCGCCCGTGCCAAGGTCGATGGTCCAGCCATAACGGTTGCTGCCACCGGCGGCGTCCACCATGCGCTCCACAGATTCGAGGCTGTCGTCACGGATGTGTACCTTGCTGGTGGCGTAGACGGCCGCCTGAGGGCCAAATACCTGCTGCGCTGCGAGTTGCTGATTTTTGTCCTGGGTCATGTTTCCTCTTAAGAACTTATTAATAACCGGGGTGAAAAATAAAACTGGCGCTTGGGATAGTTAGTCTACCCAAGCGCCAGAACGTTTCCAGTTGGACCGAGACCGCCGGCCTGGTTAGACCAGCATTGGTTCAGTGTTTTTCTGGTAGACCTGGAACCGGTGCCGTGACGTGTCTGCGATCATTACGCGGCCACGGTGGTCAACGCGCACTGCGCAGGGAGTCCACAGTACCTTCTCAGGGGTGAAGTCGCGCACGCCGTTGCGCTGGCGAATCATGTCCGGGTTGGACTTGATCTTGTCGATTCCCAGGCTGGATAGCGCGGCATCGCCGTTGAACTCGGTGATGAAGCGGCCTTCGGAATTGAGCACCTGGACCCGGTTATTCAACCAGTCGGCGATGTAAATGTCGCCGTCTTCATCGACGCAGACGCCGGTGGGGCGGTTGAACTCGCCTACCGGGATTTCAGCGTAGCGCATTCCGCCGTCTTCTTTAGCAACGGTGCAGTCGCCGCCGGTGCCGGGTCGGCCAAAGGAGGCCAACCACTTGCCGTCGTTGGAGAAGGACTGGACACGATCGTTGCGCCAGTCTGCGACGAAGATGTTTTCATCTTTGTCCAGGCAGATGCCCCAGGGCAGGTTGAATTCGCCATCGCCAGAGCCAGCGGTGCCGAACTTGCCCAGGAACTTGCCGTCCAGGGAGAACTTCTGGACCCGGTTGTTGCGGCTGTCTACGATATAGACAGTTTCGTCGGCGCCGATGGTGATGCCAGCAGGGCGGTCTAGTTCGCCGTCGCCGGAGCCATGGGTGCCCCAGTGGCTCTGGTACTCGCCATCTTTGTTGAAGATGGTGATCCGGTGAGTCCACTCGTCAGTGACGTAGACGTTGGTGTTCTTGTCCAAGGCGATGGCCATGGGCCAGATGAACTGACCGGGCTCTTCGCCGTAGGAACCGAACTCGGTGATGTACTCTTCTTTGTCCTCGCCGATACGGAACAGGTTTATGCGTGTGCCGTCGGTCCGGGACTCATACGAGCGGTTGACGACGTAGACCATGTCGTCGGGGGCCAAGGCAAAGTCCATCGGATTTCGGAACCCGGTGCCCTGGAACTCGGAGCGTCCAGCTACAAAGCTGTAGGTGAACGTCCGGTCGTTGATTCCTAGGAATACACTAGCCATAGCTACTCTCCTCAGGGGTTCAGGGCCCCGCGCCGCAGCAATCGCTCCGGCGCAGAGGCTGATTTTCTAGATTTCTCGCGGTCTGCTTTCTGGAGGTCTCCCCTCTAGAAGAAGGGTATGGCCTCGTAGCTGCCGCCGATGATCGCCTTGGCATCCAGGCCCATCCACTGGTCAAGCAAAGTCGTGTAGGCCGAGCGGAAGTCCATGCTGTGTTGCAGGTTACCGCCGTCTTCCAACTTGCCGGGTGCTAGGGACGGGTATTCGCCGTAGAGGCCGCCCTTGACGTGGTCGCCAATGACGAAGGCCACTCCGCCGGTGCCGTGATCGGTGCCGGAGCCGTTGTCCATGGCCCGTCGACCAAACTCGGAGTAGAAGAACAACGTTACGTTGTCGCTCTTACCCAACTGGCGGATGTCGGTCATGAACGAATCGATGTTCACAGCCACGTCTTGCAGCAGGTTGGCTTGGGCCACTGCCTGGTTGGCGTGGGTGTCGAAGATGTTGTAGGGAGCCGTGGTGAACAACACCCGGGTCCCGAAATCAGCGTTGTGGACCTGGGCCATGTCGCGGAGGTAGCCGCCCATGGCCGTGCTGGCGTACTCGACTTCAGACTTGTACATCCCAGGGGCCGTGGTCAGGATGTCGGCACCCTTCAGGGCTTCGATACCGGTACGGCGGATGTAGTCGTCAACCGCGCCCTGACCGATGGCCGGAGCGTACATGCGTCCGAACAGGTCAAGAGCCTCGGTCCGTTGGGCTTCAGCGCCCATGTCGGTGAGCAGGCCGTAGGTGCTGAGGTCTCCCACGGAGGCTACAGCCACACCCTCTTTGGCCAGAGAGCGCGGCAGGCCGCGTCCGAAGTTGACGCCGGTCAGCACGTTCTCGCCTTTGGGGTCAACGTCTTCGATAACGCTGCCCAACCAGCCGGTGAGACCTAGTTCATCGGGCTCACAGGTGGCCCAGATGTCCATGGACCGGAAGTGGGATAGGCTGCCGTTGGGGTAGCCGATACCCTGGAGGATGGCCAAGTGGCCCTCGTCCCAGTGTTTCTTCAGCGGCGCCATGGCCGGATGGAGTCCAAGCTGATCGGAGATGGGGATTATCTGGTCCTCATTGATACCGAGGGCCTTGCGGTAATCTCGGTAATGAGGGTCGTTGTAGGGAATAACCGTGTTCAGGCCATCGTTGCCGCCGGACAATGACATCACTGCCAATACTGGGTCTTTTACTGTTGATACCATTCTTACTTCCTCCGCATTTGGTCGGATTATCAGACTATTCTTAGCGAAATCTTAGGGAATCTCAGGGAGATCCTAGCCGAACTGGAACTCCGAGGTGGTTGCAATCATCTTTAGGGTCTCGCCCGTTCGGCGGGTGAAATCACCTTCCTCGGTGTCGTTGCCGTGTTTCAGGGCCCCGCCGGCGTCCAGATGGTCGGTCAGTTGGCTACGGGTCTCCTGTGCCAGCTCCATGGGGCCGAGCAGGTCCAGACAACCGTCCAAGAACTGTTCGGAGCTTGGAACGTCGCCTATTTTCATCAGCCGACTGACGATGGACTTAATGCCGGGCAGATCAGTGTTGCCCAGCATGGAAGATGCGAAGTTGATCCGGTCGATCAGGCTGCCGCTATTGATCCACTCGCGGCCCATGTGCCAGCCTTCAACCGTCGGCGGGTTCATCAGGTCCAAGCCCATGTATTTGGGCTCCATGGCCACGAAGAACAGACCCGGCTTGGGTTCGATGTGGTCGCCTACCATGCGCATGGTCCCGATGACCACGTCAGCAGGGCTCTTGACCTTGGCGAACCGGACGGCCTCGTCTTTGAAGAAGGCCGAGTTGAAGAGGACCGTCAACATGGCGGTGATCTCGTAACCGGAGTCGAAGTAGGCCTTTTCCAGTTGTTTGATGGCGTCCATGTCGCGAGGCTCGCTCAGGCGCCAGGAGGGCACCGGCGGCTCGTCGGCGACGAAGAAGTCATAGAGCTTACGGGCGACGAACCTGGCGGTCCCTGGCTGCTTGCAGAGGATGTCGACGATGTCGCCGCCATCCCAGTTGCCGGTCTCGCCCAGGAAGGTCTTCTCGCCGTAGTCATGGTCGGCGGGGTCGAAGCGGAACTCGAAGGGAGTCCGTCCGTAGGGGAAGACAGGGATCGTCGGGGCCAGGTTCCAGCCGGTGAAGGCACGGGCGCAGGCCTTGACGTCGTCTTCGCTGTAGTTGAACTCGTTGTCCATGCCCACGCCGATGGAGAACAACTCCAAGAGCTCCCGGCCGTAGTTCTCGTTAACGGCGGTCTTGTGGCTCTCGATGTTGTCCAGGTAGTAGAGCATGGCCGGGTCGGTGGAGAGCATCATCAGCATGTCTTTGAAATTGCCCATGCCGTAGTCCCGGAACTTGTCGATCTGGATGGCCGTTGTCCGGGCGTTGTCCACCTTGTTGTCGCCAGCGCAGAGGATGGTGTGCCAGAAGAGGGACATCTTCTCTTTGAGCTGGTACTTGTTGTTGATCATGCGGTAGACCCACTCCGTCTGGCCGGTCTCGATGGCGGCCTTATCGAAGTAGGACGGGTAGGCGCGGTACATCAGGTCTTCATCAATCCCAGGATCGTCTCCCGGGTTTAGAAGCTCCGCTACAACGCTATCGTATCCTTGGGCTACTCTGGCTTCTATCTCGTCGCGGCTCGCACCATAGCCGGCGCGGCGCAGAAGGTGGGCCATCAGAGCGATTTCATGGTCAGGCATTCATTCCTCCTTCTCTACAGTGAACATTTCATTCATAAGTTAAGACTTTTATATTCCGGTCTCCGGCTCGGTAAAAGGTTACTTTCATCTTTATACCAGCCTGGGTTTGCTGGTGACCGGCCACGGGCTACAAGCAGCCCAACCAAGATTATGCGAAATATAGCCACATTCTAAAAATCTAGGTGGGTCAATGTCAATACTCAATATTTGCAGATTCGAGGCTAGGCCACTTTTTACAATGTTTGGTTTATTAGAAAATAGCGATTATAAAAGGGGATTGTTCCGGTGCTCGACGTTTAATTCCGAATCAGCAGTCCTGGCTGGCAATGGCGGCAGTAGCTGGTGATGCGCTGGTTGGCGTTCAACTGGGTGATGTTGCCGCCGCACTTGGGGCAGGGTTGGCCGCCCTTGTTGTGTACCTGCAAGAAGTCGCGCACCTTCTTATGGATGTCGCCGCCCATGCGCATCCGCAGTGTTTCGGTGGCTTCTTCCAGCACCTGGCGGCACTGGGCGTGGAGTGTTTCGAGTTCGTCCGGCTTCAGGGCCCGGCATTTCTTGAAGGGTGAGATGCCGGCGGCGAATAGAATCTCGTCCGAGTATGCGTTGCCGATACCGGAGATGAAAGCGCCACGGGTCAGCACGCCTTTGATCTCTCCGTTGAATTTCTTCAGACGACTCTGGAATTCTTCCAGTGTTATGCCGGACAAGACATCCGGTCCTAGGCCGGTGTACTGGGGGATCAGGTCGTCTTGGGCCTCGCCCGAGTCTTCCCCGTTTTCCCCTTGTTCGCCATTCTTTATGTAATAGACCTTGCCCATCTGCCGGTCGTCTAGGTAACGCAGGTCCATACCGCTGCCCAAGTTCAACGTCACACACGTCTTCTTTTGGACCCGGACGGTATCTGCGCAGTGCTGCAATGCGCCGGTCAGCATGGGGTTGATCACCAGACTGCGCCCTCCGGAGAACCGGAGCGTCAGGAATTTACCTCGCCGCTGGGCGTCCAGCAGGGTCCGGTCCGGCAGATCTGCGGTGACGTCCTCCGCCAGCGAGCGCACCACCGTGGGACGCAGGACCATGCAGGACTCCACGCGAGCGTCCTTGAGGTTGGCGTTCAGGTAGTCCTTGATGACTTCTAAGTCAGGCGCTTCTGGCATGGCGTTAATATACCCGACCGATCCGAATTTGGTTTCAATAATAAAGGAGCCCGATTGCAGGAGCCCTAGGCCAGTATAATGGGCATTATGTTGATCGGCGTCGTCTCGGACACCCACGGCTTTTACGACCCGCGAGTGCCACCCCTGCTTGAAGGAGTGGAGCACATCCTCCACGCGGGCGACATCGGCACCGGTGAGATCATCGAACAGCTATCCGAGATCGCTCCGGTGACCGCCGTTCGAGGCAATAACGACCGTGAGGGGCCCGAGTCGGAGTTCCCCGAGGTCGAGACCCTGGAACTGGGCGGCTGCCGCATCTATCTGACCCACATCGTCAAAGTCCCGAAAGAAGGGGATGCGCCCGGACTTGCGACGTACACGGACGCCAGTTCAGACGTGGTGGTGTTCGGCCACAGCCATTTCGCGTTCCATGAACAGAGGGGCGGGCTGACTTTCTTCAACCCCGGTGCGGCCGGCAAGCGGCGGTTCAAGGTTGTGCCGTCGATCGGGTTGCTGGAGTTGGAGCCGGGGTTGGTGCAGGGGCGGATACTGGTTCTTTAGGGGTGGGTTGCTCTGGTATGGAGAGCCCTCAGCATACGAATTTGGCTGCCTTGCTCTGCCGTCACCCCGAGTGCAGCGAGGGGTCTCAATGCTCTGGTCTCACCTGTCCGAACCGCAAAACGAGATTCTTCGTCGGCCTGCGGCGCTCCTCAGAATGACAGTAATGAAGCCGGGAAGTGACTAACTGCCTCTGCCTTTAATGGTGAAGAAGGCCAGCAGCCCGGAGCCGACGGTTATGGCGGCTATCAGTTGGATGGCTGGTTTGAACCCAAATAGGTCGGCTACGATTCCGGCCAGCAGCGCTCCGATAATGAAACCGGCGTCGCGCCAGAAGCGGTAGACGCCCAGGAATGATGCCCGGTCGGCGGCGGGTACGGCGTCGCCCACGGCGGCCAAGAGGGTTGGGTAGACCAAGGCTGTACCCAGGCCAAGCAGGGCCATCGACCCGAGCCAGACACCGTAGGAATCAACTCCCGCTGTTATGGAGATCGCGGCTCCCTGCAATATCATGCCGATGACGATTAGAGGTTTGCGCCCCAGGATGTCGCTGGCCCAGCCGGTGGCCAGTTGGAGCCCTCCCCAGACCAAAGGGTAGACCGCGACGAGTAAGGCGATGCGGTCCAGGGGCAGGCCTTGGCTGGCGAAGTAGAGCGGGAAGATCCCCCAGGCCACTCCGTCATTCAGGTTCTTTACCAGCCCTGCTTGGGTGATGCCGAACAGGTACGGCTTGCGCCAGGTTGCGTCGGCGAAATTTGACCGAAACGATGTGACAGGCTGTGTTGCGCTTGATGCTCCAACAAAAGCCCCGGCGGTCTCCAGTGCCAGGTGGGCCGACGTGTCTCGGATGAAGAGGACGCTGAAAGCCAGACCCGCCGCAGCGATGGCGATTCCCAGGTAGAAAGGCTCGGGCCGAAGTCCGTAGGAGTCGGCTATCATCCCGGTCAATAACGCCATCACCGCCAGGGAGAGGTAACCGGCTGATTCGTTGAACCCCAAGACCAGCCCTCGCCACCGCGGCCCGGCCAGGTCCATCTTCATGTTGACCGTCATCGACCAGGCAAGCCCCTGGTTGACGCCCAGTAACAGGTTGGCGCCGATGATCCAGCCCCAGGCAGGTGCCCAGATCAATAGCAATGGCACAGGGATGCCGATCATCCAACCGGCAATGAGTATCCGGCGGCGCGTGAACCGTTGGGCGATGGGCCCGACCAGCAGATTCGAACCGGCTTTGGCCAGACCAAAGGTGGCGATGAAAGAGACGACGGCGGTTTTGGAAGTTATGCCGAATTCTGATTCGGCCAGGCCAGGCAGTATGGTGCGTTCCATGCCGATCATGCCGCCGACAAACATGTTGGTGGCGACCAGCAAGGCGATCTGACGCCAGTTGTCCGACAGGCCGAGTTTGACTGGCTTGTTGGCAGAAGCGAATGCTGGGAGCCAACTGGTGATGCGCATTTAGACGGAAAGCCCCCATCCTAACCTTCCCCCGTTGCGACGGGAGAAGGGACTATTTGGCTTAGCCGGACTTAGTTTCCGATAAGAGCCACCCTACGCATATGTCACCCCGAGCGAAACGAGGGGTCTCATTGCTCTGGTTTAACCTGTGGGCGCTGCAAAACGAGATTCTTCGTCGGCCTTCGGCGCTCCTCAGAATGACAGGGATGGGGCGATGGTGGAAGGGACCTCTGGCTGTACTAACCCAACCGTATGGCCTGGGCACCCAGTTGGGGCCAGGCGGCGGGGGCGGCGGCCTTTTCCAGGCGTTCTTCCAGGGGCAGGTCTTCGTCCCAGTGGTAGCCGATGAAGCGTTGTCCGTTGATGCCGTCCGACGCGTCTGATGCCAGCCAGACCACGGGCGCCTGCATAACCTCTGGGTTGATCATGTTCTCGCGGGTGTGGTCGGTGTCGTCGGGGATCAGGTCGGTGCTGGCCATTCCCCCGGGCACCAGGACATTGACCGTTACGCCAGTGCCTTCCAGTTCCCGCGACGCCATGGCGATCAGCGCTTCATGAGCGGCTTTGGAGGGGCCGTAGGGCGCGCCGCCCTCGCGGTACATGGTGTTCATGCTGGTTGTTACGCCGATGATTCGGCCCCAGCCCTGCTCCAACATGTGGGGAACGACCGTGCGGGTCATGTAGAAAGGGCCGCTGCTGTTAACGGCGACCACCCGGTCCCATTCCTCAGGCGACACTTCCCAGAAATTGTTCTTGGTCTCGCCGCCCATCAGCATGTTCCGGGGCGCGATACCGGCGTTGTTGACCAATATATGCAGGCCGCCCAGTTCTTCGATGGTGCGCTCGATGGAACGCTCCGCTTCACTGATGGATGTAACGTCCACAATCTGGGTCATGACGCAATCGTCGCCGCCGATCTCCCGCATGTAATTGGAAGTCTCGTCCAACCACTGTTGGTTGATGTCCATCATCGAAACCCTGGCCCCTGCCCTGACCAAAGCCTCAGTCATAGCTCTGCCCAACCCTCTGGGACTAGCCGCCCCAGTAACGATAGCAATCTTTCCCTCTAGCACCCTCTCGCGCATAATAACTCCCAATTTTTATAACGATCTTATCCGAACAAAACGCCCCTTCGGGGCTATTGGGCTATGAAGCCGCCGTCTATTACCAGTTCGCTGCCGGTCACGAACGAAGATTCGTCCGATGCCAGATAGAGCACGCCGTAGGCCACGTCGTCCGGCTCGCCGTTGCGGCCGAGGGGGATGCGGGCGATGGACTCAGCCACTGCCTGCGCGTCGCCCTGGCGGAACGAGGTCATCGGCGTGTCGATCGGGCCGGGATGGATCGAGTTGGCCCGGATGCCTTCGGGGGCATACTGGATGGCGGTGGACTTGGTGAAGATGCGCACCGCTCCCTTGGACGCGTTGTATACCGCTGAGACGTAGGCCTGCCCGGCGATGCCGGAGATGGACGAGATGTTGACGATGGAACCGCCGCCGGCCTTTCTCATCTCAGGGATGGCAGTCTTGGTGCCTAAGAACACGCCCTTCGCGTTGATGTTCATGACCCTGTCCCACTCGTCGACTTCGAGCTCTTCAAGTGGGACCCTGGACACGACACCCGCGTTATTGACCAGGATATCCAGCTTGCCGAAGCGGCTCACAGTCTCGGCGATGGCTGATGTCCAGCTATCTTCACTGCTGACATCCAGGTGTACGTAGAGGCACTCTCCGCCAAGGTCGTTGATGGCGGCTTCAGTCTTCCGGCCGTCTTCGTCGAGAACGTCACCGATGACCACCTTGGCGCCCTCCCGGGCAAATAGCTGAGCCTCTGCGGCGCCCATGCCGCGGGCGCCCCCACTGATGAAAGCAACTTTGTTTTCCAGGCGCATAGGTCCCCCTGCCGGTCGATTTAATCGTGTTTGATGATGCTTAAGGATTGGCAAGATTCTAACCGCTGGGCGCGGTTAGTCAATGGGCTGGTCGACCGTGGCAGGAGTTCTTGCGCCAACTGAGTGGGGGTAAATCGAGGGGGTTGATTAGCTGGGAGTTAATTTCCGGCGGTTAATTTCCGGGGGTTAATTTGTGGCGGTTAATTTATAGAACAGACCGTGGCCGGCTGGACGCCGCTCACGGGGCCGCGATCGAGCCGCCGCAGAGATTGTTCAGGATGCCCGCGTTGATCAGGTTCCTGTTGTTGATGATCGAACCGGCATTGTTGATGGTGCTGTTGTCCAGGTTGGTGGCTGAACCGGCATTGGTGAAGATGCCACTATTGCGGTTCTCCAACGTACCAGTTTTGTTCTGGTACGAGCCAAAGTGGAAGACCTCGATGATCCCGGTGTTGTCGATGGTCCCCTGGTTGTCCAGCAGGCTATCGAACACATTGAGCCGCCCGGAGTTGGTAATCTTGGAGCCGGTCAGATTTGAGAGGGTCCCCAGCCCGCCCAGGTTGAACGTACCGCTATTCTTTAGGGTCCCTTTGTCCCGGTTCAACACGTCGTCGCTGAGACTGCTGGTATTGAAGAGACCGGCGTTGGTGAAAGTGCCGTTGTTGTTCAGGGTGGCGTGGTCTCCCAGGACGAAGCTTGAATCGGAGTCGTTGACCACCGTACCGGAGTTGGAGAACCAAGCGCCGCCGCTGTTGGAGATGAACCCGCCGATGTTGTTGACGGTGGCGCCCACTCGGTTGACCACGCTGTCGCCTTCGTTGTTGAGCGTTCCGCCGTTGATGTTGATGGTACCGCGGTTGGTGATCAGGCCAGTGGCCTGGTTGTGGAGCGTGCCATCATTGATATTGAGGGTGCCATTGACCCAGATGGAGCCGCCCGGCGATAGATTGGCGATGCTCAGGGCCACGCCTTCCAGAACGTTCAGTGTCTGCCCTGTTGCGACTGTGAGACTGCCCTTCGGGTCCAGCTCAAAGGATTTGTCCAGGTTGACCACCGAGGCCTTTCCGCCGGTGTCCCGGATCAAGATCAGGTCACTGGACCGGGGCGGTGAGTTCGAGTCCCAGTTGGCTGCCTCCGACCAATCGTTGGTGGACCCTCCGCCGTCCCAGAAACAGGATTCCTGTACCGCTGATTTTCCAGTTATCCCATGGGCCGGACTGGAACCACGGCAGGAAACGGTGATGGCGCCGCTGACGTTATCGATGGTGGCCAATGAGTCTCGTTTAAGGCTGGAATAATTGGACACGGCTATAGTCCCGAGATTCGTCAGGATGCCGCCCGGTTGTTTGATGGCGAGAGAGACACGCCCCTTTCCAAACGGACGCCCCGTGCCAATGGTCATGGTGTCGCCGGCGCCCAGGCTAAGGGACCGGGAGCTGATGGCTATGTCTACGTCCAGCAGCACATTGGCCGCGGCACTGCCCTCTCCGTCGATGACGATCGGGTGCCCCACGGGCGGGACCAGCCCATTCACCCAGTTAGATGGGTTGGACCAGTTGTCATTCTCTCCGGCGCCGCTCCAGAGGCAAGTTGATTGGTGGACCGAATCTAGGTTTCCGAAATCGCTGACTTTACCTCCGCAGGCGTTGACGATCGGGCCGACGCTCGAACCGGTCAGCGAGTTGATCAACACGCCTCCCATCTGGTTTCTGAAACCGCGCGATTCACTTGTTGAAGAGATCAGCGCATCGTTGTTGTACCTGCCGGTATTGACTACCGTGCCTTCGTTGAGCACGGCTCCTTTGGCGTTGACGGTGCCGTTGTTGGTGAAAGTCACCCCTTCTTGAATCCGGAGCATTGAATTCATCGGGCCGATGTTGATGGTCACCGTGTTCAGAACGAAATCGACGTTCATGATGGGCAGTTGTGCCTTGGATTCAGTCCCTTCGATGATGATGATCTCGTCGCCGGACGGTAGGCCGATGGGCGACCAGTTGAGCCAATCATTCCAGGGCTCTTGCTCGCCGCCGACCCAGGTCCTGACTATCTGGACCTGGGGCTTGGGAGTCGGCTCCGGTGCCGTTGTGGGCGCCGGAGTAGGTGCGGGGGTTGGCGTGGTGGCCGGTGTCGGCGTTGGCGTTGGCGTTGGAGTCGGCGTGGGCTTTGGCAACGGGCTGGCCAGGCCCAGTCCCCAGCGATACTCGACGCTGACGTCCCCCTCTTGGTAGCCGAATACCTTCATCAGATACGAGTTCTGCGTGGTGCCGGATATCCGGATGTATTCGGTGCCTTTGACGCCGCCCACGCCGTCCCAACCGCTCCAAGTTATCTTGACCCCGCGGTAGAACCCGGAGATCGGAGATCTGCTGTAGATCAAGGATTTCTTGCCGTTAACCTGCCAGCCGACCACGAACACATCGCCGTCCCAGAGTTCTATGTCGAGGTCGTTCCCGGCGGTAAGGTCGATCTCCAGGCCATCAACGCCTGCAGGAATGGTTCCGATGATGGCCCGCCCGTTCTGGGGTACGGCCTTGGTTAACCGGCCTGCGCCGTTGGTGGCCGGACCGTCTACATCGGCCCCGGACCAGGAATATTCGACCCTGACTGAACCAGCGTTGTAGCCGTACGCCCTCATTGCAAAGGCGTTTTTGGTGACTCCGGTTATCAGGATCGTTTCATGACCCGGACTGCCTTCGACGCCGTCCCAGCCACTCCATTCGATCTGGACACCGTTGTATTCGCCGGCGGTCTTGGTCTCGCCGTAGATCAGCGCTCTGCGGCCACCAGACTCCCAGCCGACCACGAACACATCGCCATCCCAGAGTTCGAGGTCGAGGTCGAAACTCGCGGTGAGCTTGATGCTCAGGTCTTTGATCCCCACGGGGACTTTGCCGATGTACGCCCGGTCGTCCCTGGGTACGAATTTGCTGAATATACCGCTGCCGGACCTTGCGCCGCTGTTCTGGCCGAAATCCAGTTCGTCGGCGTCGATGCCGGTCGGCCAGGGCACAAACAGGAATAGACCGAGGACTAGCCCGGCCAACGCAAAAACCACGGATAACAGGAGCATTTTACCTATCGCCAGCATAGGTTCAGGTTTTCACAGCGGCCTTGCTAAGTCGAGCCTGACCGGGGAATATAGCGTTGGTCCAGAGGCGTGCGATTGACTCACCTGGCGGCCCGTCTTATAGTCCGGCGCATACGGCGCATCCCATACGCCCGACGCTCAGGAGATTGATCATGGCCAAGACCTGGAACGACATGGTGGACGAGGCGAAAGCCCAAACGACTGCGGTTACGCCGGTGCAGGCACAGCAGAAACTTCAGGATGACCCCGGTGCTCTGCTCATTGATGTCCGGGATAAAGACACAGTGCCCGAAGACCAAAGGACCGCGGATACCTTGATGATCTCCCTGGGCTTTCTACCCATTCGGGCAGACCTGGAAGTGGCTGAATCGATGCGTGATTCCCGTTTGGCAGACCGTTCCCGTCAGATCGTGGTGACTTGAGGGATAGGCTCAATGGCCGCGCTTGGGGCACAAGCGCTAAAGGATATGGGGTTCACCAACGTTAGCTACATGGAAGGCGGCATGCGGGGTTGGAAAGAGGCCGGGCTGCCAACCAACGAATCGGCGAGTGAATAAAAGGGCGAAAAAGCCAGGGTCCGGCCAGAAGGCCCGGTAACTTAGCCAGGGTTGGCCTTGTAGAAATCCCGGCTTTTTTTGAGGAACGGACGCTGGTCAGCAGGCATCTTGAACTCGTCGTAGATGGCGTTCACAGGACAGACCGGCTCGCAGTAGGTGCAGTTTATGCACACTTCCGCCTCTATGTAGTACATGTCTTCTGTGTCTTTGGTGGTGATGCAGCGTACAGGGCAGACTTCCAGGCAAGACGCGTCTTTAACCCCGATACAGGGTTCAGTGATTACGAAGGTCAATGGGTCCTCTTGATTATCGATAACGGCGGGTCGCCCCGTCGTTTTATCTAGTATTAAATTAGGCGGGAGCACCGCCCAGACAAGTGTGATTATACATTGCCTGGCGCGTGGCCGGAGTGGTCGTTCGCTCCGAATAGGTTGATGAACTGCCCGGTCATGTCGGCCGGCGCATGGGCCGCCAAGAACAGTGCTGCCCGGGCTATATCTTCCGGTTGCGTCCATTCGGGTCCGGCGTCATCTGGGATCTGGCCGGCGGTCATGCCGGTTTCCACCCAGCCCGGGTTGAGGCCGTTCACTCGCACTCCGTGAGGGCGGACTGACTTCGCCAGCGACGTGGTGTAGCCGATCACTCCCCATTTGGTGGCGCCGTAGCCACCATACAGATCTTCGGCGATCGTCCCCGATGACGAACCGATGTTAATCACCACTCCCTGGCCACGCTCGACCATCTGCGGCAAAACGTAGTGGCAGCAGAGAAATGTTCCCCGTAGGTTGATGGCCATCTCCTCGTCCCATTCGGAGATGGGAGTCTCCCAGACCGGGGTGCGGGGGTGGATGATGGCGGCGTTGTTGACCAGGATGTCTATCTGCCCCCAGCTGTGAAGTATCGCCCCGACAGTCGTTTCAACCGCACTCTCATCAGACACGTCCATCTGCCAAACGGCGGCCTGGCCTCCGGCTTGCTGGACCTCTCCCATGACCTGTTCCAACCTGGAGACGTTGCGGCCGGTTAGAGCAACCTTGGCGCCCTCGCTGGCCAGGGCCATGGCGATCGCGCGCCCGATGCCGCCGCCGGCACCGGTTACTAGCGCAAATTTGTTAGTTAATAGATCAGCCAAGAGAAGTCCTTAAACCGTCGGCGTCGCACCCGCGCCATTAAACCACGAGCATGGCCAGAAAAACGTTACGCTTCTGGTAATTTGGTCGTTACGCTTCCGGTAATTTCGTATAGAAGGTGAGGCGTTCGGTCAAGACCCCGTTGGGTCCCACCTTGATCAGACCTGAACCTTGGATGGGAGTCCCAGAGACTGCCCACCAAGCCAAGGCGGTCAGAACGTCGCCTTCCTGCTGGGTTACGATTTCCGTGAGGTCGATGAGAGTAGGGGCGCTCCCGCCTCTCATTTCGGCTACTTGAGCCTTAAAGCCATTGAAGTAATCTGCGAACGCCGCCTTTGAGATCTTCCCGGAGTTTGGGTCGTCCATTTCGTAAGTGGAATCCAGAGATTCCAGGACGGCTTCCAAGTTGCCTGTCGTCCAGCCTTCGGCGTAACGATTTAGATGATCACCTGCTGCCATGTTGGAACTCCTTATTGTCGTTTGCTATCAATGAATGATTAGAGGCGGATTATACTGCAAATTCCCATTCAGACCAGCCTAGGATTGATCAAGCAAATGATCGTTGTGGCAGATAGCCAGAGGCTCAGTGGAGGACACCCCCCACTTACCACCAATAGGCTTTGCGCTAATTGACGTACTTCTGTTGTTTGCCGTTTGCGCATGACTTGGAGTGCCAGTACACTGGCGGAAATTCGGAAATGAAAGGAGGAAAAACATAGGAACCATTATGTGCTTCAGCACAAACGGGTCGGAGAACCCGACGAAAGCCGTGTTGCCGTTCCTGAACGCCAATGGTGCGGTCGAAGCGGGTCATGAGCCTGCGATCACGCTGTTTGGCGACGCCGTGGTATTGATGAAGGATTCGGTCGCCAATGCCGTTATCGGAGTGGGCTGGCCGCCGCTCAAAGACTTGATGGCGACGTCTATCGCCAACAAAACACCCATCTATGTTTGAGGCGGATGTGCTACCGCTCGTGGAGTGACAGAAGACGACCTCAAAGGCAAGAACGCTGAATTTACCAGCCCCAAGGCAAATATGGAACGAATAATGGCGATGGACAAACTGATGTCTACCTAGGACCGTGTGTTGTCCGAGCCCTCACGCCCGCCACCGGAAATTTCCGAGCGGGCGTTTTGCTGTCGTTTCTTATCGCAGATACGGACAGGGAACAGGTCGATTTCGGAGGCTTTTGAACGCAAGGTGCGCGCTCTTGGTGCTTATCACTTGCTTGTCGGCGATAAGCCGGGTGGGGTTGAAATCGGCGGCGCAGCAGCCGCAAAAGAGGACACCGTAGGCGTAAACACGCTGGTCGGGGTGGGGCGAATCGAACGCCCGATCTCCTGCTCCCAAAGCAGGCGCCCTACCGCTGGGCCACACCCCGATACATCTGAGTTTACCACGCCTACTGGCGTAGAAAAGCCCTTACCTATATCAGGCGAGGGCTTTTCTAGAACCCATCTACCGGGAGCCCGTCAATCGGACGCTGACCTGATTGTTAACTCGAACCGATCAGCGCCAACTCCGGACTGGCGAATCCTTGTACTTCGATGCGGGTGTGAGTCCGTACATCATTGGTAGTGCTGCTTTTCAGCAACTTGGCGATGCCTTTGCGGCCGTGGGTGTACATCGCGATCAGGTCCGCGCCGTGGGTGTCTGCGTAATTCACGATGCAGCCAGGCACAGAGTTGGAAACCACGACCGTACACGTCGCGCTGACCGACGCCTCTTTCAGCTCGTCGCCCAGTTGATTGAGGACGATCAGAGCCCGGCTACGGTTCTCTTCCTCTGCCTGCGTTCCGGGGACGGCGAAATCGCCGTGACCCTTGGTTTTAACCGGCGAGATGACGTGCAACAAGATCGCCTCACCGTCCTCGGCCACCAGACCAGACAGGGCTTTAACCACACTCCGTGAATTGTCCGTGTCGGACATGGGCACCAGAACCTTTTTGTACATGTTTGACCTCCATCTATTCCTCGATTGATGGTGTTCGAACGAAAAATACTTTATGCACTATATATTGTCAATATTGCGACGATTTTCACACTAGTTACGGATAATTTAACATTAATATACTTCAATTAGCTCAATATCATTTCGTATATGGTTAAATACGTTCTACGTAGACTTAGATACGTTCGACTGACCAGATGATGTTTGGAATCAGGATAGATGGGCATAGAAAAATCCCTGGCTTCAACGGCCAGGGATTTTTCAGATCTATCACATATGACTTCAAACAAGGCAGGGATTCTCAGAAGGCCTCTGGTGGCGGATTACTAAACGTTCATTATTCCAAAGACAGTCATCAGAGCGAGCCCCGATATGAATGCGCCGGCCGATAGGGGCGCCAAGAAACGCCAACATAGGACGGCGAACCTATCAAACTCACCCGGTTCCGGGGAGACGATCCTCGCGAATACGTTGAGGAAGATCGCCACGACCAATAGGGCCCAAGCTGCCTTCAGAAGAAGGGAATAGTCCAGCGAGTCCGATTTGCTCAGAAAGGCTATGGAGAAACCAAGTATCGTTCCTCCAATGGTCAATATCGTGTCGTTCAGTTGCTGCGACGAGGCAAAAGCTATCCGGTTCTCTTGGGCCATGCAGTTCCCCTCTCATTCATTGTGCGTGTCATTCAGCGTGTTGATTAATCGTACCCGCCCTTGTTGGTACGTTCAAACATACTTTTGAGAATGGGATCGTTCAGTACGGCCAGACCGTCTTTTATCCGGAATCAGGGCCGGTTTTCAGCAGGTTGGTTGAGCTCTATAGGATTGCCCGACGGGTCCTCGGCAAGGATCTGCAACCCACCCACGCCGCTCAGTATCTCGTTCCGAAATACGGCGCCCTCTGCCTTCAAAGTCTTCACCAAAGCTGCCAGGTCGTCGACCTCAATGACCATGCGGTTCCAACCGCCAGGCCCTGGGATGCTGCCGTCCGACATTGGCTGAGCGGCAGAGGTCCTGGGGTCGCTGAGCCAGAGGGTGAGGCCACCCTTGGAGATCATGGCGAAGGGCCCGAACTGCTTGTCCAACGTAAAGCCCAGCCTCCCGGTTTAGAAGGCGATGGACTTTTCTATGTCATCGACGAAGTACCTGATGTTGGCCATAGGGCGGTTCTCCTCACGGGGGAAAATACCGGCGTGCCGATGGGCAAGGGCGTGGGACTTTAGGGAAGATTGCGTGAAGGGCAGATTGCATGGGGGAAAATATGGTGCCCCCGGAGAGGGTCGAACTCTCGTCTCCGGCTCCGGAGGCCGGCACTCTATCCACTGAGCTACAGGGGCACGTCAATTAGAAGAATAGCACGGTTGCGAATAGCACGGTTGCGATAGCATCGCTGCTTTGGGGTCAACAAGGGCGGCTGGCGCTCTTCAGACCTTGAGCCCCACGGCATAGGTGCAGAAGCCTCCCGCCAAGCACGCGCCAAGCACGCGCCAAGCACGCGCCAAGCACGCGCCAAGCACGCGCCAAGCACGCGGTAGACAAACCCCAGGCACCGCACTAGACTAGGGGCACTTTCCCACCGAGGTTCAAACATGCCCGTTTTCACGCCCGAATACCTGCACAAAGTTGCCTACCACATCTACGTTGCCAAGGGCACTCCGGAAGATGAAGCGGAGATCGTAGCCAGGCACCTGGTCAAGGCCAACCTGGTTGGCCACGACTCCCACGGCATCATCCAGACGCCCACCTACGTGGAGCGCATCGACGCGGGGCATATCGTCCCCGGCGCACCGTTTGAGGTCGTCCAAGAGGCCCCCTGCACCGCCGTCATCAACGGCAACTGGGGCTTCGGGTTCGTGGTCACTGAGAAGGCCACACGCATGGCCATCGAGAAGGCCAAGACCAATGGTGTTGCCGCCATCACCGTCCACCATCAGAGCCACATCGGCCGGCTGGGCGACTATCCGACAATGATGGCTGCTGAGGGCATGATCGGTCTGATCACCGCCGACTCCGGGGCCGCGCCCAAGCACGTTGCGCCCTTCGGTGGCATCTCTAGAAAACTGGGAACCAACCCCATGAGCATCGGCATGCCCAGCAACCTGGAAGGGCCAGTCCTGATGGACATGGCCTCCAGCACCGTGGCTCTGGGCAAGATTGCCCTGGCCCGCAACCGTAAAGAAGACATACCCGTTGGCTGGATCGTCGACAAAGACGGCAACCCGACCACCGACCCCAACGACTATTATTCTGGCGGGGCCATCCTGCCCGTGGGAGTTGACCAGGGCCACAAAGGTTACGCCTTGTCGTTCATGGTCGAGGTCTTCTCGGGGCTGCTCACCGGCCTGGGTTTCGGAATCGACCCCGAGGGAAGGCACAACGACGGCGTATTCATCGCCGCCTTTAACCTGGAGCACTTCCGGCCGTTGGAAGAGTTCAAGAAAGAGATGGGCGAGTTCGTGGAATTCATCAAGGACACACCGCCCGCAGCCGGTTTCACAGAGGTTCTTTATCCCGGTGAGATCGAGTACAACCGGGAACAGGTGCGCCGCAAAGAGGGCATCTTTGTTGAGGACGAGACCTGGGAACAACTCAGCGGCCTCATGAAGTCGCTGAACATAGAAGACGTAGTGGGCAAGCCTTAAACCCGCCTAAATCACCTATATAGATCAAGTAAACCAGCCGAAAAACACCGGGGGATTTCAATGAGCGGTCAAGATATAAGGGAGACCTATCTGGAAGCTGGGGAGTATTTCGCCAGCGTGGTCGACAAAGTTGACATCGATGGCTGGGACGAGCTTGCC
>CAVOAA010000009.1:0-29988 GCA_963693555.1 Dehalococcoidia bacterium | reverse complement strand
CTGAGAACGCTCCGCCATTCTAGCATGCGGAATCGCGTCTTGTCAACTGTTTACGCCTGAGATGCAAATATACCTTCAAATCGCGAGCCACTGAAAATCGCCCTTGCTCGCCATAACCAGGAATCCTCAAGATCCGCGATAACGTCCTGGCATGATCAAAAAGAAAAGCCCCTCAAATAGGGGGCTTTCAGGCATGCATATTCACTGGGCAAAAAAAGAGCGCCTCAGCAATTTCTGAGAACGCTCCGCTATCATAGCATGCGGAAACGTGACTTGTCAACTGTTTACGCCTGAGACGCAAATATACCTTCGATTTCGAATAACAATAAATTTGCTCGGCAGGTTATTCAGCTCCATCAGCTAAGACCGATACACTGATCCTCCACACATGTAAACGCACTGCTTATATAATGAACCATCATTAATCCGGGAGGGGACTCAACCCAACATGCGAACTAACACAACCAAGGCCAAACTGGCCGAGGGCAAAGTGGCCTTCGGCGCCATCGTCAGCCGCTACGCCCCCGACATCGTCGAGATCTTCGGCGCGATCGGCTTCGACTTCGTGATGATCGACTGCGAGCACGGCCCCATGAACCTGGACCAGGTCGAGCACATGGTCCGGGCCGCCGAGTCCTTCAACATCACACCCATCACCCGTATCCCCAACCATGAAGAATCCACTATTTTGAGATTCTTGGACCGGGGCGTACAGGGAATAATCGTCCCCCACATCAACACTAAGGAAGAAGCCGAGTCTGTGGCCCAGTCTGCCCGTTACTACCCGGACGGCCGCCGCGGCATGGCCGGCAGCGGGCGTGCCCACGACTACGGTATGGGCGGCGCGGATTCAACGACCTTTATCAATTCTCAGATCCTGGTGATCCCGATGTGCGAGGAGACCGAGGCGGTGGACAACCTAGACGATATCCTGAGCGTTCCTGGTGTGGACGTCGTCCACGTAGCCGCCAGCGACCTGGGTCAGAGCATGGGCAACCCGGGACGAGAAAAAGTCCGCGAGGTGATCGGCCAGGTCATCCCCAGGGTCAGAAGCGCGGGCAAGAGCTGCGGCGCAGGCGGCAACTCCCCTGCTGACGCCGCAGGTGTTGCTGAGTTCATCAACCTGGGCGCAAATTTCATTACCGTATCCTCCCAAGGACTGCTGCGGCTGGCTGGAGAAGATTTCCTGAAACGAGTGGAAGCCGCCCTTTAGCCTTCCCAAAATTCGCCCAGTACGAGTAACAGATGATTGATCTCTTAATCACCAACGGCCTCATAATCGACGGCTCCGGCAGCCCCGGCTTTTTTGCCGCGGTATTGGTCGAAGGCGACAAAGTAACCGTCCAACGGGGCGACGTGTCGCGCCTGGAAGCAACGCGGACCATCGACGCCACCGGGCAGGTGGTTTGCCCCGGCTTCATCGACCTGCACTCCCACGCCGGCCTGACCATCATGGGCGAGCCGCATCACGACCCCAAAGTACGGCAGGGCGTGACCACCGAGTTGATCGGCATCGACGGCATGTCCCATGCGCCGTTCAAGACTCGGGAAGAACAGGAACGTTATATCTGGCAGGACTCGGGCCTGAACGGCTACCCGCCCATGCCCACCGACTGGCTGACCGTGGCCGAACAACTGGCGAAGTACGACGAGTCGGTTGCCGTCAACCAAGCATTCATACTTGGCAACTCTCCGGTGCGCATCTGGGGCGTGGGCTGGAACGACCGCCCCGCCACACCGGCCGAGCTTGAGGACATGAAGTCTGTGGTCCGCGAGGCCATGGAAGAAGGCGCCTGGGGACTTTCCACCGGCCTGGATTATCCGCCCGGCTCCTATGCCAGCACAGCGGAGTTGGCGGAACTGGCCGGGGTTGCGGCCCGGTTGGGCGGCCACTACCACACCCACACGCGCGCCAGCCTCAAGTCCGAAGGCCTGATGGCCCCCTGGGAGGAAGCCCTCAAAATCGGACGGGACGGCGACTGTCCGGTGCATCTGACCCACTACAGGCAAAGCGCCGCCGGTGTGGGCAGCCATCTAGACTATCTGGGCCTGGTGGAAGACGCCCGCGACCAGGGCATGGACGTGACCTTCGATTGCTACACCTACCCTTATTCGGGCACCACGGTGACCATCGGGCTGCCCCATTGGGCCAAGGACGGCGGGCCGGAGCGTCTGATGGCCGCCCTCAAAGACGCCGACGACCGGGAGCGGATGAAACGGGAAATGTCTCGGGACCGCCTGGAGAACAACTGGCTGACCAACTTCAACCAACCGCAAAATAAGCAGTACGACGGCATGTTGATCACGGACATCGCCGACATGCGGAACCAGGACCCGGCCGACGCCCTGTTCGACCTGCTGATCGAGGAGAACCTGTTCATCTCGACAGTGGGGCTGGGCACCAACGCCCAGACTCTCTACGCCTTCGTGTCCCATCCGGCGGGCATGATCGCCAGCGACGCCATACTCTTCGGTGAGTACCCGAACCCACGCACCTACGGCTGCTTCCCCATAGTGCTGGCCGAGTTCGTCCGGGCCGAGAAGCACCTGAAACTGCCAGAAGCCATCCGCAAGATGACCTCATTCCCCGCCCAACGGCTGGGCCTACCCGACCGGGGTCTGCTCCGGGACGGCTTCAAGGCCGACATCGTCATCTTCAACCCCGACACGGTCAAGACCCACGCCACTAAGGACGACCCCAAGCACTACCCAGTGGGCATCAACTACGTGATAGTGAACGGCCAAGTGGTCATCCAGAACGGAGAAAATACGGGAGTGCTGGCTGGTAGGGGTCTGCGTAGGGGACGGGCGTCTACTTAGTTGGGTGCGCCGGAAATCCCCCCTCGGTCCCCCTTTACGAAAGGGGGAAAGGTGCAAGTCCCCCTTTTGTAAAGGGGGATTTAGGAGGATTTTCTCTCTGAAGGCAGCCGAGAATATCTAAGCAGACCCGCCCAACCGCTCCAGCAACCCATCCACCGCCGCACAGTCCTTGCAGTCCCTGCCTGGCTTGGGCGGGGCGTCCATCTCCCAGATGCTGCGCGCCTTCCGGAGCAGGGGCGGCAGTAGGGCCGCCTGCCTGAGCTGCACGGGAACGATCTTGGCCACAAACCCCATTGTGAAGCCTTTGGAATCAACCAGACCCGGCTCCTGAGATGTCTCTTTGTCAGTGGCTGGTTCCATGTAAACCAGGGCCAGTTTGGAGACCGGAGAAAGGCCCAGACGTTCGGCGATCAGCGCGTAGGCGTTGAGTTGTACCTCATAGTTGCTGAACATACCGGGCCGGTCGGGATTGTAGCGTGACGTCTTGTAATCGACGATGACGTAGGAGCCATCGGCCAACTTGAAGATGCCGTCAGCTTCTCCCCGCAGGGTGATGCCCGTCTCTTCGTCCAGCGTCTTGAAGCTGGACCAGTGGGGCGGGTTGATGTACTCGCCAGCCTCTCCCAACTCCGCCAGCCAGGCCGGGGCATGGCCTTCGCGGTCGAAGTGATTGTGGACGATCAGCTTGTTGTAGCGGTCGATGCTGCTGAAGATGCCGGGAAAGCTCTGGTAGGGCAGGTTCTTGACGTGCATCCGCACCCAGGCGCAACGAGAGCAGAAACGAGCCCGTGCGTAGGTGCCCAGTTCGGTGGCGGAGATAGTCGGCCCGGCCTGGACCACGTCGTCATCCCACAACTTCTCTTGCGACATGCCTAGGAACTCACCAGCAGGTTAGTCGTCGTCCGACGCTGCTATCGCGGGGTCGGATGTTCCAGCGGCCGTCCTGGCCTCGGGCGGCAGCGCGTCTTCCCAGTCGGGCAGTTGCAGGCGCGAAGAAGATGGCAAGAAGGTGATACAGATCACGGCAGTCAGGCTGAGACAGAATGCCAGTCCGATCGACCATTCGTAGGTGCCGGTCCAGTCCCTCAGGAACCCGCCCAGCACCGGGCCGATACCCATGCCTACTCCCGCTCCGGCCATCTGCCATCCGTAGGTGGTGCCGGTGGGCGCGTCGCCGTAGTATTGGCGGTTGATGATGGGGAATCCGGTCATCTCGCCGCCCAGGCCAATGCCGAACAGTACGGCAAATATGAAGTATCCGGTCACGTCTTGAGTGAACAACAGGATCAAGAGAGGGAATGTCTGGGCCGAGAAGCAGACCAGCATTACTGTCTTGGCGCCGATACGGTCGGCAACCACTGGGGTGGCGAACCGGGTGATCGTGCTAACGGCTGTGAGGGTTATGTAGACCGCCACCGCCGTGCCCTTGGACAGTCCGGAATCGGTGGCCATCGCGACCAAAAGTATCAGGATGACGTTATGAGCGGCACAGCCCCAAAAGTGGATGCCGACCAGGTTCCAAAATGCGGTGGTCCTTTGGGCCTGCTTCAGAAAAACTCTGGTGCGTATCTTGGCCAGATCATTGTTCTGCAGCCGTCTGATGGGCTCGTCTTTCGGCGCTCCCCATGGCCGGAGGCCGAGTTCTGCCGGCTCGTTGTAGAAATAACGAGTTAGGAACAGTAACAATGCCCCGCCGGCCAGTCCTGGAATCCAGAACGTGGCGCGCAGGCCAAAGCGGTCAAAGAGGATGAACACCACAAGGATGGCAGCGGCGGTACCCAGTCCTTGGAGCGCCTGCAAAGTCCCCATCGCCACGCCCAATTGCTTCCTGAACCAGATGGTCACTCCGGATACCAGCGTCACTTGAAAAGCAGCCATACCGATGGCCAGCAAGACGCCGAAATAGAGATAGAACTCCCAGAGCGTGGTCATGGAACCAGTCAGGAGCATCCCGGCTATGAACAGGAATCCACCAACCCACATCACGCGGCGGACTCCGTAACGGTCGCCCAGCCATCCGCAGATCGGCGCTAGTAGCCCAGACATAAGCCACTGGATGGTGAACCCAACCGTGATGGCCCCGATGCTCCAGCCAAAATATTCGGGTTTGTTGAACTCATCGATCAACAGGCTGGCGGCGAAGCGCATGCCGGAACTGGTCATCCACATCATGGAGGCGATCCCAACGATCACCCATGAGTAATGGACATTGCGCTTACCCAGCGCGAAGCCTTCCGGCGTTCTTCCAAACCTAAGCATCTGCCCTCCCAAAGAGCGATCCCCCGAAGAGAGACCATTGTACATGCGGCAAGTAGTGGGTTCAACGGGCTGCGCAGAGGTCCCGTTGATTGATGTTGCGTATTCAGCGAATCACTGGTCGATAGTTGCGTAAAACGTCAAAGATTAAGCGTCGATCAGAAGGCCTGGGTTCAAGACGCCATTGGGGTCCAACGTGCGTTTTACCGCCCTGAGAGCCTGGGCGAACAGTTCTGGGCGCTGTTGGTCGTACCAGGGTCGGTGCAGCCTTCCCACGGCATGATGGTGGGTGATGGTGCCTCCAGCGGCCATGATGGCGTCCGAGGCTGCCTGTTTGATCTCGGCATACATTTCAAGCTCGGCGCCCAGCCGTCCCATTCCCTCAAAAGTAAAATAGGGAGCCGGTCCGTCGGTGTAGACGTGGGTGAACCGGCAGGAGACGGTACCCCCGCCGCAAACCCGGTCTAGGGCGTCTTGAAGGGCGGCCCGAACAGACCTGTCCAGTTCCGGCCAGCGGTCCCAGGTGACGGCGGTCTCCATGGTCTCAGTAACAAAACCCAACCCTGCCTGGTGGTTCTTGGCGTAAGGCGCGTTCAAGAAGGAGTTGCGCCACGCACCCACCGAGCCCTGACGGCCTGTACCGCCTTCCGAACTTCCACCCGAGCCCTTTGCCGAACCGTCGGACACCAGTATGTTGGCCTCGTCGATGGTCCCACCGGCGTCACGGGCGATTTTCACGGCATGCCGGATAAGCTCTCCCTGCGGGATTTCAGCCGACTCGAATCCCAGCACCAATAGTGCGTTGGTCCCGTCCATACCCGCGGCTGCGGCGGCTTCCACCGGGTCCAGCAGACGGCAGTTGGCGGGCCACATCTTGGTCTGCACAATGCGCCGGGCGGCATCAGCGCCCGCGGCAAATGTCGGGAAGGTCACCCCGGCCGACGCCCGGAATACAGGACGGGCCTGGATGCGCATCCATGCTTCGGTGATGATGCCCAGGATGCCCTCGCTGCCGATGGCGATGCGGTCTGGACTTGGGCCAGCGCCGCTGCCGGGCAGTCGACGCGATTCCCACAGGCCGGAGGGCGTGACCATCCGCACCGATTCCACCATGTCGTCGATATGGGTCTGGTTGGTGGCGTAATGGCCGCCGGAGCGGGTGGCGATCCAACCGCCCAGGGTGGACAACTCAAAGCTCTGGGGGTAGTGGCGGAGAGTGAAACCCTTGGGCCGCAATTGGTCTTCCAAAGCCGGGCCGTAGATACCTCCCTGAATGCGGGCCGAGCGGGAGATGTCGTCTATCTCAAGTACCTGGTCCAGCCCTTCCAGGTCGATGGTCACGATGCCGTCGTAGCCTTCTGGCGGTTCGAACCCGGCCACGGTGGAACTGCCGCCGCCGAACGGAATAGCAGCATAGCCAGAGGATGAGCACCACTCCAGAACGGCTTCGACTTCCTGTTCGTTGCGGGGGCGGGCAATCACGTCTGGCGGGTTTGGAAAGTCCAGATTAAATGCCCGGATGCGGTCTCGGAAGCTGCGTCCGTAGGTGTGTACTGCCCGGTCGTGGTCGTCGCTGACACAGATGCCGGCCAATGACGATGGTGGGGTGATGCGGGGCTTCCGTAGGGAAAGGTCTGACGGTCGGGGCGGCGTTGCCGGGGTCAGGTCGACTTTGTAGCGGCTGGCCAGTTCCCCAGCCGCGGTCTTCATTTGCTCTGCGGTGGGTTCGTCAGCCTCGTGTCCCCAGGCCCAGAAACTTCGCTTCGCCATGGCCGTCTCCTTTCGTCTCTGAGCATTGCCGGATCGACTAACACTACATGCCGCCTGTCATCCTGGTTGGGGATGGCAATTTCAAGTATCCCTAGAACTGCAGACCGTTCCTGGTTAAGAGCCTTCCCGTTCGTCCTGAGCTCCGTCGAAGGGCCGCTGCGCAATCATGGTTCGACAGAGCTCACCACGAACGTGACGAGGCTCAGGACGAACGGACGTGGCGAACGGATTTGGCGAACAGTTATCGCAAAACCTGAGGCTAGTCGGCCATCTCGAAGCGTTCATTCTCGGCTGGTTTCGACCACATTTCGCCAGCGCCCGCCATGGCCGCGGCCCGTTCGGGACTGGCCCGCCAGGCGTCATATATCTCGTTGGAGTCCCAGGTGACCAGGGTAGAAATCTTGGTGGGGTCTTCCTGGGAAATAAAGGTCAGACGGTGGCCGTAGCCGGGGGCCTTGCTCTGGGCCAGACCGTTGCCGTCCAACATCTTCTTGGCCTCTTCGACCAATTCGGGCTTCGCCCAGTGGTGGGTAAGTACGCCGATCATTGCGAGGGTCTCCTAATTTGAATCCGGGGTATCTAGGCGCGAGTATAGCACTAGTCCTCGCCGTCTTTGACCCGAAGCAAACGCCCTAATACGAAGGCAATCACGGCAGCACCGGCACTGAGGACCGCGCCCATCTTAGCCGGGTCCTGGAAGGCCGGGTCTTCGTAGGCTTTTCCGGCCACGAACAACGCGACGGTTAGACCAAGGCCGGCGATAGCCGCCGCCACAACCAAGTGCTTGACGCCCATACCCTCTGGCAATGGAAAGCCCATCTTTTCGGCCACGAAGGAGAATAATGTGATGCCGATCATCTTGCCCACGATCAATGAAATCAGCACGATGAATGTGACCTGTGTGATGCTGGCAAAGGCGACGCCCGCGTTCATGAAAGCG
This sequence comes from Dehalococcoidia bacterium, assembly GCA_963693555.1. Taxonomy (GTDB): domain Bacteria; phylum Chloroflexota; class Dehalococcoidia; order Lucifugimonadales; family UBA3495; genus UBA9611. Next base: position 22,202 of record CAVOAA010000009.1, on the reverse strand, counting down.
AAGAAGAACAACCCGAAGTCCACAGGCAACTTTAGCTGATGTTCAAAGGCGTCAAGGGGCGAATGGCGATGATGCAGTTCTTCTTCCTCTTCAGGACTGGCCGCTGAAATCTCTTGAGTCGGCACGGCCTCAGAACCGCCAGGGTGTTGGTATGGAAACTCGTACTCGTCTTCTTCAAAGAGCCCGTGGGTGGTCTTTGGTCCGGGCAAGAATGGCACGATGACCACCAATGCCAGAGCCGGTTCGATGGACGATTTGACCAACCCAACCCAACTGAGCCCACCCGCGATCAGTATGTAGATCGGCCAGTAGGACACGTTGAACCGCCGCATCACATAGGCCACGGCCATCCCGGCCACCACCAGCAACAACCATGAAGGCGCAACGGGGTGCTCGGGGTCCGGGTAGAACACGGCAATGATACCCAGTCCGAGAGCGTCATCAGCCACCGCCAGCAGCAATAGGAAGTTGACCGCCGGATGGGAGGCACCGAATACGATACGCGCCACCAGCCAGGCCAGAGCGATGTCGGTTGCGGTGGGTATACCCCAGCCGTTGGCCACAATGCTCAGGTCATCGCCGCCGCCGTAGAACACCCAGGCCAGCAACAAGAACAGACCGGCCGGGCCAAGCACGCCACCCAGGGTACCCATCAAGGGGTTGATGGCTTTGCGGATGGGGTTCAGCGCCCCACCGGGCAATACCGACTCAGTGATTTCTTTGGTGGCAATACCAAAGAAGAACACCATGAATATCTCGTTGACCAGGAAGTGGACCGTGACCGCCTTGCCGAAAATCTTCGTGTCATCGCCAAAGATATGGAAGTCCACCATCTTTTCGTAGGCGTGAATATCGATATTGGCAAAGATCAGCCCGGCGATCACACCAACGATCAGCGGGATGGAGAATTGCTGGAGTAGGTTTATGTGGTGAGCTCGGAGCAGAGCGCTACCCTACTAAGTGGTTATTACAGATTTTCTCGCCGAGGTTCGGGCCTACGGCCATCAGGCGACGAACGTTCGGGGGGATTATATCATCGCCTGGCAAATCGTCTAGTTTAGGCTCGCTGGAGCGCTCCGCCAGGCGTGACTCAAGTTGACATCATATAGGGGCTTTGTTACTATCACGGGCAGCCCGGAGATATGATTTCCAGGCTTATTTGGGCTTTTGTGCCGGCCATTTTGGGCCAGGAGGAACCGACCGCGGTGGCTTTCGTAAATGGACTTAAATGCCGTGAATGCGGCAGAGAATACCCTGCAGATCCGCTGAATGTGTGTGATTTCTGCTTCGGCCCTCTGGAAGTGGTGTACGACTACGCCACCATCTCCGAGGTAGTCAGCCAGGACAGCATCGCCAAGGGGCCGCTCAGCATCTGGCGCTACAAAGACCTGCTACCCGCCGAGGGCGATGACCCGGTGGACATCATGGCGGGCTTTACCCCTTTGATCAAAGCCAGAGGCCTGGGCAAGACCCTGGGTCTGAACAACCTGTACATCAAGAACGATAGCGTAAACCCATCGTTCTCTTTCAAAGACCGGGTGGTCTCCGTGGCGGCGACCAAGGCCTTGGAGTTCGGCTACGAGACCATCGCCTGCGCTTCTACCGGAAACCTGGCCTGCAGCGTCGCGGCACATTGTGCCCGAGCCGGCGTCCGCGCCGTGGTATTCATTCCCTCCGACCTGGAAAGGGGCAAGATAATCGGAGCTGCCATCTACAACCCCATTCTGGTTTCGGTGGACGGCACCTACGACCAGGTGAACCGCCTCTGCAGCGAGTTGGCCGACGACTACCCCTGGGCATTCGTCAACATCAACATGCGCCCCTACTACGCCGAGGGCAGCAAGACCCTTGGCTATGAGGTGGCCGAGCAACTGGGCTGGCGTCTGCCGGACCACGTAGTAGTCCCCTCAGCATCCGGCGCCATGTTCACCAAGATATGGAAGGGCTTCAATGAACTGGCCTGCCTGGGCCTTCTGGACGGAGTGCCGTCCAGTTCTTTTGGAATCGACCAGAACACCGTTCATCACCCGGCAGTAACCACCCGGATGCACATGCAGCAGGCAATGGGTTGTTCGCCCATCGCCACGGCCTGGAACAACAACCAGACCCAGGTCATCCCGGTGCGGCCCGACAGCATCGCCAAGTCCCTGGCCATCGGCAACCCGGCCGACGGCATCTACGCCATCAAGGTGATCGAAAGGTCCGGCGGGTCAGCCTACGCGGTGCCGGAATCAGATATAGTGGAAGGCATAAAACTGCTGGCCGAAACAGAAGGGATCTTCACCGAGACAGCCGGCGGCGTGACGGTCTCAGGACTCAAGCATCTGGCCGAGTCAGGCGCCATCAAGCCCGATGAACTGACCGTCGTTTACATCACTGGCAACGGACTCAAAACCCAGGAGGCGGTGGAGCATGTGGTGCACCCACTCTCCATCAAGCCAACTATTGGTTCTTTTGAAAGCGTGTTTGAAGGGGCTAAGTAACCTTTAGACCAATACTTTTGAAAGCGTATTCGAAGGGGCCAAATAAACGGGACAAAATTTGAGGGTAGATAGCCGGGAGGTGTTCGTGTATGGGTAAGCAAAGAGTCAAGTTCACTTTCGACGAAAACATGGTGAAGCAGCCGGTGATTTACGAGTTGGGCCAGAAGTTCAAGATCGCGACCAACATTCGCCGGGCCGAAATGAGCGAAGAAGTAGGATGGGTGATCTTGGAGCTGGAAGGCGACGAGCCAGAGATCCAGCGTGGGCTGGAATGGGTCAGCACCACGGGTGTGAGGGTAGACCCGCTTGGCGGGGATGTGATTGACGGGTAGGATTAGTCCTGCCTCAGGCTTTAGACAAGCGACCAGAAACGGGGCGTATTTTAGGAGAGTAATTCCAGATGAGTATCGTGGTCCGAATCCCCACGCCGTTACGCAAGATGACCAACGGCCAGGCCAAAGTAGAAGTTGACTCCGCTGTCATGGGTGATTTGGTGGATAAGTTGAACAGCGAGTATCCCGGATTCAAAGACCGTTTGGTCGATGAAGAAGGCGAACTACGCTATTTCGTAAACATCTACCTAAATGGCGAAGACATCCGGTTCATGGACGGTCTCAAGACCGCCACGGCCGATGGTGATGAGATTAGCATAGTCCCAGCGGTTGCCGGCGGCTACTAGCTCTCCCAGCCTAGGTTTGCGGCTCGAAGAGTCCTTTGAGTGGGGCATTCCGTCGTTCGTCCTGAGCCCGTCGAAGGACCTGAGCGCGACCATGGTTCGACGGAGTTCACCACGAACGGGAATCAACGCTCCCGCCGCTCATCTTGAGCCCCGACTAATGTCGAGGGTCTCGACTTATCGGACCCGTCAAAGAGCCGCACTGGCCAAGTAGATACTGGCTATTATGCCTTTCGACAGCCGGTGGTTCGACAAGCTCACCATGAGCGTGCCTAGCTAAGGGCTAATTGTCCATAACCTGGAACCACTGCCCTTCGCTCATCCTGAGCCTGTCGAAGGACCCAATGCCGGGTGGTATCACACTCTGATATTGCCCGAATTGCTCCGCCAGTAGAATCCGGAATCCCTGCGAACGCCCTATCCGCCCCGTGTCTGCAGCCATTGTTCCTTTTGACGTTGCCGCGCGGCCTCGTTGGCCGGCTGATACACGTCCAAGAACCCCTTGCGAAAGGCGTCGAACCGGTTCTCCAGGATCGATGCCCGAATGCGTTCCATCAATGCCAGCACGAACCTCAGGTTGTGGATGCTGGCCAACCGCAGCCCCAACAGCTCCTTGGCCCGGAACAGATGCCGCAGATAGGCGGCTGAGTAGTTCTGGCAGGTATAACAATCACAGGTGTCGTCCAGCGGCCCCTGTTGCTCGGCATACCGCGCCTTGCTGATATCCACCCGTCCCTCTGGCGTGAACAGACTGCCGTTGCGGGCCACCCTGGTGGGCAGGGCGCAGTCGAACATATCGATCCCCCTGGCCACACCCTCAACCAGGTCCTCAGGCGAGCCGACACCCATCAAGTAACGCGGCTTGTCCACTGGCAGCAGTTCCGCCACCTGGCCCGTGAACCGGTACATGTCCTCTTTGTTCTCGCCCACTGCCAGTCCGCCGACCGCGTAACCATGGAAGGGGATGTCTGAGATGGCACGAGCCGACTCATCTCGAAGTTCCGGGAATGTGCCGCCCTGAACTATGCCGAACAAGGCCTGTCCCGAAGCAGCGCCGGTGGGTGATGACTGGTGAGCATCGAAGCATTGTTTCGCCCAACGGTGAGTGCGGTCCATGGCCTGACGCACCTCTTTCTCGGTGGCCCCATAGGCGATGCACTGGTCGAAGCACATGGCGATGTCCGGGGCCAACCCCTCCTGGTTCGCCGTGGCCAGTTCGGGAGTGAAATTATGCTCGCTGCCGTCTATGTGAGAACGAAACTTGATACCATCGTCGGTTACTTTTCTAAGCGGCCCCATGCTGAAAGCCTGGAACCCGCCACTGTCGGTCAATATCGGCCCGTCCCACCCCATGAACTTGTGCAGCCCGCCCAGCTTTTCGACTGTCTCAACGCCGGGCCTCAAGTACAGGTGGTAGGCGTTGCTCAGCACCACCTGAGCGCCAACGCCCCTCACTTCTTCGGGAGTTAGGCCTTTGACGGTGGCCTGGGTCGCAACGGGCATGAAGAACGGCGTAAGCGCTTTGCCGTGGGGCGTCTCAAGCTCCCCGGCTCTGGCGAGGCCGTCCGTATGTTGTAATTGGAAGTTGAATCCGGGTACAGCCATTTGGCACTTGTCCGGCCTGCAGCCGGTGTTATTCTGTTATAGACAGTCGTGGCAGGCCCAACTCATGGTATCGCCTGGCTGCGAAGCGGCGCAACACTGCCGAGTCTAACTGCAGTGCATGATGATTCAGCGTTTGGACCGACATGAACGAATTCTTATCCGACCTCAGCGCAGACAGCCCGTTACTCTGGGCGTTGTTCGTGTTGGGCGTGGTTGCCTCATCAGCGCTGATTTTAAGCCTGGTATCAGGGCTGGCGATCCGGCTTGGTTCTGCGCTATTCCAGGGCAAGACAACCGAAAAGAACATGGTGGGCGGCGACGATGTGGTTTCCTAACGCCGAGGTAACGGTCAACCCCGCTTTATTAGTGTTCCTCGGAATCATCGTGGGCACGTTAGGCGGGTTCTTCGGCGTCGGTGGCGGCTTTCTGATCACAGGCGGACTGCTGGTGTTCGGAGTCCCGCCTTTGTTCGCAGTCGGCACCGGCCTCACCCTGGTCATGGGCACGTCTCTGATCAACACCCTCAAGCACCGTCGGCTGGGCAACGTGGACTTCAAGCTGGGTATCATGATGGCCGTGGGCTCGGTGCCGGCACTCTACGGGGCACAACAGATCAACACGCAGCTGGAAGAAGCTGGGGTGGCCGGACCGGTCATACGGATAATGTACGTGGTCTTCCTGGCCGTGCTGGGCACATTCATACTCTACGACCACTGGCGAGTCCAGAGGCGCGAGGGTCACTCATCAGATGAGGTCTCCACCGCCAGGTTGGCCGGCTGGATTCAACGCTTGGATATCGGCCCGCGTTCCATATGGCTGCCCGGCTTCGGCAAGGTTTCCACGGTCATAGCACTACCGATATCCGGAATCGAACGCATCTCATTCTTCGTGCCCGTGTTGCTGGGCGCGGCCGTGGGGTTCTTCGCCGGAATACTCGGTGCCGGCGGGGCGTTTATCCTGACCCCGCTGCTGATCTATCTGCTCGGCATACCCACGGTGATCGCCATCGGCACCGGGTTGTTCCAGGTGATAATCACCGGGTCGGTTGGAACGTTCTTCTATGCCTTCTCCGACCGCGTTGACCCGTTGATGGCGGTGTTGATGCTGGCGGCAGCGGCCATCGGCGCGCAGCTCGGCACCAGCGCGACTAGGATAATAGAACCGGCACGGATACGGTTCTTATACGGGGTGATCGTTCTGATCGGCGGATTGGCAGTGGGGATGGAAGAGGTATCCGAGGCCACGGACGTGAACCTACTGTCTGACCTGGCATCGGTGGTACTGCTCGGCGCAGGAGGGGCCATGTGCCTGGGGATCGGCGTGATGATGGTCCGGAGCAAACGCCGAAGTAAAGAACCGGCCCCGGCGGACGACTAGCCCGACGATTAGCCCGATGACTAACCGACCAGGTCCCGGATCGTCTTCTCAACCAGTTCTTCGGGCACGTCGGTCCTGACCACGGACCGGCCGACCTCTTCCAGCATGACCCAGCGCTTTGAACCACTCTGGACTTTCTTGTCCAGGGACATGCCGTTCAGGATATCGGTCACGTTCAGGCCTTTGGCCGAGGTTGGCAGGTTGAACCGCTCCAGCAGTTGGCGCTGCCGGTCGACCAAGTCCTGCGAGTGCAGACCCATCTCCTGGGCCATGGTTGCGGCGCCCATCATGCCCACGGAAACGCCCTCGCCGTGGAAGAACCGTCCATACTCGGTGGTCGACTCCAGGGCATGCCCGATGGTGTGACCATAGTTCAGCATGATGCGGATGCCCAGGGTTTCTCTCTCGTCCTGGCTGACCACGTCGGCCTTGATAGCCATGCTGCGCCGGATCACTTCAGTCGATATCTCCGGCTCCACTTCCATCAGAGCCTCGGCGTGTTCCTCGAAAACGTCCACCAAGCTGGCGTCCAAGATAAACCCGTGCTTGATCGCTTCCGCCCAGCCCTCGGCCAGTTCCCGTTTTCCCAGGGTGGAGAGGCTCTGCACGTCGGCGAACACGCCCTTGGGTTGGTAGAAGGCCCCGACCAGGTTCTTGGCTTGGGGGAGGTTTACAGCGACCTTGCCGCCGATGGACGCGTCGACCATGGCGGCCATGCTGGTGGGCACCTGCACCCAGGCCATGCCGCGCAAATAGGTGGCGGCGATGAACCCGCCCAGGTCGCCGGCAACACCACCGCCGACGCTGATGATCGTGTGTCCGCGCTCGGCTTTGAGACCGGCCAGCCAGTTGTAGATGCCCTGGGCCAGCTCGAAACTCTTGCTGGTCTCCCCGGCAGGAATGATGAAACAGTGGGCGGCGATGCCCCGCTTCTGGAGCGCCCGCTGGACGTTCCGGCCGTAGAGGTTCATCACATTCGCGTCGGTGATGATGTAGGCCGTGTTGGTCAGCCCCAGGTCGACAAACCGGTCGCCCAGGTTCTGGATCAGCCCCCAACCGGCCACTACCGGATAGGAACCTCCCGCATGATGTACTTCCGCCGCCAGGTCTGTGTCCGCCATTTTCTGGTCTCCGCTTGTGTTTCGGGTCTCGGGTTTTAAGTTCTCACCCGTACTTATCTTGTCACAATCTGCCGGTCGAACGATACAGCACTCGTGGGTAAACAAAAACCGCTAGCAGAAATTCTGTGTCACCCAGACCGATTCATCGTCTCCAATCACGACGGCGATGCCTTCTCGGTCGTAGGTCTCGGTCAAGATATTCTCCCGATGCCCTGGGCTGTTCATCCAATCTTCAACGATCTTGAACGCCAGGTCCTCCAGCGCTATATAGTTTCGTCTCAGGCGGTTGGATGACGAGTAGAGGTAACCCTGAAAGAGGTTCTCTGAGATACCTTCGGTGTAAAAATCGCCGAAATTCTTTAGGCACGTATACCCAACTGAGTTGCCTCGATCAGCGGCCATTTGGCCTTGGAGATTTTCGTGTTCAAAGAAGTCATTCAACGCCATATCATCGCTGTGAGCACGCGCGATCTCGGCAAGCTCCGGGTCTTGGTCCAAGACAGATAATGAGTTCTTTTGCCGCTCGAAATTGACCAGTTGGTGGACGGCGAATTCGAGAGTGGCGATCCATTTCTCGGAGCCCCTAACACGGACCGTGGCGCTAGTTGAATCAGCAGGAACGACCGTCGAAGCCTGGGGAGAAGCGACTGTAGAGCCGTCGCCCATCTTCGTGTCGCCACCCAACAGAAGATATCCGACGGCGAAAACCACGGCGGCGATCCCACCGACAGCAACGAGGACCCAACCTACGCTTTTACGACCCTTTGTTTGCCCGGAGGCCTGTTGCTGCGGAAGCTCGGGAGCCTGCTGGGTGCGACTTCCAACCCCGATCCGGTGGATCGGGTCGCCTGGAACGCCAGAACAGACGTCGCAAGATTGTTCGTCATATTGGGTTGGCACAAAGTCGTGCGGGCCGATCATGGCCATACCCCTGCAGAATTATCAGGGCGAAATTACCCGTTCAGAACTTCCAGGGCAGAATTATCAGGTCGTGATTCCCGGCCCGCAGATATCCAAGATAGCCTGGGCTACCTGGTCCGGTGAAAGGCCGTCGGTTTCCACCGCGTGATGTGCCTGCGTGTAGACCGGAGCACGTTGGGCCAGCAGTTCTGTGATGCGTTCCAGCGGGTCACCGCCGGCCAGCATCGGCCGCGTCGGCGCGTTTGGGTTGCCTCTGGTCACCCGCCTGTGGATCGTCTCGGGCCTAGCGCTGAGATAGAAGACCGTCCCGCAGTCCAGCATCGTTCGCCGGTTCTGGTCGTCTATGAAAGACCCGCCGCCGGCGGCGATTATGCGGCCGCTTTCCTCGCAGATATCGCTCATCACAGACCGTTCCAGTTCCCGGAAAGCGTCTTCCCCGGAGTCACGGAAGATGTCCGCGATGGGCTTCCCCGCCCGGGACACGATCTCTTCGTCGGCATCGACCCGGGGCCATCCGGTGCGCCGGGCCAAAGCCCTGCCCACGCTGCTTTTTCCCGAGGCCATGAAACCAACTAGGATTATGTTGCGAACTTGGTCTGACTGCATATCGAGTAGGCCGGAGATAGGACTGGTCCGGCCGTCTGATTAATCTGGGAGCCGGGTCAGGTGCATCCGCGAACCCATGCTGGTGTCGGTCTCGAAGTACAGCACCTGCTGGCCAACGGCATTTGTGGCCGGTGTGTCGGCGACGAACTTTAGGCCGTGTGCCTCGCACGTGCCGATGCAGGACGAGATGTCGCCCACCACGTAGCCGACATGGTCCATGACATGGTCAGCGCCCATGGTGGCCGGGTCCGTCGGCTCGATCAGTTCGACCTGTACCTGGCCAAAGTTCACAAAGGCATTGCGTGCGCCAGTCCGGGATGGCCCACCACCGATGTTGGTGCCGTCGAATTTATCGACGTACCACTTGATGGCCTCTTCCAAATCTTTGACCCGGTAGCCGGCGTGGATGATGCGCTCAACCTCCAACCCTTTGTTCGGTTCCATGGGTTGATCGGGTAGCTGTGTTATGTGCATCTTCACGCCGTTGGTGGTCGTGGAGTCAAAGTACAGCAGCGTCTGGCCCAGCACGTTGACGTTGGGCTTGTCGGCGGCAAACTTGAACCCGCGGGCCGTCAGTTCGTCGATGGCGCGGTTGATATCGGCGACCACGTAACCCACATGGTGCATGGTGAGAATCTCGTCGGAGAGACCCGACTTATCTTCCGGCTCCAGCAATTCGGCTTCGGCGTTGCCGAATTGCACGTAGGCGTTACGCCCGCCGCTGGGCATGGCATAACCCGGTTTCAATGGCCCGCCGCCGCCTTTAACGGCGCCAAATGACTCCTCGAACCAAGCCACTGCCCGGTCTAGGTCAGGGGTCAAATACCCCATATGCTGAATCTTCTCGAACACAATATCTCCTAAATATCAGCCAGTCGGCCCAAAGACCAACGAAAGTTCGCGTATATCACGCAGCCCCATGAAAACGCGGCTGCGCCAGCGGTTAGGATGGGCGGCCGGGGGCTGGGAAGTAGCCGGAGCCAGTGCAGAACTCCACCCGGTTGCCGTCGGGGTCATGGGTGAACATGAAACCCTGGCCGTCGTACCTGACGCCGTGACGCGATATCTCGTAGCCATTCTCTTCCAGAATCTTCATCGTCCCTTCAAAGTCCTCGACCTCAAAGGCATGGTGGGTGTTTTCCGGCTTCACGGGCGCTTCTTCGGTCTCGATCAGGTGCACCATGATTCCGTTGTCGAGTTGCAGCCATGTGATCTCGGGATTCGGCACTTGGCTTTCGATCTGCTTGATGCCCAAGAGTTCGTTGTAAAACTTCATGGCCCTGGCGGTGTCTTTGACCATGGTAGTCACGTGGTTGATTTGTTTCGTCTTGATCTGTCCTGGCATGAGACTCCTCTTTGTGTCCGTGGATTATTGAGGGAGCGGCCTGCCTCGACCGCCCGGTATTCTGAGCACAATTATGCCACAAAGCCGGTCTCTTGGGCAGGCGAGCTAGAGCGTGCTGCCCACCGTCACCACTATCACTCCGGCCACCGTTATTCCCACGCCCAAGAACAGCCACTTGGTCAGGTCTTCCATCTTGGATATGAAGATCTGGGCTAGGATCAGAGTGAATATCGGGTTGGTGGACACGATGGGCGCGACCACAGTCACGTCGGCCCGCTGCAGGGCATAGTACAGGGCAATTACGCCGGTGGCTGCCGCCAGCCCTGACAAACCGGCAGACGCGGCAAAGGTCAGGTTTCCCTTGGCCTCACGCACTTCCCGGACCATACCCCGGCCAGCCAATGGCGAGAGCAGGATGATGCCAAAGAACAGCGCGAACCCAGACACCATCAAAGGCGAACCGTATTCCTCGGTCAGCTCTTTAGCGATGACGTTGGTGCCGCCATAAGAAGCCGCCGCCACCAGTGCCAAACCCACGCCGATCAACATGCCCTTGTTATTGCTCATCCCTTCCCGGATGGAGTTGCCCAAGGCGGCGGTCAGTCCCAAAACGACGATCACGGTGCCCAACAGGACCACGAAATGGGGACGTTCTCCGGTGAGAGTGATCGCGAATATGGCAGCAAACACGGCCGCCGTGCTCTGAACGGCAGCGGTCCGGGACGCGCCGATCCGTCCGATAGCCTGGTAGCTGGACAACCGCCCGCCCAGGAAGTTGATCACCCCCAGGAGAAAGAACCAGAACAACGCCACCGCCGGAAGGCCCTTTATGTCGGAGAAGGCGAATATCAGGGCCAATATGACCGTGGGGACGAAGCTGACCATCACCGACAGCAGGGTGCTGGAAAGCGGGCTCATGCCCTGCATGCCGATCCTGGCGAAGATGGCGGCACTGCCGAAACCAAAGCCCGACAGCAGGCCGAGCGCTATCGCATCCATTAACTTCGCGCGCCGGTCATAGCTGGCTTCCCAATATCACCAGGCCGACACCGCCTATTGCCAACAGGGTCCCAGCGATCAATTGGGGCGTGACCTGTTCCAACCTGGACAAGAAGACATGGGCTAAGAACAGGGTGATCAATGGGCTGCTGGAAACTATGGGGCTGATCACAACAACGTCGGCCCGTTGCACCGCGAAGTACAGTGATATCACGGCTATTCCCGATGCCAACCCCGCTGCGGCAACGTGGCGCAGGGAAGCCAGTGACTTCAGCAGGCCCTGGTTCCCGGCGCGTATCACGCCGCTGTGCAACGCGCTTGCTCCCACTAGCGGAGACAGGACCAAGATGCCGACCATCATGCTCAAGGCAGTCATCATCAATGGCGAGTCGTACACCTGGAGCGTCTGCTTGGCCATGACGTTGGTCGCCCCGTAAGAGGCCCCAGCGCCCAACGCCATCAGGTAGCCCAGCAGATAGACCTTATCGGCCCGCCAACCGGCCAAGATCGAATTGCCGCTGGCGAAGAGTAGGCCGCCGACCACGCCGGCGGTGCCCAACGCCACGACGGGGTGGATCGTCTCTCCGGTAAAAGTGATGGCGAAGATGGCCGCAAACGGCGCCTGAGTTGAAATGAACAGACTGGAACGGGACGCGCCAATCAGGTTGGCCGACAGGAAATTCTGCGACCGCCCACCCAGAAAGTTGATGACCCCGAGACCGATTATCCAGTAGACCGCCACTCGTGGGATGGTGCCGATGTCGGAGAAGGCAAACAGCAGGACCATGACAGAGGCGAAGGTGAAGCTGACGATAAGGGAGACCATGACGCCGGGCAGGGGAAATATCGCCTGCATGCCACGCCGGGCGAGGACTGCCGAACTGGCAAACCCAAAGGCAGCAAGTATAGATAGGCCGACAGCCGTCATCGGGCTGTCTAGACCTGCCTACAGCTTTCGATTATCGACTCGAATATCAGGTTGCCGTCGGTGCTGCCCAGAATCGCTTCGCAGCTCCGTTCGGGGTGGGGCATCATGCCAAGCACGTTGCCAGCCTGATTGATGATGCCGGCGATGTTGTTGGCCGAACCGTTGGGGTTTGAGTCTTCCGTTGCTTCGCCTTTTGAGTCGCAGTACCGGAATAAGACTCTACCCTCTTCTTCCAGCTTGATCAGGGTCTCGGCATCGGCGAAATAATTGCCCTCACCGTGGGATACCGGCACATCCAGCAGTTGACCCCTAGTGATGGACTGAGTGAATGGGGTATCCGCCCGTTCGGTCCGGAGGTGGGTCGGCTGGCAGCGGTATTCCAGGTGTTGGTTGGGGAGTAATGCACCGGGCAAAAGACCCGATTCGCAGAGTATCTGGAAGCCGTTGCAGATGCCGATGGCCGTCCTACCAGACGCAACAAATATGTTCAGGGCATCCATCACCGGGGAGAACCGGGCCATGGCGCCGGGACGCAGGTAATCGCCGTAGGAGAAGCCGCCCGGCAGAATCACAGAATCGAAGCCGTCCAGGCTGGTCTCGTCGTGCCAAATATACTCGGCATCCTGACCCAGGATGTCTTTCACCTGGTAATAACAGTCGGTATCGCTCCAGGTGCCGGGGAAGACCAGAATCCCAAACCGCATGTTAGTCCAGCCCCATCTAGGCCAAAGACTCCAGGTACTCGGTGGCCATCTCGTTCACCACCGTGCCGTCGGCCTTGCCGCGCACCTGGGGCATCAGCTTGCCCATCAGCTTGCCTTTGTCCTGGATCGATGCCGCGCCGACCTCGGCTGCGGTGTCTCTGATGATCTTGGCTATCTCGTCCGCAGACATCTGGGGCGGAAGGAATTCTTCCAAGACGACCAATTCTGCCGCTTCCTTGGCGGCCATGACGTCCCGGCCACCTTCCTCGAAGGCCTTGATGCTGTCGCGGCGGTCGCTGGCCTGTTTGGTGGCCACATCGATCATGCCGGCGTCGTCCAATTCCTTCTTCTGTTCCTTCTCCACGGCCAGAACAGCGTTCTTATAGAACCGTAGGGCGTCCAAGCGTGCCTGTTCGTGGCTGCGCATGGCTGTCTTAATGTCTTCTTCCAGTTTTTCTCTAAGCGCCATGATGATTTTCCGGTCCTGGTCGATTTGTCTGGGGCGATTTTACGGCTGAATCGCGGAGTTGCCACCACATTCTACCCCTTGAACGTTGCGCGGGGATTATAGTTGGCGTCGAAATTTGTCGTCTATACGGCCCGAATGGCTAAAACCCGAGCTTCTTTCGCCGAATACAAGCGAAGCCGGTGAAAAATGAGGTCGCTCTCACTTGCTAACACTTACTTTCCCAAGGAAAATGATTTTGCTATACTCGTGTAGCCTTCCCCCACCTGGGGATAGGTATGTTTTTGTGTAAGGCGGACTATTAGGAATGCCGGCATATGCCGTAATCGGCGGCCAATGGGGTGACGAGGGCAAGGGGAAGGTAATCGACTACCTTGCCGGGGATGTTGACAGCGTAGTCCGTTATGCTGGCGGCAATAACGCCGGACATACGGTCGTCAACGATAAAGGCACTTTTCAGTTGCATCTGGTGCCATCGGGCATCTGTTGGCCGAATGTCTATGGGATCATCGGCAACGGGGTCGTTGTGGACCCTGATGTACTGGTCAACGAACTCACCGAGATTTCGGCGAGGGGTATAGACACCAGCAAGCTCTTTATCAGCGAACGCGCCCACGTCATCATGCCCTACCACGTTGTCCTCGACCGTCTGGAAGAGGAAGCCCGGGGCGATGCAGCCATCGGCACAACCGGTCGTGGCATTGGCCCGGCCTACATGGACAAGACCGGCCGCATGGGCATACGGGTCGGCGATCTTCTCGACTGGGATACTCTGGAACCCATGGTGGAACAGAATCTCAAGCACAAGAACGCCCTGATAACCAAGATCTACGGCGGCGAGCCCCTGGAACTGAAAAACGTTCTGGACAAGTGCCGCCTCTGGGCCGAACAGATGGCCCCCTACGCCAGAGCCACCGAGCAACTGGTCCAGGACCTACTCGCCCAAGGCAAGAAGGTCTTGCTGGAAGGCGCTCAAGGGACCCTTCTGGACATCGACCACGGTTCCTACCCTTACGTCACATCTTCTTCTCCGTCCATCGGAGGCGCCTGCACCGGTTTGGGTCTCAATCCCCAGGCCATCAAGGGAGTCCTCGGCGTGTTCAAAGCCTATTCCACAAGGGTAGGCGGCGGACCTATGCCATCGGAGATCAAGGACGAGGAAGCAGCGGAGATCCGTGAAAAGGCCCATGAATTCGGTGTCACCACCGGACGGGCCCGGCGCATCGGCTGGTTCGACGGCGTCGCCGCAAAGTACAGTCAACTGGTCAATGGGTTCACCGGACTGGTGCTGACTCGACTGGACATACTCGACGAGTTCGATTCGGTCAAAGTGTGCGTCGGCTACATGGTGGACGGCGAGCGGATCGACCGGTTCCCGGCCAACACCGGGCTGCTGGCTCGCTGCGAACCGATCTTTGAGGAATTACCCGGTTGGGACAAACCGACCGCCAGCGCCACTGAGATGTCACAGCTTCCCGAGAATGCCCTCAAGTACGTGAGGCGCATCGAGGAATTGGTGGGATGCAAAGCCCAGATCATATCCACCGGCCCAAGCCGAGCGGAGACGATTCAGGTGGAGCCGGTATTCACCTAGGCCAAGGCGCGCAAGGTTAAATCGCTTACGTAGGGGCAGGTTAGAAACCTGCCCCTTTTATTTTGCCACCATATTTGTAGCAACGAGAGGGCTTGGCGGGCTGGCAAAGGACTGTCCGCCCAGACTTTGGTTTACAGCAAACAGGGCGGGTTAGAAACCCGCCCCTACGATTGGCAGACATCTGCTATCCACTAAGGCTTCGGTTTGCGACCCTACGGGATATTGCGTAGGGGCAGGTTTCTAACCTGCCGCTTTCTCTTGCCAGCACGGTTGTGAGAAACGAGAAGGCTTGGCGGTCTGGCAAAGGCCTGTCCAATAGAAACCTCGTTTACGACAACCACGGCGGGTTGGAAACCCGCGCCTACGATTGGCAGACATCTGCTATCCACTAGGGCTTCGGTTTGCGACCCGACGGGATATTGCGTAGGGGCAGGTTTCTAACCTGCCCCTTGCTCTTGCCAGCACGGTTGTGAGAAACGAGAAGGCTTGGCGATCTGGCAAAGACCTGTCCAATAGAAACCTTGGTTTACAGCAAACAGGGCGGGTTAGAAACCCGCCCCTACGATTGGCAGACATCTGCTATCCATTAGGGCTTCGGTTTGCGACTAGACAGGATATTGCGTAGGGGCAGGTTTCTAACCTGCCCCTTTCTCTTGCCAGCACGGTTGTGAGAAACGAGAAGGCTTGGCGATCTGGCAGAGGCCTGTCCAATAGAAACCTTGGTTTACAGCAAACAGGGCGGGTTAGAAACCCGCCCCTATGATTTATAGATGGTTGCCGTTTGCCGATTGGTTGTTAGGCTGAGACCGGGAGGTCGATGTCGTAATCGGCCAGCAGCTTATCCACATGGGCCATGGCTTTCTCGCTGGGCGGGATCATGGGGAGCCTGGGGTCGCCGACTTTTATGCCTACCTGGTTCACCGCGTACTTCACGGGAATCGGGTTGGACTCGTTGAACATGCCCAGGAAGATGGGGAGCAGCCGGCGGTGCTCGGCGGCAGCGCCTTCAACATCGCCCTCCAGAATCAGACCCATCATATGCTTGATCTGGTTCCCCACCAGGTGGGAGACCACGCTGACGACGCCGTAACCGCCCATCGACATGATCAAGAACGTTTGGTTGTCATCACCGCTCCAGACCTTGAAATCGGGCCCAGTGCCTTGGATGATGCGGGCGATCTGGTTCATGTCGCCGCTGGCTTCCTTGGTCCCGACTATGTTGTCGATCTGGCTCAGCCGAATCGTCGTTTCGTCGGTCATGTTAACGCCGGTGCGGCCCATAATGTTGTAGACGATGCAAGGTAGGTTGGTATTGCCCGCGATCGCCTTGAAATGCTGGTAGATCCCCTCTTGCGGGGGTTTGTTGTAGTAGGGCACGACCAACAGCAGGCCGTCGACGCCCTGTTTCTCTGCTTCCTGGCTGAGCTCGATGCTCTCAGCGGTGCTGTAAGTGCCAGTACCGGCTATGACCACGCCCTTGTCGCCAATCGACTGTTTAACCTCACTAAAGAGGCGCATCTTCTCGTCGGTGGTCAGCGTGGGCGACTCGCCGGTGGTACCGGACAGAACGACGCCGTCACTGCCGGAATCCAAGAGGGCATGGGCGAGCTTCTTAGCCTGCTCAAAGTCGACCTCACCCTTCTCGTCAAAGGGAGTGACCATCGCTGTGAGTAGCCTTCCTATCTCTGCCATGTCTGCCTCCTGTAATTGCCTCTAATAGGCATCCGGGGCCGCTGCTTTGGAATTACATCTACAAGGCGCCCGGCCTTTGGATTCGTTGCATTATACCCGTGAATACCTGACATCGCATCCCCTGGAGTCAGGCAAGAAAAAACGGCCAGGTTATGGCCGTCTTCCGGAGTGCCCCAACCGCCGATTTACGGCCCTAGCTGGTCACTCCACTGGTGTGCTTTGGCTTCAACCGTCCTCGAGAGACCAGCTCTTCGGCGATCTGTAATGAGTTCAGCGCCGCGCCTTTGCGCAGGTTGTCCGAGACTATCCACATGACCAGGCCGTTGGGGTGGGACATATCTTGCCTGATCCGCCCAACAAAAACGTCGTCTTCGCCAGCCACGTCCCAGGGCATGGGGTACTCGCCATTCTCTGTGTTGTCCAACACAGTTAGGCCGGGCATCGCCGCCAGAAGCTCCCTGGCCTCGGCAACGTCCATGGGCCGGGTGAATTCTATGTGCACCGATGCCGAATGGGAGATGTAGACCGGCACCCGCACGCAGGTGGCCGATATCTGTATCTCCGGGGCGTGCAGTATCTTCTGCGACTCCTGCCGCATCTTCTGTTCTTCAAAGGTGTAGCCAGAGTCCAGGAACCGGTCGATCTGAGGCACCACGTTGTAGGCGATCTGACCTTTCTCCACCTTGCTGGTGTTGGAGTCTGCGTTCAGCAGCCGCTCCGATTGCTCCCGCAGGTCGGCCATGGCCCCGCCGCCGGCGCCGGAGACCGACTGGTAGGTGTCGGCCACGATACGTTTGATGGAGTTCCCCTGGTGCAGCGGATGGGCAACCATCACCAACGGAGTGGTGGAGCAGTTCGGTATGGATATGATCCCCTGGTGCCATTCGACATCCGCGCCGTTCACCTCAGGCACGACCAGCGGCACTGTGTCTTCCATGCGGAAGGCTGAGCCGTCGTCAATCACCACCGCGCCTGCAGCGACTGCCGCCGGGGCAAGTTTGTGGCTGACCTCTGAACTGGCCGATATGAACGCCACATCCACGCCGTCAAATGACTTCTCGGTCGCTTCTTCCACCACGAGTTCCTGCCCGCCAACGGTTATGACCTTGCCTGCCGAGCGGTTGGAAGCCAACAACTTCAACTTGGGCAAGCTGGAATAGCGGGATTCAACGATGCGGAGGAATTCGGCGCCAACGGCTCCGGTGGCGCCCACGACGGCGATGGTTAGGTCCTGCACAAGAAGTACTCTTTTTACTCTGAATTTCATGCCTAAAACGGGCTTAAAGCCCGAGCACGTTCTCCAAGCCTATCACAAGGCCCGGACGGGTCACAACGTCGCGGATGCACCGCACCACGCCAGGCATGTAGCAGCTACGGTCTAGGGTGTCATGACGCAGGGTTACGGTCTGCCCCGCCGCGCCAAAGATCACCTCATGATGGGCGCTCTTGCCGGGCATGCGTATGCTGTGGACCGATATCCCGTTGTATTCCCCGCCCCGGGTATTGGGCAGGTTCTCTTTCTCCGGCTGGTTGCGGGTAAACTGCTTGTTCTCTCCCAGGCTGCGCATCAGGTTGAGCGCAAACCCGGACGGCGAGTCGATCTTGGCTTCGTGGTGGGACTCGATGATGTCCACGTAGTCGAAATAAGGCGCTGCCTGCTCAGCCAGCTTCTTGAGGATCACCGCCCCCAGGGCGAAGTTGGGCGCGACTATGATACCGACGCCGTTGTCGTTGGCCATGGCGTCGAGCTGCTTTAGTTGGTCTTCGGAGAACCCGCTGGCGCCCATGACGATGTTTATCTTCCGGGCGGCAGCCTTGGCCGCGGCGTCCATGCCCACAGCGGCGTTGGTGAAGTCGACTAGCACGTCGGGTTTAGTCTTTTCCAGCAGCGAATCCAGGTCTGTGGAAAGGGGGACGTCGCCATTGGCGGTTGCCAGGCTGGAGCCACGGTCGCTGGCACAGGTCCCGCCGGACAGCAGCAGTCCATCTTCCCGGCTGACGGCAGCAACCGCTTCCACGCCCATCCTGCCGGTTATGCCGCTGATCACCACTTTTATATCCGCCATGATTGCTCCTAACGGGGAGGGTTTGCTATCGCCAGCATGACTGATGCCGGCCCTTCGACAGGCTCAGGACGAGCGGTAGTGGTGGGCTTCAGCATGAGAGACGTAGGCGCGGGTTTTTAACCCGCCTCCTCTCATCAACCACGCCAAACCCATCAAGCCAGTCCACTCCTGATGATAGCACGCAGCCTGAATCCGGGAAAAATAAAAGTCCCGATGGTTCATGGAACATGGACCATCGGGACTTTGGATTGCTAGTTAAGAGGTGTCCGGGCTAGCGGCCGCCTTGGAAGCGTCCTCCGCCACCAGATCCACCGCCTGGACCGCGTCCGGGACCACCGGGACCACCGGGACCACCGGGGCCACCGGGGCCACCGGGGCCTCGGCCAGGAGGACCACCACGGTCGCCGCCAGGTCCACGTCCAGGTCCGCCGGGTCCACGACCGCCACGATCGCCGCCCCTATCGCCGCCACGGTTGAAACCGCCGCTGGGAGCGGGAGGCCGGGGTTCCGACGGGTTGTCGTCACCGAACAGGGCCTTGCGGGACAGGTTGACCCGTCCCTGGGAGTCGATCTCACGGATGATTACCGTGAGTTCTTGACCCTCGGCCAGGTCTTCTTCCATATCGCCGAGGTCGCCGTTGCGGATCAGGCCATCCTTACCGGGGACCAGTTCCACGAAGGCGCCGAAGTTGGTGAGTCGTACCACCTTGCCGGTGAATATGTCGCCGATGGCCAACTCGCGGGTCAGCGCGTCGACCTTGGATTCGGCCAGCGCCAGCATCGCGGAATCGACGCCGCCGATGGTCACTGAGCCGTCGTCTTCCACGTTGATGGTGGTGCCGGTCTCTTCGATGATGGCCCGGATCACCCGGCCACCAGGACCGATGAGCGCGCCGATCTTGCTGACTTCAATCTTCAAGCGGATCATCTTGGGCGCGTGTTCGCTCATCTCACCGCGGACTTCGGAGATGGTTTCGTTCATCTTGCCCATGATGTGCAGACGGCCCTGGCGCGCTTGCTCCAAGGCTTCCTTCAAGATCGCAGGGGTCAAGGCCGTGGTCTTGACGTCCATCTGAAGGGCGTTAACACCGTTGTCGGTGCCCGCCACTTTGAAGTCCATGTCACCCAGGAAGTCTTCCAGACCCTGGATGTCGCTGAGGATGGCGTACTGGCCATCATCGCCGGTAATCAGGCCCATGGCGATACCGGCCACCGGGGCTTTGATCGGGACGCCGGCGTCCATCAGGCTTAACGAGCTGCCACAAACGCTACCCATCGACGTGCTGCCGTTGGAGCTGAGGCACTCGGAAACGATCCGGATGGCGTAGGGAAAGTCGTCTTCTGAAGGAAGGACGGGCATGATGGCCCGTTCGGCCAATGCGCCGTGTCCAATCTCGCGGCGTCCCGGGGACATTGCCCGCCGAGCTTCGCCGGTCGAGTAGGACGGGAAGTTGTAATGGTGCATGAACCGTCGGGTGTTATCGGGGCCGACGGAGTCGATGGTCTGCTTCAAGCTCAGGGAACCCACCGTGACGATGGACAAGACCTGAGTCTCGCCTCTGGTGAACAGTCCTGTGCCGTGGGTGCGGGGCAGGATGCCGGTGTCGCAGGTGATCGGCCGGACCTGGTCCAGCGCGCGTCCGTCGGAACGAACGTGTTCCTGCAGGATGCGTCCGCGTACGGCCTCACGGAACACGGCTTTGAAGCCGTCTCCGATGGCGTTCTTGGAGTAATCGTCTTTCAGGGCTTCGGTGACCAGGGCAGAAATCTCGTGCTCGCCCTCGTCCATCTCGTACATGCCGGGGTTCTTGCTGAGCAGGTCGCTCCAGCGGGAGCCGACCACGTCTTTAATCTTGGCGATGATGGCGTCGGCAGCGGCCGAGTCATATTCGACCGAGGCCTTGGGCTTGCCGACCTTGTTGGTCAGGTCATCGATCAGCGCGATGGTCACGGCGTTGGCCTCTTGGGCCTTGACGATGGCTTCCAAAATGACTTCTTCTGAGACTTCGTTGGCGCCTGCCTCAACCATCAAGATGGCGTCGCGGGAACTGCTGACCACCATGCTGAGTGTGCTTTCCTTGGTCTGCTCGTAGGTCGGGTGAATGACGTACTGCCCGTCCAAGTAGGCGATGCGGCAGGAAGCGATGGGGCCGTTGAAAGGAATCTGGGAGATGGCGATGGCGGCCGAAGCGCCAATCATGCCCAGAACTTCGGGCGGGTTCTCCTGGTCGGAGGAGAGGATAGTCATAGTAATCTGAATATCGTTGTGCAGGCCCTTTGGAAACAGGGGCCGGATGGAACGGTCGGTCAGTCGTGAGGCTAGGATGCCGTCTTGTCCGGGTCGGCCTTCACGCCGAAAGAAACTCCCGGGGATCTTGCCTACGGAGTACATCCGCTCTTCGTAATCGACTGTCAGCGGGAGGAAGTCAATGTCCTCTGCTCGGGGCCGGCTGGACATCACTGCGGTGACAAGAACGATGGTCTCGCCGAAAGTGACAGTCACACTGCCGTGGGCCTGATTGGCCAATCTCCCTGTTTCAAGGGTAAGGGTTTTGCCGTCGATCTGGCTTGTGACCGACATGGGGGTAGCTAATTGTGTAGCCATAATGTGCCTAGGGCAACCTCGCAAAAAATAACGTGCGCAATCGATAGATGGGGGTGAGAGCTAGACGAAAACAACACCCATGTAGGGTGTTGTTCTGAGGGGAATTAACGCCGAAGACCAAGCCGGCTGATGAGTGTCTGGTAGCGGTTTACGTCTTCTGCGTCGAGGTACTTGAGGAGTCTACGCCGCTGGGAAACCATGCCAAGAAGCCCGCGCCGTGAGTGGACGTCCTTCTTGTGTTCCCGCAGGTGTTCCGTGAGTTGTTTGATATTTTCCGTAAGCACGGCGACTTGGACTTCAGGTGAGCCTGTATCCTTATCGTTAACCTGGTATTCCTTGATGATCCGTGTTTTGGTATCTCCGTCTAACATCAGGTGTGTGTTGCTTCTCTCTCTTCTCTTCTTTTACGTTGGTGGGATTATAGCATACGGCCCTGTACCGGGCAACGCGGCAGAGGGGTTGCGCCGGTGTCACAGGCACCCTTGATGGCCGCTAACTGAGCACCGTGAAGCCGTTCGGCAAGCCCTGACGCCCAGTGACAGCCATGACCAGATCGGACCCGTGCCCCCGGTATAAGGCCAACTGCCCGAGTATCTCCAAGGTCGCCGCCATACCCCTTTCCGGCGGTTCGGCCTCCATGCCCAGAGACTTGGCCAGGTCCATGGTGTGGATGATCAACTCGAAGGTGCGTGTGGGCAGGTAGTCGATGAGCCGCATACCGCCGACGAGCGTGCCCATGATATGGTCGTCGGCCAATTCGTCCAGCTTATTTTTGACGTACATGGCAAAACCGCGGACCATCATCCTTGGATCGTCGATTATCTCCAATCCCGCAGCCCGTCCTCGTTCGGCGACCATCTTGTGATCAACATTCCCTCCCAGCACCTTCAGGAAATAGTCCACGGGCCGTTCGATCTCAACCTTCTCACCGGGCGCCGCCGAATAGCTCAGCACGGTGGTGAAGGCGCGGTAGGTGTGTCCGGCAAGGTCGCGGGCGCACCATTCGCCCAAGGC